>JAMNXS010000085.1 GCA_023653025.1 Burkholderiaceae bacterium
CACCGAACCTGCTACACCCGTTCCACCGCCGGCACCAGCGCTGTCAACTCATCCACCACCACCCGCGCCTGGTCGAAGCGCTCGTCGGCAAAAAACTCGCTGCGGACGATGGCTACCTCGAGCCCCGCCAGCCGCGCGGCGAGCATGCCGTTGCGCGAATCCTCGATGACGCAGCAGCGCGAGCTAGGCTGGTCCAGCCGCTGGAGGGCGATCAGGTAGGCCTCCGGATCGGGCTTTTTCGCAGACACGTCCTCGCCGCAGACGACGACCGCCGGCGGCGGCAGCTGCAGCGGCATCAGCGTATGCGTCCACAAGGCCCGCCAGTTAGCGCGGCAGGTCGTGCTGACCACGCCCCATGCGATGTCGTTGGCGGCCAGCGCGAGGATCAGCTCGCGCAGGCCAGCGCGCGGCGGCACCGCGCCGGCGGCAAGCAGCTCGACGTAATGCCGGTTCTTGGCCTGGTGCACATGCCGGAGCAGCTCGGCCATCGAATCGGGGTCGTCGCCCGCCTCCTCGGCATAGTGCAGCAGGCGCTCGTAGCCGCCGGTTGTCTTCAGCAGCCGGCGGTAGTCGTCGCGGCTCCAGTGCCACGGCAGGCCGGCCTCGGCCAGTGCGCGATTGAACGCCGGCAGGTGGCCGTGCCGCTCGGTCTCGGCGATCGTGCCGTCGACGTCGAACAGCACGCAGCGATGGCGCCCGGGAACGATCACCACAGCGGCCGGAAACGACGCGGCGGGCCGGAGCAGCCGCGCAGCGTTCGATCGGGGTCGTTCAGGACGTTGGCCATCGCGTTCTCCGGTTCAGGCCCTGCGTTTGCGATCCATCAGGCGCAGAATCATCGGCGTGAAAATCAGCTGCAGCGCCAGCCCCATCTTCCCGCCCGGGATGACGAAGGTATTCGGGCGCGTCATCCACGAGCGCTCGATCATCGAGAGCAGGTAGGGGAAATCGATGCCCTTCGGGTTGGCGAAGCGGATCACCACCATGCTCTCGTCGGCGCTCGGTATGTCCTTGGCGATGAACGGGTTCGAGGTATCGACCGTCGGCACGCGCTGGAAATTGACATGCGTGCGCGAGAACTGCGGGCAGATATGCCGCGTGTAGTCGGGCATGCGGCGCAGGATGGTGTCGAGCGTCGCCTCCTGCGAGTAGCCGCGCATGTTCTGGTCGCGGTGCAGCTTCTGTATCCACTCGAGGTTGATGATCGGCACCACGCCCACCAGCAGGTCAACATGCGTTGCGACATCGGCGCCGTCGCCGACATAGCCGCCGTGCAGGCCCTCGTAAAACAGCATCTCGGCACCCTCGTCCATGTCGCGCCACGGCGTAAACCTGCCGGGCGGCTGGCCGAGCTCGGCCGCCTCGGCATCGTCATGGATGTACTTGCGCACGCGGCCGGTGCCGCTCTCGCCGAACTGGCGGAAGATCTCGGCCAGCTCCGCGAGCAGGTTGGCCTCGGGGCTGAAGTGGCTGAACGACGGGTTGCCGCTCTCCTGCTGGCGCACCAGTTCCTCGCGCATGGCGATGCGGTCGAAGCGGTGCATCGAGTCGCCCTCGAGGATCTGCGCCCGAATGCCCTCGCGGCGGAAGATGTGCTGGAAGCTCTTCATGACCGTCGTGGTGCCGGAGCCGGAAGAGCCGGTGATGGCGACGATCGGGTGTTTCACGGACATGCGGGCTCCGGTACCTTGATGGAATAACGATCGGAAAACAGGGCGCGCGAACGCGACGACTCACCTGGCGAACAGCGACCGCTCCTGAAACAGCGGCGACGTGTATTGCTCGTCGGTTCCGCTGTCATGCTCGCGGTGGTAGCGCTCGATGCGCTCGACCTCATTTCTTGAGCCGAGGATCACCGGCACGCGCTGGTGGATCGCGCCGGGCTCGAGGTCGAGGATGCGCGCGCGCCCGGTCGATCCGAAGCCGCCCGCCTGCTCGACCACGAAGCTCATAGGATTGGCCTCGGCCAGTAGCCGCAGCCGGTCCGGCAGCGCCGGGTCTTTCAGGTCGCGCGGATACAGGACCACGCCGCCGCGCATCAGAATGCGGTGCACCTCGGCCACCATCGACGCGATCCAGCGCATGTTGAAATCGCGCCCGCGCACGTCGTTCCTGCCGGCCTTGCACTCGGCCACATAGCGCTGCACCGGCGCCTCCCAGAAGCGCTCGTTGCTGGCGTCGATGGCGAACTCGCTGCTGTCGGGCGGCACCTGCATCTGCGGATGGGTGAGGATGAAGTTGCCGATCTCGCGGTCGAGCGTGAAGCCGTGCGTGCCCTTGCCCACGGTCAGCACCAGCATCGTCGCCGGGCCGTAGATGGCATAGCCGGCGGCCAGCTGGCGGCGACCCGGGTGCAGATAGTCGTTCAATGCCGCCGGCGGCTCGTCGGGTGCGCGCAGCACAGAAAAAATCGAGCCGACCGCCCCATTGACGTCGATGCCGGACGCGCCATCGAGTGGATCGACGACCGCGAGGAAGCGCCCGCTGCCGTCCTGCGGATCGACTGCCAGCGGCTCGTCCCGCTGCTCGGTCGCGATGCCGGCCACCAGCCCGCCGGCCGACAGGGCATGGCAGAAAATCTCGCCCGACAGGCGCACGAGCTGCTTTGGCGTCTGGCCCGGCGCCGGTGCAGTGGCGGGATGGCCGGCCATGCCGCCCAGCGCGCCGCGGGCCGTCATGGCCGAGATCGCCTTCACGCAGGCGGCCATGTCCACCAGCAGCGCGGCAAGGTCGTTCTGCTCCGGCGTTCCCTTCAGCTGCTGGATCAGGAATTTCGACAGCGTGGTGCGGCCCGGGTGCATGCGTACCCTCGCCTGTCAGCGCGACGCCGCACGGGCGCGCGGGTGGCGCACCATGCTGCCGGGTGTGCGGCCTTCGACGGTGGGGTGCATCGCAGTCTCCTTGCGGGTCTCTGAACCGGAGTTTTTGAACTCTTTAGTTCAAGCTGTGACCGCAATGTAGGTTTTTCGTCACTTAAGGTATATTCACCTAATATTTCCTTTCGGTTCAGCTTTTCTTACGGGTGAGGCTCGATGAAGAATCTGAAACTGCTGAGAAACCTGAGCATGCGCCAACTTCGCGTATTCCTCAGTGCGGCCCGTCATGCCAGCTTCAGCAAAGCGGCCGCCGAGCTGAGCCTGACCGCGCCGGCGGTATCGATGCAGATCAAGGAACTCGAGAGCGACCTCGACATCGAGCTATTCGCCCGCGTCGGCCGCCGGGTCGAACTGACGACCGCCGGCGAATACTTTCTCGTCTATGCCAAGCGCGTAGCCGCCAACCTGCGCGATGCCGAGGTGATGCTGTCCAAGCTGCGCGGCAACGACGGAGGGCTGCTGAAGATCGGGCTGGTCAGCACGGCAAAATACTTCCTGCCGCAATTGCTCGCGCGCTTCAAGCAAGAGCATTTCGGCCTGCAGATCAAGCTCGAGGTACGCAACCGCGACCAGATGGTGGCGCTGCTGCGCGACGGCGACATCGATCTAGCGGTCATGGGGCGCACGCCGGCCGACATGGACACGCGGATCGAAGCCTTCGCCGCCCACCCGCATGCATTCATCGCATGTCCCGACCACCCGCTGGCGCGCGAACAGGGGATCGCGCCGGCCGTGCTGAACCAGCTCGAACTGATATCGCGCGAACCCGGCTCGGGCACGCGCGCGATCATGGAGCGCTTCCTGAAGGATCGCGGGCTGGCGCCGCGCGTGTCGATGGAGATGCCGTCCAACGAGAGCATCAAGCAGGCGGTGATGGCCAATCTGGGCATCTCGTTCGTGTCGCTGCACACGGTCGGGCTCGAACTCACGCACGGCAAGCTGGCTGTGCTCGACATCGACGAGACGCCGATTGCGCGCGCGTGGCACGTGGTGGCGCTCAACCGCGGCAACCCGTCGCCGGCGGCCGAAGCCTTCCGTTATTTTGTGCTTGAGCATGGCGCGAAAATGCTCGACGACATGCATCCGAACCTGCGCGCGAACTGATCGCCCGCCGAAGAAAAGGCTAGGCCACCGCGCGGAAGCCCAGCCGCGCCGAGACCTGATCGGCGCAGTCGCGGATCCTTGACGCCGCTGCGCCGTCCCAGCCGACGTCGAAACTTCCGGCCGGGCCGATGGCGGTGATGCCGAGCCGGATCGCGCCGCTGTGCTCGAACACTGGCGCGCACATCGCATTGATGCCGGGGATGGGTTCGCCCTGCACGCGCGCCATCCCGCGCTTGCGCACCTCGGCCAGCAGCTTCTCCAGCTTGTCGGCCCGGATGTCCGGTACGCCGAACTGGGCGGCCACGCCGCTGTTGCGCTCCAGCTCGATCATCCGCTCGACCTGCTTCGGCGGCAGGAAAGCCGCAAACACGCGCCCGGTCGCGGTGGTCTGGATCGACATGACCGTGCCAGTGCGCATGTTCACGTGGATCGGGTAGCTCGATTCGCTGATGTAGATGATCGTCGGGCCCTGGTTGCCGAGCACCGACAGGCCGACGGTCTGGTCGATGTCGGCCGCCAGCTGCGTGATGGCCGGAATCGCGATCCGCACCGGATCGAGCAGGTGCAAGCTGATCAGGCCAAGCTGCAGCGCGAACGGCCCAAGCTCGTAGCGCCCGGTCAGCGGGTTTTGCTCGATCAGGCCGAAACTGCCGAAACTCACCAGATACGGATGCGCCTTGGCCGACGGCATGCCGGCTTTTTTCGCCAGTTCGCCCAGGCTCATCGGCGCGCCGGCCTCGACCAGCGCGGTCAGCAGGCGGCCGCCGATTTCGATCGACTGTATGCCGCGACGGCTTTTTTCTTCCATGGGAATGCGATTCAACGAGTGTTGAGCGAGTTTACGTAGGGCTTCAACGGATGTAAACGGTTTGTTATTGTTGAATTGGTTGACCCTATGTGAATTTGAGGGGTATGCTTGGGTGGATTTTACGGGGCCGGAAACGGCGGATTTCGCGCAACCGAGAACGGCGGATTTCGCTGCGCTCTATCCGCCCTACGGTCTTTCCATGCACTGTAGGGCGGATAGAGCGCAGCGAAATCCGCCATGCTGAACAGAGAGAACCCATGACCGACAAGAAATTCGCCTCGCAGGGCGACCTGCAGGAAAAAAAGACCAGTTTCATCAAGCTGTCCGACAACGCCTACGCCTACACCGCCGAAGGCGATCCGAACTCGGGCGTGATCATCGGCGATGACTCGGTGATGGTGATCGACACCACCGCCACGCCGGCGATGGCGCAATCGCTGATCAAGCACATCCGCGCCATCACCGACCTGCCGATCAAGTACGTCACGCTCACGCACTACCACGCGGTGCGCGTGCTGGGTGCGTCGGCCTACTTCAACGAAGGCGCGCAGCAGGTGATCGCGTCGCGCGGCACGTACGAGATGATCGTCGAGCGCGGCGAGCAGGACATGCATTCCGAGATCGACCGCTTCCCGCGCCTGTTCGCGGGCGTCGAGACCGTGCCCGGCCTGACCTGGCCGACGCTGGTGTTCGAGAGGGAGATGACGCTCTTCATGGGCAAGCTCGAGGTGAAGATCATGCATGTCGGCATGGGCCACACCAAGGGCGACACCATCGTCTGGATCCCGTCGCAAAAGGTGCTGTTCTCGGGCGACCTGGTCGAGTACGACGCCGCCGCCTACACCGGCGACGCACAGCTCGAAGAGTGGCCGCAGACGCTGGAGACGCTGCGCGCGATGGGCGCCGACAAGCTGGTGCCCGGCCGCGGCCCGGCGCTGCTGAACCCGGCCGAAGTGAACGCCGGCCTCGATTACACGAAGGACTTCGTCAGCACGCTGCTGTCGTCGGCGAAGGAAGCGGTGGCGCAGGGGCTGGACCTGAAAGGCGCGATGCAGCACACGCGCAGCAAGATGGACCACAAATTCGGCCATGTGTTCATCTACGAACATTGTCTGCCGTTCGACGTCACACGCGCTGTCGATGAGGCGAAGGGCATCAAGCATCCGCGCATCTGGACGGCCGAGCGCGACAAGGAGATGTGGCACGCGTTGCAGGATTGAGCGTGTTTGCATGGCGGATTTCGCCTTCGGCTCTATCCGCCCTACGGACGTTAAAGTGATTCGAACGTAGGGCGGATAGAGCGTAGCGAAATCCGCCACGCCCATCCATCCCGTACATGCCACCCGAACGGCACAACCATGCACCAGACCTACACCTACCGCAAATTTCCCTACACCCCGCCGCCCGGACTGCAAGGCGGGGTGGTACCGCGCCACCCGCTGATCGTCATCGGCTGCGGCCCGGTCGGACTTGCCGCGTCGATCGATGCAGCTCAGCACGGCATCCCGGTGCTGCTGCTCGACGACGACGACACGGTATCGGTCGGCTCGCGCGGCCTCTGCTACGCGAAGCGCACGCTCGACGTGCTCGACCGACTCGGCTGCGGCGACCCGGTGGTCGCCAAGGGCGTGGGCTGGGACGTCGGCCGCACCTTCCTCCGCAATGACGAGGTGTTCAATTTCAACCTGCGCCCGCAGCCCGGCTTCAAGCGCCCGGGCATGGTCAACCTGCAGCAGTACTATCTCGAAGACTACATGGTGCAGCGCGCGCTGGCCGCAGGCGTGCAGATCCGTTGGAAGAACAAGGTGACGGCCGTGCAGCCGCATGACGACCATGTGCGGCTGCAGGTCGAGACGCCGGACGGCAGCTATGCGCTCGAGGCCGACTGGCTGATCGTCTGCGACGGCGCGCGCAGCCCGGTGCGCACGATGCTCGGCCTCGATATCGACGGCAAGGTGTTCCAGGACCGCTTCCTGATCGCCGACGTGCTGATGAAGGCCGACTTTCCCGCCGAGCGCTGGTTCTGGTTCGACCCCCCCTTTCATCCGAACCAGTCGGTGCTGCTGCACCGCGAGGCCGACGACGTGTACCGCATCGACTTCCAGCTCGGCTGGGATGTCGATCCCGAAGAAGAAAAGAAGCCGGAGAAGGTCATCCCGCGCATCCAGGCCATGCTGGGCGACGGGCGCGAGTTCACGCTCGAATGGGTCAGCGTCTACACCTTCCAGTGCCGGCGCATGAGCGACTTCCGCCACGGCCGCTGCCTGTTCGCTGGCGATGCCGCGCATCAGGTGTCGCCATTCGGCGCGCGCGGCGCGAATTCCGGCGTGCAGGACGCCGACAACCTGATCTGGAAGCTGAAGCTGGTGATGGACGGCCGCGCGCCGGCCCGCCTGCTGGATACCTATACCGACGAGCGCGGCGAGGCCGCCGACGAGAACATTCTCAACTCCACGCGCTCGACCGACTTCATCACGCCCAAGGGCGCCGTCAGCAAGACTTTCCGCAACGCGGTGCTCGAACTGTCGCGCACGCTGCCGTTCGCGCGCAAGCTGGTCAATTCGGGCCGGCTGTCGGTGCCGAGTTTTCTGACGAATTCGCCGCTGAACACGCCGGACAGCGAGCCCTTCGCCGGCGACATGGTGCCCGGCGCGCCGCTCGACGATGCGCCGGTGACCCTGGCCGGCCAGCCCGGCTGGCTGGTCGACCAGACCGGCGGCCGCTTTCAGGTGCTGGTTTTCTGCGACGATGCGTCAAGCCTGCCCGACGGCATGCAGCGCCAGCTGCTGGGGCTGATGGATGCGGCGATACCGGTCGAGCCGCTGGTCATCGCGCGCACGGGCAGGGCGAACCGGCTGAAGACGGTCATCGATGCCGAAGGCCTCGCGTTTGCGCGCTACGACGCGCAGCCGGGCACGCTGTACCTCGTGCGCCCCGACCAGCATGTGGCCGCGCGCTGGCGAGAAACCGAAGTCTCGCGCGTGGTCGCCGCGGTCGCGCGCGCCACCGCCAATTTTGCCGAGGCCTGACGCCATGCCGCTGAACACCGAACCGAATTTCCACGAGCCGGGCAGGCGCTATTTCCGCGACTTCTCGCCGGGCGACGATTTTTACCAGATGCTGATCGACACGCATCGCGGCCTGTCCGACGAGCAGAGCGCGCAGGTCAATGCGCAACTGATCCTGATCCTGTCCAACCACATCGGTGACATCGCGGTGCTGCGCGAGGCAATGGCGCTGGCACGCGCCGGCGTCAGCACCGACTGATCCACGGAGAACATCATGCTGGTACAGCAAATCCACCATGTCGCATACCGCTGCAAGGATGCGAAGGAAACCGTCGATTGGTACGTGAAGCACCTCGGCATGAAGTTCGTGCTGGCCATTGCCGAGAACGAAGTGCCATCGACGAAAGCGCCGGATCCGTACATGCACGTCTTCCTTGACGCCGGTAACGGCAACATCCTCGCTTTCTTCGAACTGCCGACGCAGCCGGCGATGGACCGCGACCGCAACACGCCGTCGTGGGTGCAGCACCTGGCGCTGAAAGTCGATTCGATGGACACGCTGCTGGCCACCAAGGCGAAGCTGCGAGCCGCCGGCATCGACGTCATCGGCCCGACCGATCATACGATCTTCCAGAGCATCTACTTCTTCGATCCGAACGGGCACCGGCTCGAGCTGGCCTATGACTGCGGTACGCCGGAAATGCATGCCAGGCTCGACGACGTGAAGTGGGCAATGCTCGACGAATGGAGCAAGACGAAGCAGGCGCCCAAGCATGCGGCGTGGATGCATGATGGGAGCGCGGCGCGGTCTGAATGATGATGTGATGTGATGTGATGATCTGACGGACGGCGGGTTTCGCTGCACTCTACCCGCCCTACGGATACCTCGGGACGTAGGGCGGGTAGAGCGTAGCGAAACCCGCCATCAACCCCTGACAACGATGACCCTCCTGAACGAAACCAATAGCCCCACCCTGACCAGCTGGCTCGCCTCTGCCAACGCACAAGGCACCGACTTCCCGATCCAGAACCTGCCGTTCGCGATCTTCCGCCGCGCAGGCTCCGATGAAGCCTTCCGGGGCGGAGTAGCGATCGGCGACCAGGTGATCGATCTCGCGGCCGTCGCGCAGCGCAGCCTGTTCGATGGCGAGGCTGCTGCCGTAGCGCAGGCTGCGTCGGCCTCCACGCTGAATGCCTTGATGGCGATGGGCCCATCGGCCTGGAGCGCCCTGCGCCTTGCGCTGTCGCGCGCGCTGCGCGACGGCTCGCCGCAGCAGCAAGCCATGGCGGCTTGCCTCGTGCCGATGCTCGACGTCGACTACGCACTGCCCGCGCAGATTGGCGACTACACCGATTTCTACACATCGATCCATCACGCGACCAATATCGGCAAGCTGTTCCGGCCCGATAATCCGCTGCTGCCGAACTACCAGTGGATACCGATCGGGTATCACGGCCGCGCGTCGAGCATCGTGGTGTCGGGACAGGACTTTCATCGGCCGCATGGCCAGCTGATGCCGCCCGGAGCGGCGCAGCCGACGGTCGGCCCCAGCAAGCGGCTCGACATCGAGCTCGAGCTCGGCATTTTCATTGGTAGCGGCAACGCGCTCGGCGAACCGGTGCCGATCGCCGAGGCCGAGCAGCAGGTGTTCGGCCTGTGCCTGCTGAACGACTGGTCGGCGCGCGACATCCAGGGCTGGGAATACCAGCCGCTCGGTCCTTTCCTCGCAAAGAATTTTGCGACCTCGATCTCGCCGTGGATCGTCACGCTGGAAGCGCTGGCACCCTACCGCGTAGCGTTCACGCGGCCAGAGGGCGACCCACAGCCGCTGCCGTATCTGGACAGCGCGCACAACCGGCAGGCCGGCGCGTTCGACATCCGCCTCGCTGTGGAGCTGCAGACGGCCATGATGCGCGAGGCCGGCCAGACCGGCCACATGATCTGCACGACCAGCTACCGCCACGCGTATTGGACGATCGCGCAGATGGTCACGCATCACACGGTCAATGGCTGCAACCTGCAGCCGGGCGACCTGTTCGGCAGCGGCACTCTGTCGGGCCCGAGCCTCGACCAGGCCGGCGCACTCATCGAGCTCACGCAAGGCGGCAAGCAGCCAATCGCGCTACCCAACGGCGAGCAGCGCACCTTCCTTGAAGATGGCGACCGCGTCACCTTGCGCGGCTGGTGCGAGGCGCCGGGTGCGGCGCGCATCGGCTTCGGCGCATGCACGGGAAGCATCCTGCCCGCGCGACGCTGAGCGCAGGA
>JAMNXS010000086.1 GCA_023653025.1 Burkholderiaceae bacterium
CAGTGTCTGCTTACTGTCGGATCAGAATCTCGCCGCGGAGCGAGAACGGGTGGCTGTCGGCAATGCTGATATCGACGAACTGGCCGATCAGGCGTTGGGCGTGCGGGCCGCCGTCGAAGTTCACGACGCGGTTGTTTTCCGTGCGCCCCTGCAACTCCTGCTGGTCGCGCTTCGACGGCCCCTCGACCAGCACGCGCTGCACGCTGCCCACCATCGCGTCGGAAATGCGGCGCGTGTTGTCGGCAATGACTTTCTGCAGCTGCTGCAGGCGCGCCAGCTTGGCCTCGTGCGGCGTGTCGTCCTGCAGGTTGGCCGCCGGCGTGCCGGGGCGCGGGCTGAAGATGAAGGAGAAGCTGTTGTCGTAGCCGATGTCGTCCACCAGCTTCATCAGCTGTTCGAAATCGCGCTCGTCCTCGCCGGGGAAGCCGACGATGAAGTCCGACGAGATCGTGATGTCCGGCCGCACCTCGCGCAGTCGGCGGATGATGGACTTGTACTCGAGAACCGTGTAGCCGCGCTTCATCGCGGCCAGCACCTTGTCCGAGCCGTGCTGCGCCGGCAGGTACAGGTGGTTCACCAGTTTCGGCACCTTCGCATAGGTGTCGATCAGGCGCTGCGTGAATTCCTTCGGATGGCTGGTCACGTAGCGGATGCGCTCGATGCCGTCGAACTCGGCGATGTACTCGATCAGCAGCCCGAAATCGGCCGTCTCGCCGTCGGCCATCGCGCCGCGATAGGCGTTGACGTTCTGGCCCAGCAGCGTGACCTCGCGCACGCCCTGTGCGGCGAGGTGCGCGACTTCGGTCAGCACATCGTCGAAGCGGCGCGACACCTCCTCGCCGCGCGTGTACGGTACCACGCAGTAGCTGCAGTACTTGCTGCAGCCTTCCATGATCGACACGAACGCGCTTGCGCCCTCGACCCGGGCCGGCGGCAGATGGTCGAACTTCTCGATCTCGGGAAAGCTGATATCGACCTGCGGCTTGCCGCTGTCGCGCCGGCGCTGCAGCAGGTCGGGCAGCCGGTGCAGGGTCTGCGGGCCGAATACCACGTCGACATATGGCGCGCGCTGGACGATGGCCTTGCCCTCCTGCGAGGCGACGCAGCCGCCGACGCCGATCACGAGATCCGGATTCTTCTGCTTGAGCTCGCGCACGCGGCCGAGGTCGGAGAACACTTTCTCCTGCGCCTTCTCGCGCACCGAGCAGGTGTTGAAGAGAATGATGTCCGCATCCTCCGGCGTGTCGGTGCGCACGATGTCGTCGGCGACGCCGAGCACGTCGGCCATCTTGTCCGAGTCGTACTCGTTCATCTGACAGCCGAAGGTTTTGATGAATAACTTCTTTTGCATGTGAGGTCGTAGATGCCCGTCGGAGGGCAGGAACGCGGTGTGCGCTGGCGGGGGAGGCCGGACGAACCGACGCACGGGCGCAGCAGGAATGCAAAAAATTATAGCAGGTGGAACCGCCTGCCCATCCGGAGCGATGAGACTGTAGCGCTCAACGACCGCTGAATTCGACCTTGCAGGTATCGGCGAGTTTGCGGAACTGACGATCATTCTTCGATTCGCGCGATGCCGCCAGCATGCAGTCGTTGAAGCTGGCCGGGCCGGAATCGCAGAATGCCAGCGCCAGCACGCCGGACAGCACGGCAAGACAAGGCCGGAGCGGCCAGAGGTGGGGGGGGTGTCGGCACATGGGTTGGCCTACGGATCGACGATCTGACGAAGATGCGCCGGTGGCAGGGACCCATTGATGAAAGAATACTTCGTCCCGGTCGGGGAGCGTCCGCGCGAATTCGGACGGCGCCAATGAAAAAAGCCGCGGGTTCGGAAGAACCCGCGGCTTGCTGTTTCTGGTGGTGATAGGTGGACTTGAACCACCGACCCCAGCATTATGAGTGCTGTGCTCTAACCAACTGAGCTATATCACCACGAAGCCCGATATTATGTTTGGAAAGTCTTTGACTGTCAATCGACGAGGGATCGTATCTGTTCGACAATCTGCCCGGTGGAGTCGTGCGCAAGGCAATCGATGGTGATGCGGTCGTCCATGCTCCGCAGCCAGGTCAGCTGCCGTTTGGCCAGCTGGCGCGTGGCGGCGATGCCCTGCTCGCGTAGCTGGTCGCGCGTGATCCGGCCGTCGAGATATTCCCACGCCTGCCGGTAGCCGACGCAGCGGATGGACGGCAGGCCGGGGTGCAGGTCGGAGCGCGCGCGCAGCGCCGCCACTTCATCGAGCAGCCCCGGACGAGCGGCCAGCATCCGGTCGAAGCGCTCGGCGATCCGCGCATGCAGCACGCTGCGCTCGGACGGCTCGAGCGCGACCGGCAGTAGCGTGAACGGCAGTTCCGGCGGCGCGGCCTGCGCCAGCAGTGCCGACATCGGCTGCCCGGTCAGCAGGATGATTTCCATCGCGCGCTGTATCCGTTGCGTGTCGGTCGGTTTCAGCCGCGCGCCGGTGGGTGGGTCCAGTTCGCACAATCGCGCATGCAGCGCCGTCACGCCGTGGCGCGCGATCTCCATGTCGAGTTGCGCGCGCAGCGCCGGGTCGGCTTGCGGAAGCTCGTCGAGGCCGTCGCGCAGCCCCTTGAAATACAGCATGGTACCGCCGACCAGCAGTGGCAGCCGGCCGCGCGCCAGAATCTCGCCTACTACGCGCAGTGCATCGTCGCGAAACTGCCGCACCGAGTAGGCTTGCGACGGATCGAGGATGTCGATCAGGTGATGCGGCACGGCCGCCCGTTCGTCCGCCGTCGGCTTCGCGGTGCCGATGTCCATCCCACGGTAAACGAGCGCGGAGTCGACCGACACGATCTCCGCCGGAATGGCCGCCGCAATGGCCAGGGCGGCCGCCGTCTTGCCGGACGCCGTCGGGCCCATGATCGCCACCGCCAGCGGCTTGTTCATGCCGCCACCGGACGCTTCGCGATCAGACGCACCGACAGGAAATTGAGCGTGCCCAGCACCGCCGCCAGGATGGCCAGCGGGTACAGCGTGCCGTTGTGGGTGGCGCCGACGATGCTGCCGATAACGAAGGCGAATGCCATCATCACCGCGCCCATCAGTCCGGCGGCAGTGCCGGCCTGCCGCGCGAACGGCGAGACGGCGCCGGCCTGCGAGACCGGGAAGTTGATGCCGTGCGCGGCCATCGCGAGGAACATTGCCAGCACCACCACCGCCCAGTGCCAGAGCCCGAGCAGCGTCGCGGCCAGAAAGTAGAGGCCGGCCATCAGCGAGCAGGCGGTGCCGATGCGCAGCACCTGTTCCGGCGCGAGCGCCTTGAGCAGCCGGCGGCAGACCAGCGTGCCGCCCATGTAGCCGGACACGCCGAGCGCGAAGCAGTAGCCGAACCACTGCGTCGGCACGCCCAGCACCTTGATCAGCACGAAGCTCGAGCCGGAAATGAACATGAAGATGCCGCCGTAGGAGAGCGCTCCCGGCATCACGTTGAGCCAGAACTCGCGCGAGCCCAGCACCAGCCGGTAGTTGGCGGCCAGCCCGCGCAGGTTGGTCGCCTGTGGGTTCTTGTGCTCGTTGGTTTCCGGCAGGTGCAGGATGCAGGCCGCCATCACGCAGGCCGAGAACACGCCGAGCGCGGCAAACGCGGCACGCCAGCCGAAGGCCACCTGCAGGTAGGAGCCGAGCACCGGCCCGAGCAGTGGCGCGAGCGACACCCAGGTGCTGGCGCGCGCGAGCAGCCGCGCGCTGTCCTGCGGTTCGTAGGCATCGCGCACGATGGCGCGCGCCACCATCACCGCCGCGCAGCAGCCGAGCGCCTGCAGGAAGCGCGCGGCGATCAGCAGCGCGATCGACTGCGATAGTCCGCACAGCGCAGTTGCGGCCACGTACAGCCCGAGGCCGGCCAGCAGCACCGGCCGCCGGCCGTGGCGGTCGGACAAGGGGCCGACGACCAGTTGCGCGCCGCCAAAGCCAATCACGAACAGCGACAGCGTCAGCTGCACGGTGGCGACTGGCACGCCGAAGCCGGCCACGAGGCTGGGCAGCGAGGCCAGGTACAGGTCGGTCGACAGCGGCTGCATCATCAGCATTGCGGCGATCAGCACAAACAGCGGCGCGCCGGCGAACTGGGGACGGGGAAGAATGCGGTTGCTCATTGTCCGCGCAGGAAAAGCCGGTCGAGGTCGGGCAGCGCGAGCTGCACCCACGTCGGTCGGCCGTGGTTGCACTGGTCGGAACGCTCGGTCGCTTCCATTTGCCGCAGCAGCGCGTTCATCTCGGGCACGGTCAGCTGCCGGTTCGCGCGCACGGCCGTGTGGCAGGCGAGGGTGCCGAGCAGTTCGTTGCGGCGCTCGACCAGCACGCGCGAGCCGCCGAACTCGCGCAGGTCGCGCAGCACGTCGCGCGCCAGCGCCTGCGCGTCGCTGTTCTTCAGCAGCGCGGGAATGGCGCGCACTGCCAGCGTCGTCGGCGACACCGCCGCGATGTCGAATCCGAGCGTGAACAGCGTGTCCGCATGCTCGTCGGCCGTGCCGACTTCGACCGGGTCGGCATGGAAGGTGACCGGAATCAGCAGGGTCTGCAGGTGAACCGCGTCCGAAGCCAGCGCCTGTTTGAACTGCTCGTACAAGATGCGCTCATGCGCGGCATGCATGTCGACCAGCACCAGCCCGGCGCGGTTTTGCGCCAGCACATAGATGCCATGCACCTGCGCCAGCGCAAAGCCGAGCGGGAAGGCATCGTCGTCGGCAGGTACGGCGGCGGCCGGCCCGGATGCAAACAGTGCGGGCGCAGTGCCCGGGACCGGCTGTGCCGGCATGTCCGAGCGCAGGCTGTCGGCGAACATCGCGCCGTAGGCGGCCCGTTCCTGCGCAACGCCGAACGAGGCCTGGTGCCGCGGCATGGCGATCCACGGCAGGGCGGCGGACGGTGCGGCTGACAGGCCAGCAGACAGACCAGCAGACAGACCGGCCGCCGGTGCCGGCACCTCGCCCTGCGCGGTGGCCGAGGTGCGCGCCAGCGCGCGGCTGACCGCATGGAACACGAACTGGTGGACCGCGCGGCTGTCGCGAAAGCGCACCTCGATTTTCGACGGGTGGACATTCACGTCGACCAGAGCCGGGTCGAGGTCGAGCTGCAGCACATAGGACGGGAAGCGGTCGCCGTGCAGTACGTCCTGGTAGGCGGCCCGCACCGCATGCGTGAGCAGCTTGTCGCGCACGAAGCGGCCATTGACATAAAAATATTGCGAGTCCGCGCGCGCGCGGGCGGCGGTCGGCAGGCCGACGAAGCCGTGCAGGCGCAGCGGGCCGGCGGCTTCTTCCAGCGGGAGCCTCGCGACGGCGAACTCGTCGCCTAGGATTTGCGCGCTGCGCTGGCCCGGGCCACTCTCCTGCCAGTACTCGGTGGTCTTGCCGTTGTGCGTGACGGTGAAGCGCACGTCGGGTCGCGCCAGCGCAATGCGGCGCACGACCTCCACGCAGTGGCCGTACTCGGTCTGCTCCGATTTGAGGAACTTGCGGCGGGCCGGCGTGTTGAAATACAGATCCTGCACGTCGATCGTGGTTCCCTGCGCGCCGGAGGCGGGGCTGGGCGACAGCGGGTCATGGCCCTGCACCTGCCACGCATGCGCCGCGTCCGCGGTGCGCGAGGTCAGCGCAAGCTGCGCGACCGACGCGATCGAGGCCAGCGCCTCGCCACGAAAGCCGAGCGTGGTGACGTTCTCGAGGTCGTGCCGGCTGGCGATCTTGGAGGTCGCATGGCGCATCAGCGCCAGCGGCATCTGATCCGGCGCAATGCCGCAGCCGTTGTCGACGACCGCGATCCGCTTCACCCCGCCGGCCTCCAGCCTGACCGTCAGCTGGTCCGCGCCGGCGTCGAGCGCGTTTTCCAGCAGTTCCTTGACCACGGCCGACGGCCGCTCGATGACCTCGCCGGCGGCGATCTGGGATACCAGCTGGTCGGGGAGCTGGCGGATGACGCGCGGTACGCTCGGCGGGTGGTTCATTTCGCGATTATACCGAGCCAACTTGCGGTTATTCCGCAGGATCCCGCCCCGGGTCTGCGTGTATGATCGGCGCTTTTGTACACCGACCCCGCATCCGCCCCATGGAATTGACGCAACTGCTCGATCTCGTTCTTCATGTCGACAAATCGCTCGGCAGCTTGCTCGCGGTCTACGGGCCGCTGGTCTATGCGGTGCTGTTCGCCATCGTGTTCGCCGAAACCGGCCTCGTGGTCTTTCCGTTCCTGCCGGGAGATACGCTGCTGTTCATCGCCGGCGCCTTCTGCGCCAGCGGCATGATGAACGCGCCGCTGCTGATCACGCTGCTGGTGGTGGCCGCGATCACGGGCAATACCGTCAACTACCTGATCGGCCGAGCGATCGGCACCCGCGTGTTCACGCACGACTATCGCTGGATCGACCGCGCCGCGCTGGAAAAAACACATGCCTTTTTCGAATCGCATGGCGGCAAGACCATCGTGATCGCGCGCTGGCTGCCGGTGATCCGCACCTTCGCGCCATTCGTGGCCGGTGTCTCGGCGATGAGCTTCGGCCGCTTCCAGCTGTTCAACGTGACCGGCGCGTTGTTGTGGGTCGTGACGCTGGTGATGGCGGGCTACTACTTCGGCAACATTCCGATCATCCGCGACCACCTGAACACCATCGTCCTGGTCGGCGTGGCCGCGGCGGCCGGGCCGGTGGCACTGGCGGCGTTGGTGAGGTTCGGCAGGAAGTTGAGGGCGCGGAAGTCGGGAGTGCAGCTATAAGGTTTGCGGAGCGGGATGGCGGATTTCGCTGCGCTCTATCCGCCCTACGTTTATTCCTTGCCGGTCTTTTACCGTAGGGCGGATAGAGCGTAGCGAAATCCGCCACGACAGCGAACGGCGCCCGGAGCCATCCGAACCCTCAGGTCATCCGCCCCCGGTTCAGCGTCGGATGCTTCTGCAGGTACTTGCGTATCCCCCGCATCAGCGCCTCTGCCATCTGATCCTGGTAGTGGTCGTCGGTCAGCTTCGCTTCTTCCTCGGGGTTCGAGATGAACGCGGTCTCGACGAGGATGCTCGGTATGTCCGGCGCCTTGAGCACGGCAAAGCCGGCCTGTTCGACCTGCGGCTTGTGCAGCTTGTTGATCGTGCCGATCTCGCCCAGCACATGCTTCGCCAGCTTCAGGCTGTCATTGATCTGCGCCGTGGTCGACAGGTCGAGCAGCACGCTGGCCAGTTGCTGGTTCTTGCTGCGGATGTTGATGCCGCCGATCAGGTCGGCCGAATTTTCCTTGTTCGCCAGCCAGCGCGCGGCGGTCGAGCTGGCGCCTTTTTCCGACAAGGCGAACACCGACGAGCCGCGCGCCGTCGGCTCGATGAAGGCATCGGCGTGGATGGAGACGAACAGGTCGGCTTGCACCTTGCGCGCCTTTTGCACGCGCACGTGCAACGGCACGAAATAGTCGCCGTCGCGCGTGAGCATTACCCGCATGTTCGGCTGCTGCTCGATCTTCGCCTTCAGCCGTTTGGCAATCGCCAGCACCACATGCTTCTCGTAGTTGCCGCCGCGCCCAACCGCGCCCGGATCCTCGCCGCCATGGCCCGGATCGAGGGCGATGGTCACCATGCGCGTCATCGGCAGGGTGGCCGGGTCAGTGGCCGCCTCCGGCGCTGCAGGCTGGTTCGGCATGGCGGCTGACGGCGCTTGCGTCGTCGTCGGCGGCCGGTCTTTCTTCAGCAGCTCGGCAATCGGATCGACCGGGTTGGCCGGGTAGAGGTCGAATACCAGCCGGTGCCGGTACTCGCCGACCGGGTCGAGCGTGAACACCTGCGGCTGTATCTCTTCCTTCAGGTCGAACACGAGGCGCACGACGCCGGGACGGTTCTGGCCCACGCGTACCTGCGCGATGTAGGGATCGGTCGGCTGCACCTTGGCCAGCAGGCTCTTGAGTTTTGCGTCGAGTTCGACCCCTTCCACCTCGACCACCAGCCGGTTCGGATCCTTGACCAGAAAATGCGTGGCCTTGAGCCGGTGGTCCGTCTCGAGGGTGACGCGCGTGTAGTCGGCCGCCGGCCAGACGCGCACGGCAGCGATCTGCGTCGCGCGCGCGGCGCCGGCGGTGACGAGGGAAAGCAGCAGGGTAGCGCCGGCTTTGAGGGCGATGCGGCGCGAGACGGGAGTTACAGATTCGGACTGAGGTGCAGTTTTTCCAGACATGAGGCGCCCAGATCGGAATGTGCGCGCAATTCTACCGCACGCCCATCGCCTGCTGCAGTGAGGAAAACTTCGATATCGGCTGAGGGAAGCAGCCCCCCCGCCTGCTCCGGCCACTCGACCACGCAGATCTTGCCGGCGCCGAAGTGCTCGCGAAACCCGGCCTCGATGAATTCCTCCGGACTGCCCATCCGGTATAGGTCGAAATGCATCAGCTCGACCGGCTGCCCGCCGAGCCGGATCGTGTACGGCTCGACCAGCGTGTAGGTGGGGCTTTTCACGCGCCCCGGATGGCCGGCGGCATGCAGCAGCGCGCGCGTGAGGAAAGTCTTGCCGGCGCCGAGGTCGCCGTGCAGGTGAATCGAGAGCCCGGGCGCGAGCGCGCGCGCCAGCGCCGCGCCCAGCGCCTGCGTGCCCGCCTCGTCTTTCAGATAATCCTTCCAGTGCCGCATCGCCTACAATGCCCGTCTGCGCGTTCGCCGCGCGTTGTCATTCATTCCATTCATCCCGTCGCCATCCCGCCGTGTCCCTCGCTCCCGCACAGCTTGCCGCGCTCGCGCAGTCGATCAAGGACTGGGGGCGCGAACTCGGTTTTGCCGGGCTGCGCATTGCCGACGCCGACCTGGACGGCGCCGACGCCGGGCTACGGCAATGGCTGGCGGCTGGCTTCCACGGGCAGATGGATTATATGGCGGCGCACGGCAGCAAGCGCGCGCGGCCGGCGGAACTGGTGCCCGGCACGGTGCGCGTGATCAGCGCGCGCATGGACTACCTTCCGCGCGGCACGCCGCCTGACTGGCGGGAACGGGAGCAGCGCCGCCTGGCGGATCCGCAAGCGGCCGTGGTGTCGGTCTATGCGCGCGGCCGCGATTATCACAAGGTGCTGCGGTCGCGGCTGCAGCAGCTGGCCGAACGGGTCGCGGCTGAGATCGGTCCTTTCGGCTACCGCGCCTTCACCGATTCCGCGCCGGTAATGGAAGTCGAGATCGCGCAGCGCGCCGGCCTCGGCTGGCGCGGCAAGCACACGCTGCTGCTCGACCGCGACGCCGGGTCGATGTTCTTCCTCGGCGAGCTGTATACCGACCTGCCGCTGCCGGTCGACGAGCCGACCGGCAGCCACTGCGGCGAATGCCGCGCCTGCATCGACGTCTGCCCGACGCAGGCCATCGTCGGGCCGCAGCGGCTCGACGCAAGGCGCTGCATTTCCTACCTGACCATCGAGCTGAAGGACGCGATACCGCTCGAGCTGCGGCCCCTGATTGGCAACCGTATCTACGGCTGCGACGACTGCCAGCTGCACTGCCCATGGAACAAATTCGCGCAGGCGGGCGCGCTGGCGGACTTCGACGTGCGCAACGGCCTCGATGCGGCCTCGCTGGTCGAGCTGTTCGGCTGGACCGAGGACGAGTTCGACCGCCGGCTCGTGGGCAGCGCGATCCGGCGCATCGGGCACGAGCGCTGGCTGCGCAATCTTGCGGTCGCGCTCGGCAACGCCGCGCAGGCCAGCCCGGGCGACGAGCGTATCGTGGCCGCGCTGAGCGCACGTGCCGATCATCCGTCGGCGCTGGTGCGCGAACATGTGCGCTGGGCGCTCGACCGGCACACCGCCTGACGGGCCGCCAGCCGTGGTTGTCAGGCCGACCGTCCGCAGACACAATACGCGCCGAGACCGATAACAAAAAATTTCTTTCCCTTTCCGGAGACCCCGATGCCCCGTCGCCCCCTGCTGTCAGCCATGCTGGCGTGCCTGCTCGGCTGCCTGCCCGCCGTTCCCGCGCTCTCGCAGTCCCCCATCGTCATCAAGTTCAGCCACGTGGTCGCGAAGGACACGCCGAAAGGCAAGGCCGCCGACAA
>JAMNXS010000125.1 GCA_023653025.1 Burkholderiaceae bacterium
CCTGTCACGCTTGCGCACCGCCGAGACGCCCGGACCCGGGCCGGCCGCCACCGGCTTTGCGCTTGCGCCCCTCGCTTGCCCGTTTCCGGTCACGCCCGACTACGCGGTGCGCGCCGACCTGCAGAAGCTAGGCGACGCGCCGCTGCTGGTCGAGGACAGCGAATGGCCGCGATGGATGCGCCAGAAGCGCGAACGGCTGGCCCATGCCGGCGCGCTGCAGCGCGCGCCCGGCCTCGACGAGGCGCGGCTGGCCGCGCTGGCGCAGCGTGTGGCCACGGCGATTCGCTCGGCCGTGCCCGACGGCCCGGTCGATGCGGCCGGCGGCTTGCCGTGGGCCGGCCTGCCCGCGGGCTTGCCGCCTGCCGATTTCCTGCTCGGCCTGACGCTGAGCCTGCAGGAAGACCTGGTGCTGATGGCGCGCGACCAGCACGGCGAGCTGACCGTGCAATGGTTATCGGTGTGTTTCCCGAGCGGCTGGCGGCCGGCCGACAAGCTCGGCCAGTCGATGTTCCGCATCCATGCGCCGGTGGCCGACAATGCGCGCTTGCAGCAGGCGGCGCCCGGGCTCGAGCAGGCGATGACGGGCAAGGGGCCTTTCCTGCGCCATGTGTGGACGCTGGCCGGCAGCGGTACGCTGCACAAGGATCCCGACACCGATGCCTTCGCCGGCGTGCGCTTGATCGACGACCTCTGGTTCCGTTGCGAGCGGCAGGTCACCGTGCCGCTCGATGGCGATGCCAGCCTGTTCCTGATCCGCGTGTTCGTCGCGCCCCTGCGCACGGTGGCGGATTCGCCCGCGCGCTTCGAGCTCCTGCGCCGTGCGCTGGCGTCGATGAGCCCGGCAGTGGTCGGGTACAAGGGGCTGGGGCCGGTGATGCCGATGTTCCTGCGCGGCGCCCAGGCGTCGAGCAGCTTCCGAACCCTGTGATAATCCAACACAACCTAATCAGCAATATGGAGACCAGCATGGCCCTCTTCCCGGGATTCACGCACAAGCGCATTCGCACCAGCGGCGCCACCATCAACGTTGTCACCGCCGGACAGGGCGAGCCGGTGCTGCTGCTGCACGGCTATCCGCAGACGATGGCCTGCTGGCACCAGATCGCGCCCGAACTGGCGCAGCACTACACCGTCGTTTGCGCCGATCTGCGCGGCTACGGCGGCTCGTCCAAGCCGAAGGGCCTGCCCGATCACTCGAACTACTCGAAGCGCGAGATGGCGCTCGACATGGCCGAGGTGATGACGAAGCTCGGCCACGAGCGCTTCCATCTGGTCGGCCATGACCGCGGCGGCCGCGTTGCGCACCGCCTCGCCAAAGACCACGGCGAGCGCGTGCAGACCCTGACCGTGCTCGACATCTCGCCGACGCTGAAGATGTTCGAAAGCACCGACCTGCGCTTTGCTACCGCCTACTATCACTGGTTCCAGATGCTGCAGCCGCCGCCGCTGCCGGAGAAGATGCTGCAGGGGATCGTGCCCTTCAACATCCTCGGCATGGTCGGCCGCGCCGAGCCCGACTTGTCGGCCTTCTCGAAAGAGGCCGTGGCCGAGTACGTGAAGGCATTCAAGGACCCGAAGGCCGTGCATGCGAGCTGCGAAGACTACCGCGCCGCCGGCACCATCGACCTCGAGCATGACCGCAAGGACCGCCGGCGCAAGCTGAAGATGCCGATGCTGGCGCTGTGGGGCAAGAAGGGGGTCATCCACCGCCTGTTCAACTGCCTCGAGGACTGGCGCGAAGTCGCGTCCGACGTGCGCGGCAAGGCGCTCGACTGCGGCCATTTCGTACCCGAGGAGCGTCCGGCCGAGACGCTGAAGGAAATCCGCCGCTTCATCGGTGCCTACCCGATCTGAGCAGTTATCTTTACCCAACCCCGACTCAAGAGAGACAGCATGAAACCGAATTTCGTCAAGCGCATCGGCCTCGTCAGGAAGCGCAAGGACCTGAGCTACGATCAGTTCGTCGATCACTGGCTGAACGTGCACGCCGAGCTGTGCAAGAAACTGCCGAACATGCGCCGCTACTCGGTGAACCTTATCGCGCGCGACCAGGTCGAGGGCTTCGGCTTCGACGGATTTTCCGAGCTGTGGTTCGACTCGGCCGAAGCGCTCTCCGCCTCGCTCGCCAGCCCCGAGGGCAAGACCCTGCTGGCCGACCTGCCGAACTTCACTGACAGTATCCATCCGCTGGTGGTCGACGACTATCTGATGCTGGCTGCATGAGGGCTGACGTGGGAGCCGGGGGGCTGTCATCAGTCTTGGGTCGGATGTTTATTTTAGGTAATATTCAGGGTTGCTCGCTCCGAAATCCTCTTGATCCCCGGTCATCATCGTGTCTTCCTCTGCATCGCTGCGCAATGCGCCACTCCGAACCCGCATCGTTCTGGCATCGACCGGTTTGTCCGGCCTGCTCTTCGCGGCCCTGATCGCGCTCCCGCAGGTACGCCTGCCGTGGCCGTCGTGGGGCTTGCCCGCCGTGCTGGCCCTGACCTGGGTCATGCTGGCGTGGCTGGCCATGATGTGGGGTACGGCATCGCTGCGGCGTGCGCTGCGCGAAACCCGAGACGGGCTGGCCGAACTGGCACGCACCGGCTACTGGCCGGAACGGCTGGGGCGGACCGGCGTGCGCGAGGTCGATGCCTGCCTGCAGCCGGCGCGACAGGCGCACGACGCGCGCGAGCGAGCGATCGGCGTATTGCGCGATGCCGTGCGCGACCTGGCCGAGGGCCGTCCGGATGCGCGCGTGCGGTCCGGCATACCGGGCGAGCTTGCTGCGCTTGCGGCCGAGCTGGACGACGCGGGTCAGCAGCTCGATGCGCGTGTCCAGATGCTGAAAGATGGACTACCCCCGATATTTGGACAGTCGCCAGCCTCACGCTGAGGCACGCTCAAAGGCCTCGGGGCTGACGTCACCGAGATGACTGTGACGCCGGGTTCGATTGTAAAACGCTTCGATGTAATCAAAGAGGTCGGCCTTGGCCAAGTC
>JAMNXS010000087.1 GCA_023653025.1 Burkholderiaceae bacterium
ACGACATGGTATGCAGCAATGACCTGGTCAAGCATTATTTTGTACTTGCAAAAAAAGCCACGGTAGTCAATGACCTGCGTCGCTTCTGGCCGTACCTGACTCCGAAGCCGGCGCTGGAATACCGGCGGCCCGCGACACCCACCGCATCGACCGACATCCAATTGCCGGACTCGCAGTTTTCCGAGGTGATCCAGGTCATGGTACGGGTGTTCCGGGAGCGGAAAGTGAACCCCGAGCATGTCCCGCAACTCACGCACGAGATCCTCGAACTGACGGAGGAATCGCGCTCTCAGACGAACGACACACTGTCGTCGCGGCTGGAGGCGAAAGAGGTCAGTGCCGACAAGATCATGGTCTTTCTCAAGCGGTACAAGATCGGCTCGGAGGTAATGCCGTCAAAGGCCATCATGGCCGAACGCGGCCTGTCGCACAAACTCTGGCTGCAGATCGACGCCGCGCAACAGGAAGTCCAGCTCGAGGGCCGAATCGCGATATCGGATGCGGCGTTCAATGACCAGATCGACGAAATTCTCGAGCGCCAGGCGGCGCGGGAGAGCTCGATTCGCTTGCGCCTTGAACATGACGACGCGGGCCGCAGGCGGCTGCTTGCAATCCACCGTCTCCCCTACCGCCACGGAATTCCGATGCGACTGTTCGTCAGAGTTCTGCGGCGCTTCAGCATGGACCTCGATCAGGTGCATGGATCGGACAAAGATGATCTTCTGAGGCCGGCGTGAGGCCGGCATGATCACCGCAAGGATTGCACGACTGGCCTGCCCAGCACGACTCGAACGTGCGACCTACTGCTTAGAAGGCAGTTGCTCTATCCAGCTGAGCTATGGGCAGTACGCGAAAGCTGGCGGCGCCGACGATCGTCGTGCCGCCGAAAAAAAACGGGTTGTCGAGGACAACCCGTTTTCTTGACTGGTCGGAGTACAAGGATTCGAACCTTGGACCCCCTGCTCCCAAAGCAGGTGCGCTACCGGGCTGCGCCACACTCCGAAGACGCGCATTATATCCGATCGGCGGGGCCGGCGACTGCCCCCGTTGCAATTTAGGTCACGCCGGTATGCAGGAAGCCAGGCGCTCGGCCAGCGCGCGCGCTACGGCCGCGTCGCGCGCCTCGACCATCACGCGCAGCAGCGGCTCGGTGCCGGACGCGCGGATCAGCACGCGACCCGACTGGCCGAGCTCGGCTTCGGCCTGCTCGCGCGCGACCATCAGGTCGCGGCTAGATTGCCAGTCGAAGCCCGGCCGGATCTTCACGTTGAGCAGGGTCTGCGGCCACAGCTGCATGCCGGACAGGCTGTCGGCCAGCGTCTTGCCGCTGCGGCGCAATGCCGACATGACCTGCAGCGCGGAAATGATGCCGTCGCCGGTCGTATGCTTGTCGAGGAACAGCATGTGCCCGGACCCTTCCGCACCGACCTGCCAGCCGCGCTCCTGCAGCAGCTCGAGCACGTAGCGGTCGCCCACCCGGGCACGCGCAAAACCCACGCCCATCTCGCGCAGCGCCGACTCTACAGCCATGTTGGTCATCAGCGTGCCGACCGCGCCGTCGATGCCGCCGTTGGCATGACGGTCCTTGACCATCACGACCAGCAGTTCGTCGCCGTTGTAGATGCGTCCACCGGCATCGACCATCAGCAGTCGGTCGGCGTCGCCGTCGAGCGCGATGCCGAGGTCGGCGCGGTGGGCGAGCACGGCCCGCGCCAGCGCATCGGCATGCGTTGCGCCGACGCCGTCGTTGATGTTCAGGCCGTTCGGCTGGTTGCCGATGGCGATCACCTCGGCGCCGAGTTCGTGGAAGACGTCCGGCGCGATGTGGTAAGCCGCGCCGTGCGCGCAATCGACCACCAGCTTCATGCCGCGCAGGTCGAGTTCACCGGGGAAGGTGCTTTTGCAGAATTCGATGTAGCGGCCGCGCGCATCATCGAGTCGCCGCGCCTTGCCCAGCTTCTCGGAACTCGCGCAATCCATCGGCTGCTCGAGCGCCGCCTCGATCGCCGATTCGACCGCATCGGGCAGCTTGTTGCCGGACGCCGAAAAAAACTTGATGCCGTTGTCCTGGTAGGGATTGTGCGAGGCCGAGATCACGACGCCGGCCGACAGCCGCAGCGCCCGGGTCAGGTAGGCGACCGCAGGCGTCGGCATCGGGCCGGCCAGCATGACATCGACACCGGCGGCGGCGAAGCCGGCCTCCAGCGCCGCCTCGAGCATGTAACCGGAAATGCGCGTGTCCTTGCCGATCAGCACGGTCGGCCGTCCGCCGGTGGCCGCTTCATGTGCGAGCACTTTGCCGGCCGCATGCCCGAGCCGCATCACGAAATCCGGCATGATCGGCGCCTTGCCGACGTGTCCGCGAATGCCGTCGGTGCCGAAATACTGTCGTCCCATAAATCCCCGTCGTTGTTTGTGTGTTGTTGGTCGGCGCTAGCGCGCGCGCCGCGCCGCATCCCAGACCTTCAGCGCATCGACCGTCTCGGCCACGTCATGCACGCGCACGATGCGCGCGCCATTCATCGCGGCGACCAGCGCCGCGCCGACGCTGCCGGCCATCCGCTGCTCGACTGGCTTGCCGGTCAGGTGGCCAATGGTGCTCTTGCGCGACAGGCCCGCCAGCAGCGGCAGGCCGATGGCCTGCTGCAACTCGGCCTGCCAGGCCAGCAGCCTGAGGTTGTGCTCGACGGTTTTGCCGAAGCCGTAGCCGGGATCCACGCACAGCCGCTGCCGCCGTATGCCCAGCCGCTCGGCCTCGGCCGCCCGCTCGAGCAGGAAATCGCGCACTTCGGCGAACAGGTCGTCGTAGTGCGGCGCGCGCTGCATGGTCTGCGGATCGCCTTTCATGTGCATGATACACAGCGCGCAATCGCTGTCGCTGACCGCAGCCAAGCTGTCCGGGTCGCGAAAGCCCTCGATGTCGTTGATCATGTCCGCGCCGGCCGCCAGCGCCTCGCGCATGACCCGCGGGCGGCGCGTGTCGACCGACAGCGGCTTGCCGCAATCGCGCAACGCATAGATGACGGGCATGATGCGGCGCAGCTCGTCATCGATGGACACCGGTGGCGCGCCCGGCCGGGTCGATTCGCCGCCAATGTCGATGATGTCGACGCCGTCGGCGATCATCCGCTCGGCGTGGGACAGCGCACCGTCGAGGACGGCAAACTGCCCGCCGTCTGAAAAGGAATCGGGCGTCACGTTGAGCACGCCCATGACGATCGGTCGGAATGCGTCGCCGCTGATCGGCAGCCGATAGCGGCCGCACTGCAGGTGGGAGGTAGTAAAGGCAGTCATTCAGGCAGGTCCGGACAGACAAACGGGGCGGGGATCGCTCCCCACCCCGTTTCAGCATTGGCCCGTCAATGATGATTCACGCAAAGGAGTATGGGCTTTGCGTCAGGCCGGTGCTGCGGCGGGTTCGACCCCGCCGTCGGTGGAACCTCCGCTCGGACGCGACGTCGGCGTGATCTTCGGCGGACGCGGCTCGCGGCCCGCCATGATGTCGTTCACCTGGTCGGCGTCGATGGTTTCCCATTCGAGCAATGCCTTGGCCATCAGCTCGACCTTGTCGCGATGCTCTTCGAGCAGGCGGCGCGACAGCGCATACTGGTCGTCGAGGATCTTGCGGATCTCGCCATCAACCTTCTGCTGCGTTGCCTCGGACACGGTCTTGGCCGACATGCGACCGAAGTATGAATCCTGGTCGGTGTCTTCGTAGACCATCGTGCCCAGGGTTTCGGACATGCCGAAGCGGGTCACCATCGCACGCGCCATTTTCGTGGCGCGCTCGAAATCGTTCGATGCGCCGGTCGACATCTGGTTCATGAAAATCTCTTCGGCGATGCGGCCGCCGAACAGGATCGCGATGTCCTCGAGCATCTTGTCCTTGTACATGTTGACGCGATCATGCTCAGGCAGCTGCCAGGTCAGGCCCAGCGCCATGCCGCGCGGCATGATCGTGACCTTGTGTACCGGATCGGCCTTCGGCAGCAGCTTGGCAACCACCGCATGGCCGGACTCGTGAAAGGCCGTGTTGCGACGCTCTTCCTCGCGCATGACGGCCGACTTGCGCTCCGGGCCCATGACGATCTTGTCTTTCGCGTCCTCGAAATCCTGCATCTCGACCAGGCGCTTGTTGCGGCGCGCGGCGAACAGCGCGGATTCGTTGACGAGGTTGGCGAGGTCCGCGCCGGAGAAGCCCGGGGTGCCGCGTGCCAGCACGTCGGCGCGCACGTCAGGGGCGATCGGCACCTTGCGCATATGGACGTTCAGTATCTGCTCGCGGCCACGAATGTCCGGCAGGCCCACATGCACCTGGCGGTCGAAGCGGCCCGGGCGCAGCAGCGCCTTGTCGAGCACGTCGGAGCGGTTGGTGGCGGCGATCACGATCACGCCGGCATTGGCCTCGAAACCGTCCATCTCGACCAGCAGTTGGTTCAGCGTCTGCTCGCGCTCGTCGTTGCCGCCGCCCATGCCTGCGCCGCGATGGCGGCCGACGGCGTCGATCTCGTCGATGAAGATAATGCAGGGCGAGTGCTTCTTCGCATTTTCGAACATGTCGCGCACGCGGGAGGCGCCGACGCCGACGAACATCTCGACAAAATCGGAGCCCGAGATCGTGAAGAACGGCACCTTTGCCTCGCCGGCGATGGCGCGCGCCAACAGGGTTTTGCCGGTACCGGGCGGGCCGACCATCAGCACGCCACGCGGGATGCGGCCGCCGAGTTTCTGGAACTTGGTCGGGTCGCGCAGGAAGTCGACCAGCTCGCCGACCTCTTCCTTCGCTTCATCGCAGCCGGCGACGTCGGCGAAGGTGACCGCGTTCTGGCTTTCGTCGAGCATGCGCGCCTTCGACTTGCCGAACGAAAACGCGCCGCCCTTGCCGCCGCCCTGCATCTGGCGCATGAAGAAGATCCAGACGCCGATCAGCAGCAGCATCGGGAACCACGAGATGAAGACCTGCGAGAGGAAGGACGGCGGTTCCGGCTGGCGCACGTCGAACTTGACGCCGTTGTTGACGAGATCGCCGATCAGGCCGCGGTCGAGCTGCGTGGTGGTCGCCTTGATCCGCTTGCCGTCATTGGTGACGGCGATGATCGTGCGGTCCTCGATGGTCGCCTCGCGGATGCGCTGGGCCTTGACCTCGTCGAGGAAGTCCGAATAGGCAATCGGCGTCGCGCCGCCGGCCATGCCGCGCTCGTCGAACTGCTTGAACACGGTAAACAGCACCAGGGCGATCACGACCCAGATGGCGGCTTTGGAAAACATGTTGTTCACTCGAAGAGCTCCTTGTCGGCGACCGAAGGGCCGCTGCTTGTGCTGGAAATAAATTCTACTCCCAATGCGGCCGGCTTGCATTCGGCTACCTTGGGCTAAATCCCTGATTTTTCAAGACCCTTAGGCAGTTGCCAGGGGCGGATCCGGGCTGCGGGAGGACGGTTTCAGGCGGGATGCTTGAGCCCGCGCCCCAACAGGAAGACCTCGGACGACTTGTCACGGCTGGCCTTGGGCTTTTTCGGGCTGACCGTTCGGAACTCCTGGCGGAACTTCTCGACGATCTGGGTGTAGCCGCTGATGTTGAAGCATTTGACGAGCAGGCAACCCGAAGGTTTCAGGTGATGCCGGGAGAAATCGATGGCCAGTTCGACAATGTCCTCGATCCGGGCCGCATCCGTGGTCGGAATGCCGGACAGGTTGGGCGCCATGTCCGACAGCACAAGATCGACCTTCTGCCCGCCGAGCGCCTGCTCGAGTTGCTCCAGCACCGCCTGCTCGCGGAAATCGCCCTGGATGAAATGCACGTCGGCCACCGGCTCCATCGGCAGCATGTCGAGTCCGACGATCATTCCGTGGATGCCGCCGCCCTCCTTGCCCGCCAGCTTGCGCCTCGCATACTGTGCCCAGCTGCCCGGCGTGCAGCCGAGGTCGACGATGTTCTGTCCTGGCCTGATCAGCTTCTCGTCTTCGTCGATTTCCTTCAGCTTGTAGGCGGCGCGCGCACGGTAGCCTTCCTTTTGCGCGAGCTTCACATAGGGATCGTTGATGTGATCATGCAGCCAGTTCTTGTTGACTTTGTTCTTTGCCATTCACGTAGAATACTGCGTTTTAGAAGGTATTTATGCTCAATCTCACCCCCGCCGAGCGCAGTGACCTGCGCTCCCAGGCCCACGGACTGAACCCGGTCGTGATGATCGGCGAATCGGGCCTCACACCCGCAGTCGTCAAGGAAGCCGATGCCGCACTCAATGCCCACGGCCTGATCAAGATCCGCGTGTTCGGCGACGACCGCGAAGCCCGCCTCGCCTACTACGACACCCTGTGCAGCGAACTCGGCGCCGCGCCGGTGCAGCACATCGGCAAGCTGCTGGTGCTGTACCGCCCGAAACAGGACAAGCCGAAGGAGCCGAAAACCAGCCGCGGCAAGGGCCTGCGCGAGGTGGTCCTCGTCAAGACCCACCCGACCAAGCGGCCGACGGTGACGAAGGTGATGGTCAAGGGCAATGAGCGGGTGACGGCCGGCGGCAACATTCGCCGGGCAAAGACGCGGCAGAAGAGTTTGAAGAAGAGCGCATTGGGGAAATAGAGTTTGTGTTGATGGCGGATTTCGCCTTCGGCTCTATCCGCCCTACAGAACGACATGTCAGTTGAACGTAGGGCGGGTAGAGCCAACGGCGAAACCCGCCGCCATTCAACGAACCCGCAGCACCAACCCCACGGCCAGCACGCTCTGCACCAGGTAAATCACGCTCGCCACCCCATGCAGCACGCCGAAGCGCGAACGCGTTGCCTCGTCCATCACCCCGCCGCTGGCCGCCGCCAGCGCACGCAGCTCGGCCATGAACGGCTGCAGCCCAAAGTAACCGACCGACACGCAGACCAGCATCAGCACCACCAGCACCAGACAGCTGCGGCGGCGCTCGAAGCGGTGATTTCCCATTAACAGGACCAGCAGCGACAAGCCGCAGGCCACCGAGACCCACGCCTCGACGTGGAACAGGCTGCCGGCGATGCTGCCGGCCAGCGTGCGATCGTCCAGCGTCGCGAACAGCGTTGGCGCCACGAGGTAGCCCACCGTCCACAGGCTGCCGGCCCAGACCGTAGCCAGCAGCACGCGCAGGGCGGGGATCAGGCGATCCGTCATGGCGGTCAGAGGTAACGGACCTCGAGAATCTCGTACTCGCGCTGACCGCCCGGGGTCTGCACCTCGGCGGTGTCGCCGGCATACTTGCCGATCAGGGCGCGCGCGATCGGCGAGCTGATCGACACTTTCTTCAGCTTGATGTCGGCCTCGTCGTCGCCGACGATCTTGTAGGTAACGGTGTCGCCCGACTCCAGATCTTCGAGCGTGACTGTCGATGCGAAGACGATGCGACCGTCGGCATCGATCAGCGTCGGGTCGATGATCTGCGCGGCCGACAGCTTGCCTTCGAGCTCGGCGATGCGGCCCTCGATGAAGCTCTGGCGTTCCTTGGCCGCGTCATACTCGGCGTTCTCCGAGAGATCGCCCTGCGCGCGCGCCTCGGAGATCGCATTGATCACGGCCGGGCGCTCATTGGTCTTCAGGCGATGGAGCTCTTCCTTCAGCATCTCCGCGCCTTCCTTGGTGAGGGGAACAGTACTCATGGATCTTCTTTTGCAAAAAATAAAAGAACAGAGGCTGCGGGATTCGCAGCCTCTGTCGTTTGTGCCTCAATTATAGGCTTACTGCAGCGAAGCGTGCAGCCCCTGCACATCATAGACATGCAGCCCGCTCAGATGCGCCATTCCCTCGACCGCAGCCTCCGCGCCGGCGATCGTGGTGTAGGTGGTCACGCGCGCGCCGAGTGCCGACGTGCGGATCGTGCGCGAGTCGTTGATCGCATTGCGCTTTTCCTCGACCGTGTTGATTACCAGCGCGATCTCGTCGTTCTTGATGATGTCGACGATGTGCGGACGACCCTCGGCCACCTTGTTCACGGTCTCGACCGAAATACCGGCCGCCGCAATGGCTGCTGCCGTGCCCTTGGTCGCCACCACCGAGAAGCCGATCTTCACCAGCGCGCGCGCTATCTCGACCGCGCGCGGCTTGTCGCTGTTCTTCACCGACAGGAAGACCTTGCCCGCGGTCGGCAGCCGCACGCCGGCGCCCAGCTGCGACTTGACGAAGGCTTCGCCGAAAGTACGGCCGACGCCCATCACCTCGCCGGTCGATTTCATCTCGGGACCGAGAATGGTGTCGACGCCGGGGAACTTAACGAACGGGAACACCGCCTCCTTGACGCTGAAATACGGCGGCGTCACTTCGGCGCCCACGCCCTGGCTGTCGAGCGACTGCCCGACCATGCAGCGCGCGGCGATCTTCGCCAGTTGCAGGCCGGTCGCCTTCGACACGTAGGGCACCGTGCGCGAGGCGCGCGGATTCACTTCGAGCACGTAAACGATATCTTGCAGCTGGCCGTCGATTTCCTGCTGCTGGATTGCGAACTGCACGTTCATCAGGCCGACGACGTTCAGGCCTTTGGCCATCATCGCGGTCTGGCGCTTCAGTTCGTCGATGGTGTCCTTCGCCAGCGAGTACGGCGGCAGCGAGCACGCCGAGTCGCCAGAGTGCACGCCGGCCTGCTCGATATGCTCCATTACGCCGCCGATGAAGGTGCGCTGGCCGTCGGACAGGCAATCGACGTCGACCTCGATCGCATCGTTGAGGAAGCGGTCGAGCAGCACCGGCGAGTCATTCGAGACCTTGACCGCCTCGCGCATGTAGCGCTCGAGGTCGCGCTGCTCGTGCACGATTTCCATCGCGCGTCCGCCCAGCACATACGACGGCCGCACCACCAGCGGGTAGCCGATCTCCTGCGCCAGCTTCAGCGCCTCATCTTCGGTGCGCGCGGTGCGGTTCGGCGGCTGGCGCAGGCCGAGTTCGTGCAGCAGCTTCTGGAAACGCTCACGGTCTTCGGCGGCGTCGATCATGTCCGGCGAGGTGCCGACGATGGGCACGCCATTCGCTTCGAGATCCAGTGCCAGCTTCAGCGGAGTCTGGCCGCCGTACTGGACGATCACGCCGACCGGGCGCTCCTTGTCGACGATCTCGAGCACGTCTTCCAGTGTCAGCGGCTCAAAATACAGGCGATCCGACGTGTCGTAGTCGGTCGACACGGTCTCCGGGTTACAGTTGACCATGATGGTCTCGTAACCGTCCTCGCGCATCGCGAAAGCCGCGTGCACGCAGCAGTAGTCGAACTCGATGCCCTGGCCGATGCGGTTCGGACCGCCGCCCAGCACCATGATCTTTTTCCTGTCGGTCGGGTTGGCCTCGCACTCTTCCTCGTAGGTCGAGTACATGTAGGCGGTGCCGGTGGCGAATTCGCCGGCGCAGGTATCGACGCGCTTGTAGACCGGCCGGATGTTGTTCATCCGGCGCAGCTTGCGGATCTCGCGGTCTTCGACCTTCAGCAGCTTGGCGAGGCGGCGATCCGAGAAACCCTTCTTCTTTAGCGCCAGCAGCGTCTCCTTGTCGAGCGCGCCGATGGATTGCTGCTCGAGCCACAATTCGATGTCGACGATTTCCTTGATCTGCGCGAGGAACCACGGGTCGATCTTCGTCAGCTGGTGGACTTCCTCCATCGTGAAGCCCTGGGCGAACGCATCGCCGACATACCAAATGCGCTCCGGCCCCGGCTCGCCGAGTTCTTCTTCCAGCACCTCGCGGTCGGTGGTCTTTTCGTTCATGCCGTCGACGCCGACCTCGAGGCCGCGCAGCGCCTTCTGAAACGACTCCTGGAAGGTGCGGCCGATCGCCATCACCTCGCCCACCGATTTCATCTGCGTCGTCAGGTGGCTGTCGGCCTGCGGGAATTTCTCGAACGC
>JAMNXS010000008.1 GCA_023653025.1 Burkholderiaceae bacterium
CATGAGCCACAAGCAGATTGCGCGCGAACTGGGCGTATCCCACCACACGGTGCGCAATCAGCTCGCGCACCTGTACCGCAAGCTGAACCTGCACGACAAGGCATCGCTGGCCCAGTACCTCGCCGCGAACATGGCTCCCGCCTGACAAGACACCCGACGAGACGCCTGACAAGACGCCCGACATCGCGCCGCATTGCCCGCCGGAGGCCTGCCGGGCATCCGCTACAATGTCGCCTTCATTTTTTCAGGCGGCAGCAATGACCCAGGACGAACTCAAGCAGGCCGTCGCACGCGCGGCGATCGACTACGTGGCGGAGGGCGAGATCATTGGCGTGGGCACCGGCTCCACCGCGAATTTTTTCATCGATGAACTGGGCAAGATCAAGGACCGCATCAAGGGTGCGGTCGCGTCGTCGGAAGCGACGGCCGCCCGGCTGAAGTCGCATGGCATCCCCGTGTTCGACCTCAACGAGGTCGAGCGCATGTCGGTCTACATCGACGGCGCCGACGAGATCGACCACAGCGGCGCGATGATCAAGGGCGGCGGCGGCGCCCTGACGCGCGAGAAGATCGTCGCCTCGGTCGCCGACCGATTCATCTGCATCGCCGACGAATCGAAGCTGGTCGATGTGATGGGCAGGTTTCCGCTGCCGGTCGAGGTGATTCCGATGGCGGCCAAGGCCGTCGGTCGCGCACTTGCGCATTTGGGCGCGAGCCCGGTGCTGCGCAGCAAGGACGGCCGGCCCTACGTGACGGACAACGGCTGCCACATCCTCGATGCGGCCGGCCTGCAGATCGATGATCCGAAGGCGCTCGAGCGGCAGATCAACCAGTGGCCGGGCGTAGTCAGCGTGGGGCTGTTTGCGGTGCAGGGAGCGGCAGTGTGCCTGCTCGGCACGGCAGGCGGGGTGCGTACCCTGGCGTTCTGACACGGATCGGTTTTGCGCAGAAAAAAGCCCGCCTCGGCAGGGCGGGCTGGCTCATGCCGGCAGGGATATCACTGCGCCGGCGGCACATACCCCATCGCCTGATCCGCGCCGTCGCCGAAGAAATGCTTTTCCATCTGCGCGGCCAGATACTTGCGCGCGCGCACGTCAGCCAGGTTCAGCCGGTTCTCGTTGACCAGCATGGTCTGGTGCTTCAGCCACGCGCCCCAGGCTTCCTTCGACACGTTCTCCCAGATCTTCTTGCCCAGTTCGCCGGGATAGGGCGGAAAGTCCAGCCCTTCGGCTTCCTTGTTCAGTTTGATGCAGTGGACCATGCGGGCCATGTGTTCCTCCAGGGGGATGGGTTCAAAGATTCTTGACCAGCACCAGCGATTTGCGCTGCCAGTTGTACATGTTCTGCCGGTCTTTCGGCAAGACGTCGACGGTCGCCTGCACGAAGCCGCGCTTGATGAACCAGTGCGCGGCACGAGTCGTCAGCACGAACAGCTTGCGAAACCCGGCCGCGCGGGCGCGGTTCTCGATGTGCTTGAGCAGCCGCTCGCCGTCGCCCTGCGCCTGGGAATCGGGGCTGACGGTCAGGCAGGCCATCTCGGCCATTTTGTCGGTCGGGAAAGGATAGAGCGCCGCACAGCCGAAGATCACGCCATCATGCTCGATGACGGAAAAATAATCTATCTCGCGCTCGATCAGTTCGCGCCCGCGCTTGACCAGCGTACCGTCGGCTTCCAGCGGCTCGATCAATTGCAGGATCCCGCCCACGTCTTCGATCGTCGCCTCGCGCAGGCTTTCGAGGTTCTCTGCCGAGATCATCGTGCCCACGCCGTCGTGCGTGAATACTTCCAGCAGTACCGCGCCATCGGTCGTGAAGGGCACGATGTGCGCGCGCGGCACGCCGGCGCGGCAGGCCTTGGTCGCATGCTCGAAATAGAATGCGGCATCGGCACGCAGACAGCCGGAATGCAGGATGGCCTCGGCCAGGTGGGCGGAGACCTCGCGGATGTCGGCGCCGCCGGCATCCGTCATCATCGGCGTTTCGGTGATGAAGATCAGCTTGTCGGCGCGCAGCGCGGTGGCGGCGGCCAGCGCCACGTCTTCCATCGCGAGATTGAACACCTCGCCGGTCGGCGAGAAGCCAAGCGGCGACAGCAGCACCAGCGCGCCGGCGTCGAGGATGGGATTGATGGTGTCGTGCGCCACCTTGCGCGTGATGCCGGTGTGCTCGAGGTCGATGCCGTCGATGATGCCCATCGGCCGCGCGACGACGAAGTTGCCCGAGATGACGCGGATGGCGGCATTCGCCATCGGCGTGTTTGGCAGGCCCTGGCTGAACGCGCCCTCGATGTCGAGGCGGATTTCGCCGGCCGCTTCTTTCGCGCACTCGAGCGCAACCGCGTCGGTGACGCGCAGTCCGTGGTGGAAGCGGGTCTCGACCTTGCGCAGCGCCAGTTGCTCTTCCACCTGCGGCCGCGATCCGTGGACGATCACGACCCGCACGCCTAGCGCATGCAGTAGCGCCAAGTCGTGCGCGAGAACCGGCAGCGCGCCGGCCATCACCAGCTCGCCGGGAAAGGCGACCACGAAGGTCTTGCCGCGGAATGCGTGGATGTAGGGCGCGACCGAGCGCAACCACTCGACGAACTGGGTAGGGTTGTCCATGGCCGGCATTATAATTCGCCCCGACATGTCCGCACCCCCGCCCCCGAAAAAAGCGCGTCCGGCAAGCGATGGACGCGCGCCGCTGCCTGCTCCCGACCGCCATCCGCTTCCCCCTGTCGGCTTCCCCGAGGAACTGCCGGTCTCCGGCCGGCGCGACGAGATTGCGGCCGCGCTGCGGGCAAGCCAGGTGGTGATCGTCAGCGGCGAGACCGGCTCCGGCAAGACGACGCAGCTGCCGAAGATCTGCCTCTCCATCGGCCGCGGCGAGAAAGGGCTGATCGGGCACACGCAGCCGCGCCGCATCGCCGCTTCGTCCACCGCCAAGCGGATCGCGCAGGAACTCGGCTCGCCGCCCGGCATGCATGTCGGCTACAAGGTGCGCTTCAATGACACGCTGTCGTCCGGTGCGTGGATCAAGCTGATGACCGACGGCATCCTGCTGGCCGAAACGCAGGGCGACCCGCTGCTGCGGCAGTACGACACGCTGATCATCGACGAGGCGCATGAGCGCAGCCTGAACATCGACTTCCTGCTCGGCTACCTGAAGCAGCTGCTGCCGAAGCGGCCGGACCTGAAGCTGATCATCACATCGGCCACCATCGATGCCGAGCGTTTCTCGCGCCACTTCGAGATCGCTGGCCGCAAGCCGCCGGTCATCGAAGTCTCGGGCCGCCTGTATCCGGTCGAGGTACGCTACCGGCCGATCGAGCCGGAAGCGAAGCCTGCCGGGGCGCCGTCGGCGGCCGCCAGGGCGAAGGAGCAGCGCGACCTGATGGACGGCATCGTCGACGCGGTCGACGAACTGGCGCGTATCGGGCCCGGCGACATCCTCGTCTTCCTGCCCGGCGAGCGCGAAATCCGCGACGCCGCCGAGGCCTTGCGCAAGCACCATCCGCCGCATGTCGAGATCCTGCCGCTGTTCGCGCGGCTGTCGGCACAGGAGCAGGAGCGGGTGTTCAAGACCACCAATGCGCGCCGCATCGTGCTGGCGACGAATGTCGCCGAGACCTCGCTGACCGTGCCCGGCATACGCTATGTGGTCGATGCCGGCACCGCCCGCGTCAAGCGCTACAGCTACCGCAACAAGGTTGAACAGCTGCAGGTCGAGCCGGTCGCACAATCGGCCGCCAACCAGCGCGCCGGCCGCTGCGGCCGCGTCGCCGCCGGCGTCTGCATCCGCCTGTACGACGAGCAGGATTACCTGCAGCGGCCGAAGTTCACCGATCCCGAGATTCTTCGCTCGTCGCTGGCCTCGGTCATCCTGCGCATGAAGGTGCTGCGGCTGGGGGACGTCGAAGACTTCCCGTTCATCGAGCCGCCGCTCGGCCGTGCCATCGCCGACGGCTACCAGCTGCTGCAGGAGCTCGGTGCGGTCGACGATACGAAGGAACTGACGGCGCTCGGCCGGCAACTCGCGAAGCTGCCGCTCGACCCGCGCGTGGGCCGCATGATGCTCGCCGGGCGTGATCACCACTGCCTGCACGAGATGCTGGTGATTGCCTCGGCCCTGTCCGTGCAGGATCCGCGCGACCGGCCGCAGGAGGCGCAGGGCGCAGCCGACCACGCGCACAAGAAATTCGCCGACGACAAATCCGAGTTCATCGGCTACCTGAAAATCTGGAACTGGTTCGACGAAGCGATAGCGCACAAGAAGTCGAACCGGCAGTTGCAGGAGCAGTGCCGCGAGCATTTCCTGTCGCAGCTGCGGCTGCGCGAATGGCGCGACGTCCACTCCCAGCTGTTCACGCTGGTGCGCGAGCAGGGTTGGCGCGTCAACGAAACACCGGCCACCCATGAGCAATTGCATCTCGCGCTGCTGACCGGCCTGCTCGGCAACATCGGCTACAAGATGGAGGACGAGCCGCATTATCTCGGCGCGCGCGGCATCCGGTTCCACCTGTGGCCGGGCTCGTCGCTGTCGAAAAAGGCCGGCCGCTGGGTGATGGCCGGCGAGCTGGTCGAGACTTCGCGCCTGTTCGCGCGCACGATCGCCAACATCCAGCCCGACTGGCTTGAAAAGGTCGGCGGCCACTTGCTGAAGAAGTCGTATGGCGATCCGCGCTGGGAAAAGAAAAGCGGACAGGTCTCCGCCTACGAGCGCGCTACGCTCTACGGGCTGGTGGTCTACAGCCAGCGCCGCATCGACTTCGGCAAGATCAACCCGGCCGAGGCGCGCGAGATCTTCATTCGCAGCGCGCTGGTCGACGGCGACTTCGACACCCGCGCCCCCTTCTTCGCGCACAACCAGAAACTGATCCGCGAGATCGAGAACCTCGAGCACAAGTCGCGCCGACAAGACGTGCTGGTCGACGAGGATCTGATCGCCGCGTTCTACGACAAGGCCATTCCCGCAGGCATCTGCACGACCGTCGGTTTCGAGCAGTGGCTGAAGCAGGCGAATGCGCAGACGCCCAGGCTGCTGTACCTGTCGCGCGACGACCTGATGCGGCACGAGGCGGCGGGCATTACAACCGACCTGTTCCCGAAACTGATGCGAAATGCCGGCATCGAGATGGCGCTGACCTACCACTTCGAGCCGGGCTCGGTGCGCGACGGCGTCACGCTGGCCGTGCCGATCTATGCGCTGAACCAGGTATCGCAGCATCGCTGCGAATGGCTGGTGCCGGGCATGCTGAAGGAGAAGGCGCATCTGCTGCTGAAGTCGCTGCCGCAGAAGCTGCGCCGCCACTGCGTGCCGCTGCCCGATTATGCGGCCGGCTTCTGCGACCGCGTCCACGCGGCGAAGACATTCGGTCTCGGCTCGCTGCTCGACGCGCTGATCGCCGACGTGCGCGAGCAGACCGGCACGATGATGAAGCAGGCCGACTTCAAGCTCGAGACCTTGCCGGCGCATCACTTCATGAACTTCAAGGTGATCGACGAGCATGGGCGCCAGCTCGACATGGGCCGCAACCTGCCGGCGCTGCAGGCCGAGTTCGGCGCGCAGGCGCGGGAGCAGTTCCAGAAGATCGCGGAGCAGGTGACGCCGGTGGCGGAGGCCGAACCGGCGGCGCGGACCGGCGCGGCCTCGCAGCCCGAGGGCGTCAAGACCGGCGCAGCGTCGCCGGCATCGGCCTACCAGAACCTCGCCACCTGGTCCTTCGGCGAGCTGCCCGAACTGCTCGAAATACAGCAGGGCCGGCAGAAGCTGATCGGCTTCCCGGCACTGGTCGACAAGGGTGGGCATTGCGACATCGAGGTTTACGACGACCCGAACGAGGCGGCGGCGATTCACCTGAAGGGCCTGCGCCGGCTGTTCGCGCTGCAGCTCAAGGAGCAGCTGAAATACCTCGAAAAGAACGTGCCCGGCCTGCAGCAGATGGGGATGCAGTTCATGACCCTGGGCACGCAGGAAGAACTGCGCGACCAGATCATCCAGGCCGGGCTGTCGCGCGCCTGCCTGCAGCAGCCGCTGCCGACGAACCCGGGCGAATTCAACCGGCGCCGCGACGAGGGCAAGGCCCGCCTGAACCTGCTGGTCAACGAGATCGCGCGGCTGGTCGGGCAGGTGCTGGCCGAGTACCATGCGCTGCCGAAGAAGCTGCAATCGGTGAAGAGCCATGCCGCCGCCCATGCCGACATGAGCGCGCAGTTGCAGGCGCTGATACACAAGCGCTTTGTCGCCGACACCGACCATCTGCAGCTGGCTCATTTCCCGCGCTACCTGAAGGCGATGCAGGTGCGCATCGACAAGCTGCGCGCCGATCCCGCCCGTGACGCGCGCCTGATGTCCGACTGGCAGCAGGCGGCCGCGCCCTGGCAGCGCGCGGTCAAGGCGGGCAGCCGGGGCGATCCGAGGATGGACGACTACCGCTGGATGCTGGAGGAGCTGCGGGTGTCGCTCTTCGCGCAGGAGCTGAGGACGCCGATGCCGGTGTCGGTCAAGCGGCTGCAGAAAGTGTGGGAGTCGATACAGCGCTGACCCGCAATTCGGCGGCGCTGTCCGATATCCGGCAGGCTCGCCGCTCTTGCCTTGCTGCTATCCGCGGTGCGCTCTGTCCGCAGCTGAATTCGCGTAAAATCGCGGCACCTTACAACCGACCGCAAGGCAGCAATGAGCATCAAGTCCGACAAATGGATCCGCCGCATGGCCGAGCAGCACGGCATGATCGAGCCTTTCGAGCCGGGCCAAGTCAGGCATGCGAACGGCCACAAGATCGTCTCCTACGGCACGTCGTCGTACGGCTACGATATCCGCTGTGCCGACGAATTCAAGATTTTCACTAACATCAACAGCACCATCGTCGACCCGAAGAACTTCGACGAGAACTCGTTCGTCGATCTGAAAAGCGATGTCTGCATCATCCCGCCGAACTCGTTCGCGCTCGCGCGCACGATCGAGTATTTCCGCATTCCCCGCAACGTGCTGACGATCTGCCTCGGCAAGTCGACCTACGCCCGCTGCGGCATCATCGTCAACGTGACACCGTTCGAGCCGGAGTGGGAGGGCTATGTGACGCTCGAATTCTCGAACACGACGCCGCTGCCGGCGAAAATCTACGCGGGCGAGGGCTGCGCGCAAGTACTGTTCTTCGAGAGCGACGAGGTGTGCGAGACCTCGTACAAGGACCGCGGCGGCAAGTACCAGGGGCAGCACGGGGTGACGCTGCCGAAGACCTGAGCCTTGCGAGCCTCAGGCATGGGCCAGCGCGTGTCCTCGCGCGGTGACTCTGCCGAAGAAGACCCGCAAGGCGTGGCAGAAGCCTGCTGGTCCGCCGCATTCGCAGTCCATCTGATAGCATCGCTCAAAAAGGCCGGCAACCGCCGGCAATCCAAAAAATGCGAGGCAAGCGGTGGACACTTTCCAAAGCATCGACGCGTTCGTCCGTGTCGCCGAGGCGCAGAGTTTTGCGGACGTGGCCCGTCAGCTCGGGGTATCCAAGTCGGTCATCACCAGCCGCGTGCAGCAACTCGAGGAGTTCGTCGGCGCACCGCTGTTCCATCGCACGACCCGCCATGTGCGACTGTCCGAGATCGGCGAACTGTTCCACAGGGAATGCGCTGAGCTGATCGCGCGCGCCAACGGATTGGTCGACCAGATGCGGGAGTCGCGCGTCACGCCGACGGGCACCTTGCGCATCCATGCGCTGCCGGGCTTCGTGCTCGGGCACATGGCGCATCTGCTGAGCGAGTTCCAGAACCTGTATCCGGGCATCGCGATCGACCTGACCGTGAACGATGCCGTGGTCGACCCGGTGAAGGAGGGCTTCGACTGCGCATTGCAGATTTTCCCGCCGGCGTCCGAGGATCTGATCGAGCGCCGCCTGTTTCCGGTGCGCCGCATATTTTGCGCGTCGCCGTCCTACCTGCGCGGGCACGGGGCGATTGCCGAGCCCGAGGACCTGCAACACCACCGGCTCGGCCTGTATTCGCGTTACCCCTCGCGCGACCGCTGGGTGTTCACCGGCATTGACCGGCAGGTAATCCTCGACCTCAAGCCGTCGCTGCGCACCAACAGCGTCCATATGCTGCGCGACTACGCGATCGACGGCGGAGGCGTGGTGTGCATCCCGACCATCGTCGCGGCCGACGCCATCGGCGCCGGCCAACTCGAGCCGCTGCTCGACGATTTCCAGCTGTCCCACTTCTGGTTTTCGGCCGTCTATCCCAAAACGCAGCGCAACATGTACAAGCTGCGGCTCTTCCTCGACCACATCACGCACAGCTTCTCCGAGACGCCGCCGTGGGACGTGGCGATGCGAGCAAAGGCATCTGCGGCCAAATAATCCCCAATGCTGCAGTGCAGATTGTTCGGATTTGCCGAACGCTGTGGTCGGCATAACAAGACTTCTGCTCTTGTCATGCCGAGGCTACATTCTCGTCCAACGGATTCGGCGCGACCCCTCTGCGCCGGATTGTCAAAAACAAAACCGAGGAGACTTCACCCATGTCTGAATTCGTCACCCGCTTCGGCTCCCTCGACGACTACGAGAAGGGCCACATCGAGATCATCAACGACAACCCGAAACACTATGTGTTCTCCAACGTCTTCGAGGTCGCTAACAAGTCGAAGCCCTATGAAAAAGTCGCCGTCGCGAAGAACCTCGAGTACCTGATCGAGGCGATCCGCGCCGACGGCCAGTCGAACTGGATGGCCTGTTCGCATGACGAGTTCTGCGTGGTGATGGACGGCGACGTGACGATCGAGTTCGTCAAGCTCGATAACCCGGAAGCGGTCGCACCGTCGAACAAGGACGGCACGGTGAAGCTGGACGGCGAGCCGCAGGGCAAGCGCATGGGCACGATACGCCTGAAGCGCGGGCACCAGGCGCTGCTGCCGAAGGGCGCGGCCTATCGCTTCGACAGCGCGCAGCCATCGGTGATGATCCAGCAGACCCTGCTCGGCGACCTGACGGTCCAGAAGTGGGCAGAGATCTGTTACCAGTAAGCCTGCCGCCGCGCCACCTTCCAGCACTCAGGAGACATTCATGAACGCACCTGCTGAAAAATTCCCGGCGATGATCGCCGGCTACAAGACTTTCGAACTCGGCGCCTTCACATTCGCGCGCGACGAGTATTTCGTCACCATCACCTGGCCGGTGAAAGACGGCCGCCGCCAGTCGCACACGATCAGCGCCGACGCCTTCCTGCGCGCGCTGATGCGCGACGTCGCGTGGGGCTTCTTCTACGGCGTGGTCAACTTCGACCCGGTGTTCGGCACCCGCAACCTGTACGGCAAGGTCGAGTTCTTCGGCGGCCGGTTCAACGAGCATTATCACAAGAACGACCTGTCCTACACCGAGGTATTCGACACGCCGGTCGCCATGAAGCGCATCAAGGACATCCTGGCCGACTGGGTCAATGCAGGCTTCGACCCGTTCGCCGCGCCCATGGAGACCGGCGACGCCGCCTTCGGCGAGAAGCATGGCGACAACCTGAAGGCGATCGACCGCTACCGCGTGCCGACAAAGCGCATGCCGGGCCTCGAAGGCGATTCCCCGCTGCGCGGCGACGACACCGGCTATCCGATCAACCGCGCGTTTGCCGACGTCGCGCAGGACAAGCCGGAGATCCGCGCCGAGCCGGGCTTCGAGAAGGAACTGCACGCGTTCAACCTGTTTGCCTACCTGTCGCGTTCCGACGTGACCTGGAACCCGTCGGTGACTTCGGTCTGCAAGAACAGCCTGTTCTGCCCGACGACCGAGGAATACATCCTGCCTATCATCCACGGCAATGACCGCGTCGAATGGTTCCTGCAACTGTCCGACGAGATCATGTGGAATATCTCGGACAAGGACACCGGTCGCCCGCGCGCGCGCGTGCTGATGAAAGCCGGCGACGTCGCCGCGATGCCGGCGGATATCGCGCACCAGGGTTTCTCGAAGAAGCGCTCGATGCTGCTGGTATGGGAAAACGTCAACCCCGAGATCGTCAAGATGTACGAATCCGGGCAATTGCCACCGTATCCAGTGGATTTCTGACGACGCACTGAACCTCTCCCGAGCGAAGCGCAGCGGAGGCCGGATGGCCGCCGGCGGGAGAGCTTCACCCAAAATCTTGCCTGACGGGTCTTTCATGAGCTCGATACAAAACAAGTTGTTCATCGGCGGCCGGTTCGTCGATGCGATGGACGGCGCAACGATCGACGTGCTGAACCCGCACGACAACTCGCTGATCACGCGCGTGGCCGAGGCGAAGGCGGCCGACGTCGACGCGGCGGTCGATGCGGCAGCGCGCGCTTTCCCGCTGTGGAGCGGCCTGCCGGCCGCCGAGCGCGGCAAGCTGCTGCTGAAGCTGGCCGACCGCATCGAGGCCGAGGCCGATGCGCTGGCAAGGCTGGAGGCGATCGACACCGGCCATCCGATCCGTGACGCCAGAAATATCGATGTGATGCGTACCGCCGCTTGCTACCGCTACTTCGGCGGTATGGCCGACAAGTTCCAGGGCAGCCTGGTGCCGGTCGAGGCAGGCTTCCTGAACTATGTGTCGCGCGTGCCCGTCGGCGTGGTCGGGCAGATCGTGCCCTGGAACTTTCCGCTGATGTTCACCAGCTGGAAGCTCGGGCCGGCGCTCGCTGCCGGCAACACGGTGGTCATGAAGCCGTCCGAGATCACGCCGCTGTCGACCTTGCGGATTGCCGAGATGATGGCCGAGATCGGCTTCCCCGAAGGCGTGGTCAACATCGTCGTCGGCTATGGGGCGACCGCCGGGCAGCATCTCGCCGAACACCCGGCGGTGGGAAAGATTTCGTTCACCGGCTCGACCGGCATTGGCCGCCGCATCGTCCAGGCATCGCAGGGCAACCTGAAGCGCGTGCAGCTCGAGCTCGGCGGCAAGGGCGCGAACATCGTCTTCGACGACGCAAACCTGGCGGCCGCGGTGAATGGCTCGGCCTGGGCCATCTTCCACAACCAGGGGCAGGCCTGCATCGCCGGCTCGCGCCTGATCATCCACGAAAAAATCGCCGACGAATTCCTCGAGCGCTTTGTCGCGCTCGCGACCTCGATCCGCCTCGGCAATCCGCTGGATCCGGAAACCGAAATGGGGCCGCTCACCTCGACCGTGCACCGCGATCGCGTGCTGTCCTATGTCGATATCGCACGGCAGCAGGGCGGCGAAGTGCTGGCCGGCGGGCGGGCGCCGACCCAGCCGGAGCTTGCGCAGGGCTGCTATGTCGAGCCGACCATCGTGCGTGCGAAGCCGACCGATCGCGTCTCGCAGGAAGAGGTATTCGGCCCCTTTGTCACTGTCACCACGTTCGGCGACGACGCCGACGCGCTGCGCATCGCGAACTCGACCGAGTACGGGCTCGGCAGCGGATTGTGGACACGCGACCTGTCGCGTGCGCACAAGGTGGCACGCGATATTCGCGCCGGCATGGTCTGGATCAACAGCTACAAGCGCGTGAACCCCGGCTCGCCGTTCGGCGGGGTGGGGCAGTCCGGCTATGGCCGCGAGATGGGCTTCGAGGCGATGCACGACTACACCGAGGCCAAATCGGTCTGGGTGAACGTCGACGCGCAGATCCCTCCGCACTTCAGGCGTTGACGCGCATCGTGCGTTCCTTCGTCTACACCGGCCAGGCTTCGCGCGTCGTGTTCGGCGCCGGCGCGCTCGAACATCTGGAGCGCGAGGTGCAGCTGCTCGGCGCGAGCCGGGCGCTGGTGCTGTGCACGCCGGAGCAGCAGCTGCTGGCCGAAGACATCGCGCAGCGCCTCGGCACCCGTGCCGCCGGCGTGTTTCCGAAGGCGGTGATGCATGTCCCGGTCGACACGGCGGCGGCGGCAGTTGCCGAGGCGCTGCGCGTAAATGCCGATTGCGCGCTGGCGGTCGGCGGCGGATCGACCACGGGTCTGGGCAAGGCGATTGCGCTGCAGTCCGGCCTGCCGGTGCTTGCGATACCGACTACCTACGCCGGCAGCGAGATGACGCCGATCTGGGGCATGACCGAGAATGGCCTGAAAAAGACCGGCCGTGACGCCCGAGTCCTGCCGCGTGCCGTGATCTACGACCCGGAGCTGACGCTCTCCCTGCCCGCCGGCCTTTCGGTGACGTCCGGCATGAATGCGATGGCGCACGCGGCCGAGGGGCTGTACGCTCAGGACAGCAATCCGGTGATGGACCTGATGGCCGAGGAGGGCATACGCGCACTGGCATCCGCACTGCCGAGGGTGCGCGCGAACCCGAACGATGTCGCCGCCCGCAGCGATGCGCTGTACGGCGCCTGGCTGTGCGGACTCGTGCTCGGCAATGTCGGCATGGCGTTGCATCACAAGCTCTGCCACACGCTGGGCGGCACCTTGAACCTGCCTCATGCCGAAGTGCACACCGTCGTGCTGCCGCATGCCATCGCGTTCAATGCGCAGTTTGCGCCTGAAGCGATGAAAAGAATTTCGCGCGCGCTGCATCACCATGACGCCGCGCTCGGTCTGTACGAGCTGGCGAAGGACAACGGCGCGCCGGTCGCGCTGCGCGACATTGGCATGAAGCGGGAGGACATCGCGCGCGTTGCGCAGATCGCGGTGCAGAACCCGTACTGGAATCCGCGTCCGGTGAACGCGGAGGCCGAAGGCGCATTGCGCGCGCTGTTGCAGCGCGCGTGGTCAGGAGATCCCCCGTGATGGTTGAACGGCGGACGATGGCAAGGTCGTAGGGCGGGTAGAGCGAAGCGAAACCCGCCGGATATCATCACAGCAGCAAACAACAACCCAAGAGGAGACAACACCATGGCAATCAGCAGACGAGACCTCATCAAGAGCGCGGCGGCAGCGGCGCTCGTCACCGTATCGGGCCTGTCGTTCGCGGCTGATACGATCAGAATCGGCTACGTGTCGCCCCAGACCGGACCGCTGGCGCCCTTCGGCGAGGCCGACAAGTGGGTGATCGAGCAGATGAAAGCGGCATTCAAGGATGGCGTGACGGTCGCAGGAAAGAAATACGCAGTCGAGATCGTGCTCAAGGACAGCCAGTCCAACCCGAACCGCGCCGGTGAAGTCGCGAACGACCTGATCCTGAAGGACAAGGTCGCAATGATCCTGACCGCCGGCACGCCCGAAACCGCGAACCCGGTGTCGGACGCGTGCGAACTGAACGAACTGCCCTGCGTGTCGTCGGTCGTGCCGTGGCAGCCATGGTTCTTCGGCCGCAAGGGCGATCCCGCCAAGGGCTTCAAGTGGACCTACCATGTGTTCTGGGGTCTCGAGGATGTCATCGCCAACTTCACCAACGGCTGGAACAGCGTCAAGACCAGCAAGAAGGTCGGCGGCCTGTTCCCGAACGACGGCGACGGCAATGCCTGGGGCGATAAGGAACTCGGCTTCCCGAAACCGCTGTCGGCGCAGGGCTACACGCTGACCGATCCGGGCCGCTTCCAGAACGGCACGCAGGATTTCTCGGCGCAGATCGCCGCATTCAAGAAGGACAACGTCGAGATCGTGACCGGCGTCGTGATCCCGCCGGACGCCAAGACCTTTCTGACGCAGGCGCGCCAGCAGGGCTTCAAGCCGAAGGTCATCACGCTCGGCAAGGCGCTGCTGTTCCCCGGCGCGATCGAGGCGCTCGGCGACCTCGGCGACGGCCTGACGACCGAGGTCTGGTGGAGCCCGTCGCACCCGTTTGCTTCCAGCCTGACCAGGCAGTCGGCAAAGGATCTGGCCGCCGCGTATGAGGCATCGACGAAGAAGCAGTGGACGCAGCCGATCGGCTTCGCCCACGCGCTGTTCGAAATCGCTGTCGATTCGCTCAAGCGCGCCAAGTCGGCCACGCCTGGCGACCTGCGCGACGCTGTGGCGGCGACCCAGCTGAAGACCGTGGTCGGCGACGTGAAATGGGGAGGTCAGGGGCCGTTCAGGAACGTCAGCAAGACTCCGCTGGTGCTCGGCCAGTGGAACAAGGGCGGCAAGTTCAAATACGAGCTGACCATCGTGAACAATCAGGCGGCCTCGGCGATTCCGGCCGGCGGCAAGATGCGCCTGATGAACCCGTAAGCGGAAACAGGAAGCACGATGGCACTGCTCGCCCTCAGGCATGTCAGCAAGTCCTATGGCGCTCTGAAGGTCACCGACGATGTGTCGCTGTCTGTGGCCGAGGGTGAGGTGCTCGGCATTCTCGGCCCCAACGGGGCCGGGAAGACCACCTTGTTCAATCTGATCTCCGGCGACGTGAAAACCGACGCCGGAGATGTCGAATACGAGGGCCGGCGCATCAATGCGCTGGCGCCTTTCGAACGCTGCCGCATCGGCATCGGCCGCAGCTACCAGGTGCCGCAACCCTTCAGCCACATGAGCGTGTTCGAAAATCTTGTCACTGCCGCCTGCTTCGGCGCCCAGGTCAGTGAAAAGGAGGCGTGGGACATTGCGTGGGATGTCCTGCAGAAGACGGGGCTCACGCGCCACGCGAATCTGCCGGCCGGAGGACTCACGCTGTTGAACCGCAAGCGCCTCGAACTGGCGCGCGCCCTCGCGACGCGGCCGAGACTGCTGCTGCTCGACGAGATCGCCGGCGGCCTGACCGAGCATGAGGCACGGGAACTGGTGGACGAACTGCGCCGAATCAAGCAGGAAGGCGTGACGATGATCTGGATCGAGCATGTCGTCCATGCGCTGCTGTCGATTGCCGATCGCCTGCACGTGATTAATTTCGGCAAGACACTGTGCGCCGGCGATCCGCAGCAGGTGATGCAGGACGCCGAGGTGCGCCGCGTCTACATGGATCTGGAGGGCTGAATGCTGCTGCAGGCGACCTCCGTCACCGCATCGTATGGCGATGCCCAGGCCTTGTTCGGCATCGACGTCGATATTCTGCCTGGCGAAGTCGTCGCGCTGATTGGCGCCAACGGCGCCGGCAAGTCGACCTTCCTGAAAACCCTGACCGGGCTGTTGCCGGCCTTGGGCGGCGAAATCCGTTTCGACGGCCGGCGCATCGACCGCATGGATGCGGCCGATATCGTGAAGCTTGGCATCGCGATGGTGCCGGAGGGACGCCGGCTGTTTCCGTCGCTGTCGGTCGAGGAAAACCTGCTGATGGGTGCACTGTCGCGCCGTGCCGGCCCATGGAGCCTCGAGCGCGTCTACGGCCTGTTCCCCATTCTGAAAGAAAGGCGCGGCCAGCCGTCGACCTCGCTCTCCGGCGGGCAGCAGCAGATGGTCGCGATCGGGCGCGCACTGATGAGCAATCCGCGGCTGCTGCTGTGCGACGAGATTTCGCTCGGACTTGCGCCGGTGGTGATTCGCGAGATCTATGCGTCGCTGCCTGCTTTGCAGGAGGACGGGATGTCGCTGCTGATCGTCGAGCAGGATGTGCAGCTGGCCATGCAGGTGTCGTCGCGCGTGGTCTGCCTGCAGGAGGGCAGGGTGTCGCTGGCCGGCCAGTCCGGCAAGCTGACCCGCGAGCAGATCGGTGCAGCATATTTCGGAGTCTGAGCCATGATCGACATCCTCGTCCAGGGTTTGATGCTTGGCGGACTGTACGCGCTGTTCGCCCTCGGCCAGTCGCTGATGTTCGGCGTGATGCGGCTGACCAATACCGCCCAGGGCGATTTCATCATCCTCGCCGGCTTCTCGGCGATCAGTCTGGCGGCGGCGACCGGCCAGTCGCCGGGCTTCACGGTGCTGCTGATCGCGCCGGCCGCATTCATCGTCGGCTACCTGCTGCAGCGCTTCGTGCTCAATGGCACGCTGGGCCGCGATCCGCTGCCGTCGCTGGTCGTGACTTTCGGCCTGGCGATCATCATCCAGAACGGGCTGCTCGAAGTGTATTCGGCCGACCCGCGCTCGCTCGACGCCGGCGCGATCGCTCTCGACAGCCTGTCGCTCGGCACAGCTGCCGTCGGCACACTGCCGCTGCTGATCTTCGGCATCGCACTGGCATCGACGATCGCGCTGCAGGCCCTGTTCTCGTTCACACCTCTGGGACGCTCGTTCCGCGCGGTGTCGGACGACCGCGAGGCGGCCCGCTTGATGGGCATCCGTCCCGCGATCGTGTACGCGCAGGCCACCGGCCTTGCCTTCGTGCTGATCGCGATCGCGGGTGCGCTGCAGGCCATGCGCACCACGGTGTCGCCGGCCGACGGCCCCTTGCTGCTGCTGTTCGCGTTCGAGGCGGTGATCATGGGTGGCATGGGCTCGTTCTGGGGCACGCTGCTGGGCGCGCTGCTGCTGGGGGTCGCGCAGCAGGTCGGTTTCCGCTTCGATCCCGGATGGGGCATCTGGTTCGGCCACCTGACTTTCCTGTTCGTGCTGCTGGTGCGGCCGCAGGGATTGTTCCCGAAAACCAGGTGAAGGGAAGATGGAGCCCATGATGAAAAAGACACTGGATCCCGGCCTGCGCCGGGATGACGATGCAAGCACTGGCGGCCCTGACTCCGTCATTCCGGAGCAGGCCGGAATCCGGCCGCTTTCGTCGAACAACGGCGGTTCTCCGTTCGACGTGGTGCGCGGCAATCGCTTCTCGACCATCCTGCCGCTGCTGACCGCGGTCGTGATGCTGTACGCGATCTCGATCCCGTTCTGGGGCGAATCGAGCTGGATGCGGGAAGTCGTCGAGATCAGTTGCTACTTCCTGTACGCGATGATGTGGAACCTGCTGGCCGGCTATGGCGGCATGATCAGCATCGGCCAGCAGGCCTTCCTCGGCTTCGGCGGCTATGTGATGCTCATTCTCGGCAACGAGGCCGGCGTGAACCCGTTCGTCGCGATCCCAATTGCGGCGCTTGCCAGCGCCGCGATCGCCTACCCGGTGTCGTTCATCGCGTTCCGTCTGCAGGGTGGCTATTTCGCGATCGGCACCTGGGTGATCGCCGAAGTATTCCGGCTCTCGTTTGCGAACCTGCACTGGGTCGGTGGCGGCTCCGGCACCTCGCTGATCGCGCTGCGCGAGATCGAGAAGGCAGTGCGCGAGTCGACTACCTACTGGATTGCGCTCGCGTGCGTGCTGCTGGTGACTTTCGGCGTATATTTCTTTCTGCGCTCGAAGCGCGGCCTTGCCCTGCTCGCGATTCGCGATAACGAGGTCGCCGCCTCGTCGCAGGGCATCGACGTGCGGCGCATGAAGCTGGCGGTCTACTTGATCGCCGCCGGCGGCGCGGGCCTGGCGGGCGCGCTGTATTTCGTCAGCAATCTGCGCATTTCGCCGGATGCGGCGTTCTCGGTCAACTGGAGCGCGTTTGCCATTTTCATGGTCGTCATCGGCGGCATCGGACGCATTGAAGGACCGATCGTCGGTGCCCTGCTGTTCTGGATGCTGAACAAGTTCTTCAGCGATTACGGCAGTTGGTATCTGGTCGGCCTCGGCCTGATCGCGATTGTCGTCACCATCTTCTTCCGCGACGGCCTCTGGGGCGCGCTGCATCGGCGCTTCGGCTGGTCGCTCTTCCCGACCCATCGTTTCCTGAAAGTGAACCGCTGACATGCGAAACCTGACCGAACACAACCTGACCGATGCCGTCCTTGCGCGCCTGCAGGAATGCGACGACCCGCGCCTGAAACAGGTGATGGACGCGCTGATCAGGCACCTGCACGCCTTCGTACGCGAGATCGAGCCGACGCCGGACGAGTGGATGGCCGGCATACAGTTCCTGACCGCCACCGGCCACCAATGCGACAACGTACGCCAGGAGTTCATCCTTCTGTCCGATACCCTTGGCGTGTCGATACTGATGGATGCGATCAACAACCGCAAGCCGGCCGGCGCGACCGAATCGAGCGTGCTGGGACCGTTCTACCAGGATGGCGCGCCGGAGCAGGACACCGGCGCGGACCTCGCACCCGGCGAAGGTCCCGGCGTGGTCGTCAGCGGCAGGGTGACCGACCTGGCCGGCAGGCCGCTGGCCAACGCAGTGCTCGACGTCTGGCAGACCGCGCCGAACGGCCTCTACCACATGCAGGACAGCGGCGCGCAAGCATTCCACCTCTGCGGCAAGGTACATACGGCTGCTGACGGCAGCTATTGCTTCCGCACGCTCAAGCCCGTGTCGTATGCGATTCCCACCGACGGCCCGGTCGGCCACCTGCTCGGCAAGCTCGGACGGCACCCGTACCGTCCCGCGCATATCCACTTCATCGTGTCCGCACCCGGCTTCAAGCCGGTCGTCACCCAGCTGTTTGCCGAAGGTGACAGTTACCTCGAGTCCGATGCGGTGTTCGGCGTCAAGCATTCGCTGGTGGTCGACATCGAGCGCGACGGCGACGAATGGAAGGTCGCCTACGATTTCGTGCTCGAGCCGGTGGCCTGAGGAGCCGCTGATGTTTTTCGTCGTGCTGGCCACGGACGCGCCCGGAGCATCGGAGAAGCGCAGCGAGATCGGCCCCATCCATCGCGCGCACCTGCGCAATCCGTGCAATCATCGCGTAAAGGTGCATCTCGGCGGCCCGATGCTGACGACGCAGGGCAGTGCCACGAACGGCACCTTGCTCATCGTCGAAGCCGACGACATTGCCGTGGTCTCCGAGTTCGTCGCCGATGATCCGTACTCGCAGGCGGGCGTATTCAAGTCGGTTGAAATACGGCCATGGGCATGGACGCTGGGGGCGCCGCAACCGACGGTCAATGCGGAGAACATGAATTGAACTGGCAGGATCACCCGGACCGTCCGGCCGACGGCACCAGGCTGTGCAAGATGGCCGACATTCCGGATCAGGGAGGCCGTGAAATCACGTTCGGCGAGGGCAGGGAAAACTTCAAGGTGCTGCTGCTGCGGCGCGGATCGCAGGTCTGGTCATATCTGAACTACTGTCCGCATTTTTCACTGCCGCTGAACTACGAGCCGCAGACCTTCGTGACCCTGGACGGGCTGATCATGTGCGCCCATCATGCCGCATTTTTCAATGTCGATGATGGTCGTTGCGTCGATGGCCCCTGCGTCGGTGACGGGCTGGTGCCGCTGCCCAGCCATGTGAGCAGAGGCGTGGTGATCTTTGGTCATCCGCCTCCACGCATTGCATCGCGCACGCCGCGCGGGTGATCAGCTGCTGCTGTCGCCAGCGCCGCGCTCGGTTTGCCGTCTCACGGCCATCAACCCTTTCTTCGCCGCGATGATCTCGCCCAGCTGCGCCTTGAAGCTGGCGCTGCCTTGCGGATCGTTGCCGGTGTCGAGCTGGTCGAAATTCTTGTGCAGTCGCTCGATCGCCTCCCACTGGGCCTCGTTCAGGCCGAGGCTGTAGAAAGACTTCATCAGCAGGTAATTGAATGTCGTGCCGGCGTGGTTGACCCCGGCAGGCAGCAGGCCGAACAACTGCTGCAGGTAACCGCAGGCCTCCTCGTCGATGCGCCCGGCATTGTCGGCTTGCAGCTTGTCCAGGCTGCGCTGCAGCTTCGCTGCGACAGAATCGCCGCTGGCCTTGCCGACCCACTCCCTGTCGTTCGCGCGCCGCCTGATGGCCAGCTTGCCCAGCCGGTCCGGGGGGAAGGGAAAGCCGTCATGCGAAGCCGGTACCTTCGGTGTCTTGTGGGCCTGAAGTTCCGTGCGCTCGGCGGCTTCCAGGTCCTTTTCCAGGCTTTCGGCGAGCTCGAGCGCGGGCTTGATGAGCTCGACCGGGTCGTGAGCCCTGCCGCTTCCCGGTTTTCTGTCGGACGGCGTGCATTCAGAGAGCGGCAACGGCGGCAGAGGCGGCAGAGGCGGCAGAGGCAGGGCGAGCGGCGGGTGCGGTTTTGACGACGATTCCGGCGTCACGTCCTGCAGGCGCTTGCGCAGCAAAGGCGCGCCGAAACTTGTCGCGGGCAGCAGCTTGATCGGCGTCAGTTCGGCAGGTGCCGGGGTCGTCGGTCGCGGTGGCGGCCCGGTGGGCCTGCCGAGGGCTGCGACGAGCAGATCGATTTGCTTCGTGTAGCCCGTCGCGCTGCCGGGGGTGCTGTAGGTGCTGGAGGTGCTGGAGGCCGTGCCGCCGGAGGAGTCGCCCGATTTGCCGTCAGTGGCGCGCTGTGCGCGCGGCGTGTCGTCGAAACGAACTCTCTTCAACTCCGGGCCGTCGTCGCGCTCCGCCTTGCGCTTGCGGCTGGCAGACGACTCCGGTGACGGCGCCTTCGCCGGCGCCGCAGGCGGTTCGACATCGTTCCACTCGATGCCCTCGAACAGCTTTGCCATTCGGGCACGCGGCGACACGGCGCAGTCGATGCGAGATTTCACCGCCGAAGCCTTGTCCGAGAGGGATCGCATCACCTTGCGCGGCGACGACGACTTCACGGGCGAGGTATCCGGCGAGAGGATCACGGGCGTCTTGTCGAGATTCTTGAGCTGCAAGGGCGGCACGGCCACCGGCCGGCTCGCAATCACCGGGCGCCTGGCCGGACTGGCGAGCGCGTCCTCGGCCGGCTCGGGCAGGGGCGCTCCCGGCGCAGGAGTGCCGGGGCTGTAGACGGTCGGCGTGGTCTGCAGGGACTTGTCGGTAGCGTTGTGCATCGCTGATTTCCTTTCAGGGGAGTGCGTCATCGGACGCCGGGTTGGAGAATCCGGCTGCCCATGCCGGGAACGGCGTCTGGGTAATCGATGACGGCGTACAGTTCCCTCGCATGGATGGGGTATCCGAATATCGGCTCGAGATCGACCGACGAAAAAAAGGGGAGCCGCGGCTCCCCTTCGTATCGTCCCCGCTGGCTGCTACTGCCGAACGCAGTCCACGCAATAACCCTTCACGCCATTGACCGCGGTCTTCACCAGCCCGTGCACATCGGTCTCGAATCCCGGCAGCTTCTCGTTGAACTCGCGCACGAACTTCAGATAGTCGACAATGGTCTTGTTGAAGCGCTCGCCGGGGATCAGCAGCGGAATGCCGGGCGGGTAGGGCGTCAGCAGAATGGCAGTCACGCGGCCTTCGAGCTCGTCGATGGGCACGCGGTCGATTTCGCGGTGCGCCATTTTTGCGAAGGCGTCGGAGGGCTTCATCGCCGGCTGCATGTCGGACAGGTACATCTCGGTCGTCAGGCGCGCGACATCATGCTCCTTGTACATGTCGTGAATCTGCTGGCACAGGTCGCGCAGGCCGGTGCGCTCGTAGCGCGGATTGGCGGCCGCGAACTCGGGCAGGATGCGCCACATCGGCTGGTTCTTGTCGTAGTCGTCCTTGAACTGCTGCAGCGCCGTCAGCAGCGTGTTCCAGCGGCCCTTGGTGATGCCAATGGTGAACATGATGAAGAACGAGTACAGACCCGCCTTCTCGACGATCACGCCGTGTTCTGCCAGGTACTTGGTCACGATCGATGCCGGAATGCCGGTCTCGCCGAACTGGCCGTCGATCGATAGTCCCGGCGTGACAATGGTCGCCTTGATCGGGTCGAGCATGTTGAAGCCCGATTCGATCTTGCCGAAGCCGTGCCAGTTGTCCTTGCCGTTGATGATCCAGTCCTCGGCCGAGCCCATGCCTTCCTCGGCAAAGTTTTCCGGGCCCCAGACCTGGAACCACCAGTCCTGTCCCCACTCCTCGTCGACCTTCCTCATCGCGCGCCGGAAATCGAGCGCCTCGAGTATGCTTTCCTCCACCAGCGCGGTGCCGCCTGGCGGCTCCATCATCGCCGCCGCAATGTCGCAGGAGGCGATGATCGCGTACTGCGGCGAAGTCGAGATGTGCATCAGGTAGGCTTCGTTGAAGCTGTCACGGTCGAGCTGCACGGTCTCCGATTCCTGTACCAGTATCTGCGAGGCCTGCGACAGGCCGGCCAGCAGCTTGTGCGTCGACTGGGTCGAGAAGATCAGCGACTCGCGCGCACGCGGCCGATCCTTGCCGATCGCGTGCATGTCCTTGTAGAAGTCGTGGAAGCTCGCATGCGGCAGCCACGCCTCGTCGAAGTGCAGGGTGTCGATCTGGCCGTCGAGCATGTCCTTGATGACTTCGACGTTGTACAGCACACCGTCATAGGTTGACTGCGTGATCGTCAGGATGCGCGGCTTCTTGTTCTTGGCTTCGCGCGCGAACGGGTTGGCCTCGATTTTTTTCATGATGTTTTCCATCGTGAACTCGTCGCGCGGAATCGGGCCGATGATGCCGAGGTGGTTGCGCGTCGGCATCAGGAATACCGGTATCGCGCCGGTCATGATGATCGAGTGCAGGATGGACTTGTGGCAGTTGCGATCCACCACCACGATGTCGCCCGGCGCCACCGTCGAGTGCCAGACCATCTTGTTCGAGGTGGAAGTGCCGTTGGTGACGAAGAAGCAGTGGTCGGCATTGAAGATGCGCGCCGCATTGCGCTCGGAAGCCGCGACCGGGCCGGTATGGTCGAGCAGCTGGCCGAGCTCCTCGACCGCGTTGCAGACGTCTGCGCGCAGCATGTTCTCGCCGAAGAACTGGTGGAACATCTGCCCGATCGGCGACTTCAGGAAGGCGACGCCGCCCGAATGGCCCGGGCAGTGCCACGAGTATGAGCCGTCCTGCGCATAATGCACCATCGCGCGGAAGAACGGCGGCGCGAGGCCGTCGAGGTAGGAGCGCGCCTCGCGGATGATGTGTCGCGCGACGAATTCCGGCGTATCCTCGAACATGTGAATGAAGCCGTGCAGCTCGCGCAGGATGTCGTTCGGGATGTGGCGCGAGGTGCGGGTCTCGCCGTACAGGTAGATCGGGATGTCGGCGTTCTTGTAGCGGATCTCCTCGACGAAGGCGCGCAGCGACTTCAGCGCGGTTTCGGTTTCCTCGTGCGAGCCGCCGCCGAATTCCTCGTCGTCGATCGACAGGATGAAGGCCGACGCGCGCGACTGCTGCTGCGCGAACTGCGACAGATCGCCATAGCTGGTCACGCCGACGACTTCCATGCCTTCCTTCTCCAGCGCATCGGCGAGCGCGCGGATGCCGAGGCCCGAGGTGTTTTCGGAGCGGAAATCTTCATCGATGATGACGATGGGAAAGCGGAATTTCATGGGGTCTCCCGAAGCAGGAACGGCTCCGCGCAGTCAGGGCGGGCCGGAAAAAGAGAGCGCGATTTTCGCAGAATTGCGTGTCGGGAGGGTGAAATTCGGTCCCCCCTCATGCCGCAAAAAAAGTCAGCGACGCCGGTAGATGACAAAAAAATAATCCCAGCCATTCTCGGCCGAGCGGTGAGGTTCGCGCGCTGTCTCGACCCAGTCGGCCGGGTCGATCGCAGGGAAGAAGGCGTCGCAGCGATAAGCGGCGTCGATTTCAGTCACGATCAGCTTGTCGGCGATCCTGATCGCATCGACGTAAATCTGCGCGCCGCCGATGACGAACACCTCGCCGTCGCCGGCCAGCTGCACCGCTTCGTCCAGCGAGCCGGCGCGCTCGACGCCTTCCTGCGTCCAGCCTGGATTGCGCGTAACAACGATGTTGCGCCGGTTCGGCAAAGGCCGGCCGATCGAATCAAAGGTCTTGCGGCCCATGATGATCGCGTGGCCAGCGGTGGTGCGCTTGAAGAACGCCAGGTCTTCCGGCAGCCGCCAGGGCAGGGTGTTGTTGACGCCGATGCCGTTGTTGCGGTCGGTGGCGACGATCAGGGACAGGGAGGCAGGCATGATGTCTCAGACCGCGACCGGCGCCTTGATGGCCGGATGCGACTGGTAGCCGACCACCTCGATGTCTTCGAAGCGGTAGCCGAAAATCGAGTCCGGCTTGCGCTTTAGCACCAGCGCGGGCAAGGGCAGCGGCTCGCGTGACAGCTGCTCCGTCACCTGTTCGACATGGTTTGAATAGATGTGGCAGTCGCCGCCGGTCCAGATGAAGTCGCCGACGTCAAGGCCGGTCTGCTCGGCCACCATGTGCGTCAGCAGCGCATAGGACGCGATATTGAACGGCACGCCGAGGAAGATGTCGGCGCTGCGCTGGTAGAGCTGGCAGGACAGCCTGCCATCGGCCACGTAGAACTGGAAGAACGCGTGGCAGGGCGGCAGCTTCATGCGCGGTATGTCCGACACGTTCCACGCCGAGACGATCAGACGGCGCGAATCCGGATTCGATTTGATCTGATGGATCAGCTGCGCGATCTGGTCGATGTGCTCGCCGTTCGGCGCCGGCCACGAGCGCCACTGGTGGCCGTAGACGGGGCCGAGGTCGCCATTGGCATCGGCCCACTCGTCCCAGATCGTGACGCCGTGCTCTTTCAGGTAGCCGATGTTGGTCGAACCCTGCAGGAACCAGATCAGTTCATGGACGATGGACTTCAGGTGCAGCTTCTTGGTCGTGACCATCGGGAAGCCTTCCCGCAGGTCGAACCGCATCTGGTAGCCGAAAACCGAGCGCGTGCCGGTGCCTGTGCGGTCGGTCTTGTGGGTGCCATGTTCGAGGACATGGCGCATGAAATCCTGGTATTGGCGCATGGTCTGAAATCCGTTGGTTCGTCATTTTACCCTGCACGCCGTGCCGTCTCGGCGCATGCCGAAATAGAACGAGCGTTCGTGGAACGGGGGCCGGGGCGGAGTCACTGCAGAGGATAGGGCGCATCGGCGCCGCGACTTCGTTCCAGCCCTCTGCCCCCGGAGCCTTCGATGAGCATACAGTTCAACCCGCAGTCCGTTCCCCCCGCCGTCAACGAGTCAGCGGGCCAGTCCGCCGCGCCGCGGGCGGTCCCGGCGATGGCCCCGGTTCACCTGACGCCGCTAGTGCCGCCGTCGTCCGCGCGCGTCCCGTTGCCGGCAGCGCCGGCGCAGCCGGGCGGTCTGCTCGAGGAGGGCAGGCGGGCGCAGTTCGCGCAGCGCCAGAAGGCCCTGCTCGACAGACTGCGCGAGGGCGGTCCTGCTCCGGCCGCGGCCAGCGCACTGTCGGATGCCCAGCGCAGCGCCTGCGCTTCGGTGCTGGCGACGGTCGTCGCGGCGGCGGCTGGCTGAAGGCGGTACGGCAATGAACCCGATCCATGCCGGCGCCGTCCATGACGAAGTGCGCGAGATCATTGCGCTGGTCAATGCCAGCTTTCATGAGGTGCCCGACAAGGTGGCGCAACTGCAGCACCAGCTGGGTACCGGCATGCAGAAGGCGCTGATCGACGGCTGGCCGGATGACGAGGTCGAGCGCGTGTATGCAGAAGCCTATGCGTTGTACGAGGCAAAGCGCTACGAGGAGGTATTGCCGCTCGCGCTGCACCTGTCGGTCAACCGGCCGCTGGACCAGCGCTTCATGTTCATGACCGGCATGATCTTGCAGCTGCTCGGCGACCCGCTGCTGGCCGCCAGCTTCTACGCGACCCTGCTGTCGCTGGATTCGAATTTCGTGCCGGCCGCGTTCCGGCTGGCCGAGTGTTATGCGGCACTCGGCGAGCAGAAGGATGCGCGCGAGATTTTCGAGCTAGCCCTCGACATGGGGCGCGGGACGATCGGCGATGCGGACGAGTTCTATGCGCTGCAACGGGTGATAATGGAAAAATTGAGGGCGGTGAACTGAAAATCCGCCAGAACGTCAGCCCTCCGCAAACTGCAGCGCCGCCAGGCTGGCATACAAACCGCCTGCCTCGACCAGTTCCGCATGCGTGCCGGTCTCGACGATCCTTCCATGCTCCATCACCACGATGCGGGTCGCGCGCTGGACGGTCGCCAGACGGTGCGCGATCACTAGCGTCGTCCTGCCCTCCATCGCCGCTTCCAGCGCGCGCTGCACCAGCCGCTCGGATTCCGCGTCCAGCGCGCTGGTCGCCTCATCCAGCAGCAGCAGCGGCGGGTTCTTCAGCAGGGCGCGCGCAATAGCGATCCGCTGCCGCTGCCCGCCGGACAGGCGAACACCGCGCTCGCCGAGAAAGGACTGGTAGCCGTCAGGCAGCCGCTCGATGAACTCGTGCGCGGCAGCCTGTTTCGCGGCGGCGATCACATCCTCGTCGCTCGCGTCCGGGCGGCCGTAGCGGATGTTCTCCATTGCATTGGCGGAAAACACCACCGTGTCCTGCGGCACGATGCCGATCGCATGGCGCAGGTCGTGCAGGGCCAGCTTGCGGATATCAATGCCGTCCAGCCGGATGCTGCCCTGTTCCGGGTCATGGAAGCGCAGCAGCAGCTGGAACAGCGTGGTCTTGCCGGCGCCTGACGGCCCGACGATGGCGACCGTCTCGCCGGGCCGCACGTCGATCGACAGATCGGTCAGCGCCAGCGTGTCGGGACGCGACGGATAGTAAAAGCGTAGGTGCTCGATGGCGATGGCCGCGCCATTTGCCGCGCGCGGCGGCAGGCCGAGCGGATGCGCCGGCGAGCTGATCGGCGACTGTTCTGCCAGTAGTTCGAGCAGCCGCTCGCTGGCGCCGGCTGCGCGCTGCGCATCGCCCAGCACCTCCGACAACGCGCCGATCGCACCGGCGACGATGGCTGCGTACAGGATGAACTGCGCCAGCTGTCCCGCGCTCATCCGGCCATCGATGACCGCATGCGCGCCCAGCCACAGCACAAACACGATGGCGCCGAACACCAGCAGGATGGCCAGCACCGTCAGCAGCGATCGCGCGCGGATGCGGGCGATCGCCGTCGTGAACGCCGTCTCGACCGCCGAACCGAAGCGCATTGCCTCGCGCACTTCCTGCGCATAGGCCTGCACGACACTGATCGCATTGAGCATCTCGCCGGCCAGCCCCGAGGCGTCGGCGATCCTGTCCTGCGACGCGCGCGAGAGCTTGCGCACGCGGCGGCCGAAAACGACGATCGGGACGATCACCGCTACCAGCATCACGATGATGATTCCCGAAAGCGTGGCGCTGGTGAGGAACATCATCAGCAGACCGCCGGCCAGCAGCACGAGGTTACGCAGAGCCATCGAGATGCTGGTGCCGACCACGGTCTGGATCAGCGTGGTGTCGGTGGTGAGGCGCGACAGCACCTCGCCGGTCTGCGTGGTCTCGAAGAAGGCCGGGCTCTGCTTCAGTACATGGGCATACACCGCCCGGCGGATGTCGGCCGTCACCCGCTCGCCCAGCCACGACACCATGTAGAAGCGCGCGGCGGTCGCCACGGCCAGCACGCAGGCGACGAGGAACAGCGCCACGAAGTACCCATTGACGTGTTCCGCTTGCGCGCTGCCGGCATTCGTGAAGCCGAGGTCGATCAGCTGGCGAAAGCCGTACGGGATGGCCAGTGTGGCCGCGGCAGCGACCAGCAGGGCCATGCCAGCCAGCCCGATGCGCGCGCGGTAGGGCGCGAGGAAGGGCAGCAGCGCTCCGAGTGTCTTGATGCCGCTCTGCGACTTCGGTCGTTCGCTTGCCGTGTTCATAATTTCAGGGCCTTCACATAGCCGGTCATTTCGAGATAGCCGCGTCCGGCCCGCTGGCCGTCGCGTTCGAGGGTCACTGCGCCTTCCCAGTACACCGCGCCGGTGGACTGCCGCGAGTCGAGTTCCTGATCGTCCTGCAGCGGAATGAGCCGCCATGTCCGGCCGTCGATGCCGAGTTCGAGTTCGACCGGATAGCTGGCCTTCGTGCGCGGCGACCGCCATTGTCGCAGAGGCACAAAGCGCACCGCTTCGTTACCGAAGCGGCGCTGGCGGCCGGCGCCATCGCGCAGCATCGCATGCTGCCACAGCGTGCCGCCGTCGGCGGTACGGATGCGGAAGGCCATCAGCGCGCTGCCGTCGTCGAGGTTCGCGCCGATCCAGTCCCAGCCGACCGCACGCGGATCGAGCACCGTGCTCGACCATTCATGATCCAGCCATGCGCTGCCGGTGACGGCCAGCGGCCTGCCGTTACGCGTGATCGTGCCGCTGACCCTCAGTTGCGGCTCGCTGTAGTAATAGCTCGCCTGTTCCGGCTTTGGGCCCTTGCGCGAGAAGCCGTCCTCGCCCTGCAGTAGCAAGGGCTGGGTCGGCGCGAGCGCGAGCGAGAACGAGAAGTCGCGTGCCGGCAGGTTCACGCGGTAGATCCCGTCCGCATCGCGCTTCATCGTCCAGGTGCCGAGCTTAACGTCGGTTGTCGCCTCCGCAGCCTGCGCGAGGCCGAAGCCGGCGCGGGCGATCTTCTGGTCGTGCTGCAGCTTGCCGGTCGTAGGGTCCGACAGCGCCGCGTGCGCGACGATCAGCTGTTTCGGCGCGAAGCGGCTGGGATTGGTGCGATCGTGCTCCGTCGCCGAGCGGAAGAAGGTCACCTGAAAGCCCAGCGGCTTGCCGTCCGGCGTCTGCAGCCAGCCGGTGGCGTACCACCATTCGGTGCGGAAGTCGGGATGGGCGCCGAAGTCGCGCGGGAAGCTCAATGGCGTTCGGGGGAGCACCTGGGTGAATTCGGGGGGCGCTGCGTGGGCGTGAACCATGCAGAGTGCAAGCAGCAAAGCATGGGTCCCAGCTTGCGCTGGGACGACGACTTTCCGTGCAATTCGGCTTGCTTCGTCGCACCGGCGCAAGCTGGGGCCAACAGCAACCGTTCCCGGAGATTCATCGAAAGTATTCACCAATCCTCCCTCACCGCCCGCACCGCGCTGCCGGCCACCGCCATCCGCCCCGACACCAGCGCCGTGACCGATGCCGACACCAGCAGCACAGCGGCGACCATCGCCAGCAGCCCCCACGGCAGATGCAACTGCATCGTCCAGTGGAACGATTGCGGATTCACGATGAACACCAGAATCAGGCTGATGCTCCAGCCGAGCGCGAAGCCGGCTGCGATCGCCAGCCCCGCCAGCAGCGCGCCCTCGCCGGCCAGCAGCGCAAGGATCTGGCCGCGCGTGACGCCGACGTGGCGCAGCATGCCGAATTCCTTTGCGCGCGACAGCACCTGTGCCGAGAAGGTCGCGGCCACGCCGAACAGGCCGATCAGTATCGCGACGCCCTCCAGCAGATAGGTGATGGCAAAGCTGCGATCGAAAATCTTAAGGCTGATCGCGCGAATCTCGCCCGGCTCGGCGAACTCGAGCGCGGCGGCAAACGGCAGGGCCTGCAGTTGCGCGCGCAACGCATCGACACTGCCGCCACGCGCCACCCACAGCGAGATGTCGTTGACGTCGAGGTCGCCGGTGATGCGGCGGTAGTCCGACAGCCGCATCTGGACCGCGCCAGTCTGGCGAGCATAGTCGCGCCAGATGCCGGCCACCGTGAACGCATGCTGCCTGCCGGCCAGCGGCAGCATCACCTGCTGCCCCGGCGTCCAGCCGTACAGATCGACCATCGCTTCCGATACCCAGACCGGCGTGGCCAGCCCCGTCAGCGATTCGCCGACCAGCGGCAGCGCGCGCTCGGGCTGCTCCGTGTTGGCCGAGCGCGCAATCAGCGCCACCGTCGGCCGCGCCGGGTCGAGCGCTAGTTGCAGCCAGCGCGTCTGTTCCGTGCGCGCGACGGCCGGCAGAGCGGCGATCGCCCGCTGCTCGGCCGGCGTCAGCCGTCCGGCCTCGCTGCCGTTGGCGACGCGCACGTAGAGGTCGGCCGACAGCAGGTGCTGCAGCCAGTCGTCGACCGATACGCGAAAGCTGGCCACCATGATGGCCATCGCCACCATCAATGAGAAGCTCGCCAGCACGCCGCCCAGCGCAATCGCCGCCTGGTTCGGCGCATTTGCGAGCCTGGCCAGCGCCAGCGTGCCGGCGACGCCTTGCCAGCGCGCGGCGAGCGCGGAAAACAGCAGCGCCGCCGTGCGCGGCATCAGCCCGATGCTGCCCACCAGCAGCAGCACGATGGCCAGATACCCGAACACCGGCAGCCCGCCGACCGGCGGCAACTGCGTGCAGAGGGCGCCGAGCGCGATCGCCGACAGTGCCACCCACGGCGCGGACAGCGGCGCGAGCGCCTGGTCTTCGCCGCCGGCCTTGAGCGCGGCGGCCGGTCGCGCGCGCGCGGCCTCGAGCGCCGGCGACAGGCTGCCGAGCAGGGCCACGCCCGCGCCGGCGACGAAGAACAGCAGTGCGGCCGCCGGGCTGAACGAGACGCTCGGCCGCACGCCGGGGAAATAGCCGCCGCCGAGGTCGCCGCCGAACAGCGACAGCGCGCCAACGGCCAGCAGGTAGCCCAGCGCGATGCCGAGCGCCGAGCCCGCCACGCCCAGCAGCGTGCCTTCGACCAGCACCTGCAGCAGCAGTTGCGCGCGCGTGACGCCAAGCGTGCGCAACAGAGCAAACTGCGGGCGCCGCCGCAGCACCGACAGTGCCTGCGTGGAGAACACGAGGAAGGCGCCGGTGAACAGCGCGACCAGCGCCAGCACGTTGAGGTTGACCCGGTAGGCGCGCGACATCGTTGCCGTGCGCCGGTCCTGGTCGCTGGCCTCGGCCAGCGTGAGGCTGTCGCCGTGGGCCTGTTGCAGCCGGTCGCGGAAGGCCGCCAGGTTGGTGCCGGCTACCAGCTTGAGGTCGATGCGGGACAACTGGCCGAGGCGGCTGAACTGCCATTGCGCGCTGCCGATGTCCATCACCGCCAGCCGCTGGCCCGGGCGCGCGCGGAGCAGCGTGCCCGCCACGCGCAGCCTGACCTCGCGCGTGCCGTCGAGCAGGCGCAGCGTAGCGCCGGCCTGCAGCTGCAGCCATTCCATCGCTGCGGGCGACAGGAAGACGGTATCGGCCATCAGCGACGCGAAAGGATCGTCGTCGGCAGGTACGCCCAGCAGGTCGGGCGCGATGCCGGCAGCCCGCAGGCCGTCGATGCCGAGCAGCTTCAGGCTGCCGCGCCGTCCCGGCACCGGCAGATCGAGCTCCAGCACCGGCGAGGCGACCTCCACGTCGGGCAGTGCGGCGATCTGCGGATACAGGGTCTCGTCGAAGAACGCGGCGCGGGCGCGCGCCTGCAGGTCGGCGCTGCCGGACAGGCTGCGCGCAGCGGCAGAAAACTCGTTGAAGGCGGCACTGTTGACCAAGTGAATACCGAAACCGAGCGCAACCCCGACGGCGATGGCAGCCAGCGCGAGCAGCGCGCGTACCGGATGCGCACGCCATTCGCCAGCCAGCAACCAGCGCAGCAGGCTCATGCCTCGCGCAGCGCTTGCCGCTCCCGCTCGCGCAGGCCGTCGCGCGTGAGCAGCAGCACGCGGTCGGCGCTGGCAGCGGCCACCGGCGAGTGCGTGACGATGACGGCCGCTGCGCCGCTGGCGCGGATCTCGGACTTCAGCAGCCCGAGAATTTCGTCGGCCGTCTCCGGATCGAGGTTGCCGGTCGGTTCGTCCGCCAGCAGCAGCCGGGGTCGGTGCACCAGCGCGCGCGCAATCGCTACGCGCTGCATCTCGCCGCCGGACAGCTGGCGCGGGAAATCATCCTCGCGCCCGGCCAGGCCGACCGCCGCCAGCATCTCGCCGGCGCGCGCCATCGGCAAGCCGTTCAGCAACAGCGGCAGCGCGACATTCTGCAGCAGGCTCAGGTCGGGCAGCAGGTGAAAGGCCTGGAAGATGAAGCCCAGCTTGCGTCGGCGCAGCAGCGTCGCAGCCGCATCATCGAGCGCATCGACGGCGATGCCGTCGATCAGCAAGTCGCCGCCCTCGGCCGCATCGAGGCCCGCGATCAGGTTGAGCAGGGTCGACTTGCCGACGCCCGACTCGCCCATGATCGCCACATACTCGCCCGCGCCGAGGCGCAGGTCGATGCCGCGCAATACCGTGCGCGAACCGTAGGCCTTGCGCAGCTGTCGACATTCCAGCGCGGCAGGCAGGCGGTCGGTCGGGCGCTCGGAAAGCAGGTCGGGCTGGCTCATGAGGCGCCAGTGTAGCAACCGGCGGCATTTGCCGCTGCCGGGCAGGAAACGGGATGGAACTTGCGCAAAGGTATCGGCGCGTACGGCGCGACAGCCTGGCCAATTCGTACCATCACGGCATTGGCGAGCCGTTCCCGCGTGCGCGGCCCGTCGGCCTTCACGCCCGACGGGCATGCGCGGATCAGCTACCGGAATTTCTTTCCGGCGTCGGCATGCTGGCAGATGACGGGGATTCGGCTGGCGAGGTTAGTGTGATCTCAAACGACCTCGACCCCCGCCACGCCGTCGACCATCTCGCCCACGACCGTGGCGTGCTCGAACCCGTTGTCGCGGAATACCGCCATCACCGCGTCGACCGCATCGGCAGCGCACGCGACCAGCAGCCCGCCCGAGGTCTGCGGGTCGCATAGCAGCGCCTGCTGCACCGGAGTGACGCTGTTGGCCAGCCGGATGTCCGCACCAAAGCCGGCCCAGTTGCGACCGGATGCGCCCGTGATGAAACCCTGCGACGCCAGCGCCTCTACGCCCGGCAGGAAAGGCACGGCGCTGACTGCGATGCGCGCAGAGAGCCGGGCGCCCAGCGCCATCTCGCGCGCATGACCCAGCAGGCCGAAGCCGGTCACGTCGGTCAGCGCGTGCACGCCGGCGATGTCGGACAACGCGCGGCCCGGCGTGTTGAGCCGGGTGGTGCTCGCGATCATTGCCTCGTAGCCGGCGGCGTCGAGCGCGCCTTTCTTCAGTGCGGCCGACAAGATGCCTACGCCCAGCGGCTTGCCAAGGATGAGCCGGTCGCCCGGCTTTGCGTCCGCATTGCGCTTGAGTTTTTTTGGATGCACGAGTCCCATGACGACGAGGCCGTAGATCGGCTCCACCGAGTCGATCGTGTGCCCGCCGGCGATTGGTATGCCGGCAGCTGCGCAGACCGATTCGCCGCCGGCCAGTATCTTGCCGATGGTCTCGACCGGCAGCTTGTCGATCGGCATGCCGACCAGGGCCAGCGCCATGATCGGCGTGCCGCCCATCGCGTACACGTCGGAGATCGCGTTCGTCGCCGCGATGCGGCCGAAGTCGAACGGATCATCGACGATGGGCATGAAGAAGTCGGTGGTCGCGATCAGCGCCTGCTCGTCGTTCAGCTGGTAGACCGCCGCGTCGTCCGCCGTCTCGATGCCGACCAGCAGCTGCGGCGGCACCGGAAAGCCGCGCGACTGCTTGAGGATGTCGGCCAGCAGGCCGGGTGCGATCTTGCAGCCGCAGCCGCCGCCGTGGGAAAAGGAGGTCAAGCGCAGTGCGGGGGAATCGAGTGCGGCCATGTCGGGTTCCTGCGGGAGAGTCGTGGTCCCGCATTATCGCATCCCGAAAAAAACAAAGCTCCCCGAGGGGAGCCTTGTCGGCGCAGCGCAGAACGATCAGCCGCGACGGCCGTCGCTGCGACCGCCTTCGCGATTCCCGCGGTAGCCGCCGCCGTCCTTGCGGGGTGCGCCCGGCTTGGCGAAGGTGCGCTGGCCCGGCTTGCCGCCGCTGCCCTGCTTGCGGCCGTCGCCCGGCTTCCAGCCCGGCCGCGCGCGCGGCGCTGCCGATTTCCTCGGCTCGTAGCCCTCGATCACGTCGACCGGGATCGACTGCTTGGTGAAGCGCTCGATGCGCTTCACGTGCACGCCTTCGGCATGGTTGACGAGCGACACCGCAATGCCCTTGCGGCCGGCGCGGCCGGTACGGCCGATGCGGTGCACATAGTCCTCGGCGAATTTCGGCAGGTCGAAGTTGAACACATGCGTGATGCCTGGCACGTCGATACCGCGTGCGGCGACGTCGGTGGCCACCAGCACGCGTACCTGCCCGTTGCGCATGGCATTGAGCGTGCGGTTGCGCGCGCCCTGGTGCATGTCGCCATGCAACGCGGCGGCGGCGAAGCCGGCGATGTTCAGACGGTCGGCAATCGTGTCGGCGTCGCGCTTGGTCGCGGTGAACACCACGGCCTGGTCGATGGCCACGTCGCGCAGCAGGTGGTCGAGCAGGCGATTCTTGTGCAGCAGGTCATCGACGAAGTGCACGCGCTGCTGAATGTTCTCGTGACGGGTCGAGGAGCCGGAGATCTGGATCAGCTGCGGATCTTTCGTGATGCGGCGCGCGATGTTGCCGACCATGCCGTCGAGCGTGGCCGAGAACAGCATGGTCTGGCGGGTTTCCGGCGTGCGGCTGACGATCAGCTCGATGTCCTCGATGAAGCCCATGTCGAGCATGCGGTCGGCTTCGTCGAGCACCAGGATCTCGAGCTGCGAGAAGTCGATTTTGCCTGACTCCATGTGGTCGATCAGGCGGCCCGGCGTCGCGACCAGGATTTCCGGATTGCGCGCCAGCAGCTGCATCTGCTTCGGATACGGCATGCCGCCGAGGATGGATACGGCCTTCACGCGGCGCATCTGGGTGCTGTACTTGTCGGTGGCGGTGGTGACCTGCAGCGCGAGTTCGCGCGTCGGCGTCAGCACCAGCATCTTCGGCTGGGCCGGCGCGAAGCGCGGACGCTCGCCGCGCGCGCGCGCGGCCTGCGCCTGCTGGTTCGGCGTTTTGCCGGCCGAGCCTTCGGCCGCGGCGCTGGCGAACTTGTGCAGCGACGGCAGCATGAAAGCCGCTGTCTTGCCGGAGCCGGTCTGCGACGACACCAGCAGGTCGCGGCCCGCGATGGCGGCGGGCACGGCCTGCGCCTGCACCGGCGTCGGTTCGGTGTAGCCGGCGTCGGTCAGCGCCTTGATGATCTGCGGGTGGAGTCCGAGGGATTCAAACGTCATGAGTCTCTTTCAAAAGTAGTGCGCTGCCCGTCATGAGGGCAGTGACGATGCGAAAAGCAACGCGAACCGGCGAAACCAGCGACAACAACAGTTCGATGCGAAACCGCAAGGGTTTCGGTAGAAAACTTGCCAGAAAGTGAACGGCACAAAAGCTTTGCGCCGGATAGATGCTCAGATGATCGGCATCGGGAGGCGGGAGGGCTTCAGGTAATGCTGCTATGCGGGGTATGCGGTGCAACCATGCGCTGTTTGTTCCAGCGCGGGGCGAATTGTACAGGAAAGTGGCGGCGCGTGTGTGGAAACTAAGAGGGCCTTCGACCGGGGAGGGCGCGGTGCTGCTTTCAGGGGCCATGGGCCCCGCCAGGAAAAGCCGTGTTTACTCCTCGCCGCCCATGCCCGCGACGACCTGTGAGAAGCCACCATCGACATAGGTGATCTCGCCGGTGATGCCCCCGGCGAGGTCCGACAGCAGGAAGGCCGACGCGTTGCCGACGTCCTCGATAGTGACGTTGCGGCGCAGCGGCGCGTTGGCCTTGACGAAATTCAGGATCTTGCCGAAGTCCTTGATGCCGGAGGCGGCCAGCGTCTTGATCGGGCCGGCCGAAATGCCATTGACGCGCACGCCGCGCTTGCCGAGCGACTCGGCGAGATAGCGCACGCTGGCCTCGAGCGAGGCTTTGGCCAGGCCCATCGTGTTGTAGTTCGGCAGGGCGCGCACGGCACCGAGGTAGGAGAGCGTCAAAAGCGCCGAGTTCGGCGCCAGCAGCGGCAGCGCAGCCTTGGCCATCGCGGCGAAGCTGTAGGCCGAGATGTCGTGCGCGATGCGGAAGTTCTCGCGCGTCATTCCGTCGAGGAAGTCGCCGGCGATCGCCTCGCGCGGGGCGAAGCCGATCGCGTGGACCAGGCCGTCGATCTGCTGCCAGGACTGGCCGAGGTCGCGGAACAGCGCGTCGATCTGCTCGTCGCTGGACACGTCGCAATCGAACACGAGGCTGCTGTCAAATTCTTTCGCGAATTCGGTGATGCGGTCCTTGAAGCGCTCGCCGACATAGGTGAACGCGAGCTGCGCGCCCTCCCGGTGGCAGGCCTGCGCGATGCCGTAGGCGATCGAGCGGTTCGACAGCACGCCGGTGATCAGGATTTTTTTGCCTTGCAAGAATGCCATGGTCGGACTCCGAGGAATGCGGCAGGCCGGGCTCGTCCCGGCCAAACACGCCATTGTAGGCCGACCGACATGACCGGGGCAAATCCGGCATCCGCCCCGGCCGGCCGGGCCGCGCTGCGCGGCCCGCGCCGAAACCCGCTATCCTTGAACGATTTTTCGCCTGCAGATAAGGGTTCATGAAGAAATCCATCGCCGCCGCCGCCTTTGCCGCCACCGCCGCCTGCACCCCCGGCGCCTGGGCCGCGCATGCGTTTTCGCTGTACGACACGCCGCGCTACCCGGCGGGCTTCAGCCATTTCGCCTACCACAACCCGGCCGCTCCTAAGGGCGGCGACCTGTTCCTCGCCAACCCGGGCGCGGCGACCAGCTTCGACAAGTTCAATCCGTTCTCGATGAAGGGCGTCGCCGCCGCCGGCGTCTCGACCCTGATGTTCGAATCGCTGGCCATCACCTCCGCCGACGAGGTGGCAACCATGTACGGGCTGCTGGCCGAGGACATGGAACTCGCGCCGGACCGTATGGCCATGACGTTCCGGCTGCATCCGAAGGCGCGTTTCAACAACGGTGACGCGGTGACGGCCGACGACGTCAAGTATTCGTTCGACACGCTCGTGGCCAAGGGCGCGCCGCAGTTCAAGATGATCTACGCGGACGTGAAGCAGGCCGTGGCGCTGGACGAGCGCACGATACGCTTCGATTTCAAGACCGCGAACCGCGAACTGCCGCTGATCGTCGGCGGCATGCCGGTGTTCTCGCGGGCGTGGGCCGCCGGCACGCCTTTCGACAAGATACAGCTGACGCCGCCCGTGTCCAGCGGCCCCTATTTGATCGACCGCTTCGACGTCGGCCGCTCGATTGCCTACCGGCGCAACCCGGCCTATTGGGGTGCCGATCTGCCGGCGCGCCGCGGCGCGTTCAATTTCGAGCGCATCGTCTACCGCTTCTACAAGGACGACGTCGCGCGCCTCGAGGCCTTCATGGCCGGCGAGTTCGATGTCGTCGTCGAATACCGCGCCAAGAATTGGGCCCGCATGTACAAGGGGCCGAAATTCGAGAACGGCGAGCTCATCAAAAAGACGCTGAAGCATTCGAACGGCGCCGGCATGCAGGCTTTCGTGATGAATCTGCGCCGTCCGCAATTCCGGGATCCGCGCGTGCGCCGCGCGCTCGGGCTGGCGCTCGATTTCGAGTGGATGAACCGCCAGCTGTTCTACAGCCAGTATGTGCGCATCGATTCCTTCTTCAGCAATTCGGAACTGGCCGCGCGCGGCACGCCGGGGCCCGGCGAACTGGCGCTGCTGGAGCCGATGCGCGCCCAACTCGACCCGGCCGTGTTCGGGCCGGTGCCGGTGCCGCCGAATACCGACCCGCCGTCATCGCTGCGCGCCAACCTGATGCAGGCACGCGCGCTGCTGAAAGAAGCCGGCTGGGAATACCGCGACGGCGCGCTGCGCAATGCGAAGGGCGAGCCCTTCACGTTCGAGATCCTCGACGACCAGTCCTCGCTGTCGCGCATCATCGCGGTCTACGTGCGCAATCTCGAGAAGCTCGGCGTGCGGGTGCGCCAACGCACGGCCGACTTCGCGCTCGTGCAGAAACGAATGGAGGAATTCGATTTCGACATGACCAGCATGCGCTTTCCCGATGTGACCAGCCCCGGTAATGAAATGTTCGACATGCTGGGCTCGAAGGCGGCCGACGAGAAGGGCTCGAGCAATTACTGGGGGCTAAGGGATCCGGCGGTCGACAAGCTGGTGGGCGCGCTGGTGCAGGCCGGCACCCGGGCCGAGCTGGTGGCCGCCGCGCGCGCGCTGGATCGCGTGCTGCTGCACCAGCACATCGTCGTTCCGCACTGGTATTCATCCACCCATCGCGTCGCCTACCGCAACCGGTTCGGCATGCCGGAGGTATCGCCGAAGTACTATCAGGCGGATCCGTATGTGGTGTCGAGCTGGTGGCAGGTGAAGCCGAGGAAGCAGCCATGAACCTTTGGTCCTACATACTGAAACGCATGCTGCTGATGATCCCCACGCTGCTGGGCGTCATCGCGATCACCTTCGCCGTGATCCAGTTCGTGCCCGGCGGCCCGGTCGAGCAGGCATTGATCGAGTTGAAGAAAGGGCAGGTCGGCGCCGGCGAATCCTCGGGCGGCGGCGCCTCGGAGTACCGCGGCAGGCAGGGGGTCGATGCCGAGCGCGTGGCCGAAATCAAGGCGCTGTACGGCTTCGACAAGCCGCCGGCAGAGCGCTTCTGGCAGATGCTCAAGGGTTTTGCGCGGTTCGATCTCGGGCAGAGCTTCTACCATCACCGGGACGTCTGGGAACTGGTCAAGTCCAAGCTGCCGGTGTCGATCTCGCTCGGCCTCTGGACTTTTTTCCTGACCTATTTCATCTCGGTCCCGCTGGGTATCGCCAAGGCCGTGCGCGAAGGCTCGCGCTTCGACCATGTGACCAGCATGCTGGTGCTGATCGGCTACTCGATTCCGGGCTTCGTGCTCGGCGTGGCTTTGCTGGTGCTGTTCGCCGGCTCGAGCTTCGTGCAATGGTTTCCGCTGCGCGGCCTGACCTCCGACGACTGGGAGACCCTGTCGACCGTGGGCAAGGTCAAGGATTATCTGTGGCACATCACGCTGCCGGTGCTGGCCTCGGTCGCCGGCTCGTTCGCGGTAATGACGATGCTGACCAAGAACACCTTCCTCGAAGAGATCCGCAAGCAGTACGTGATGACCGCCCGCGCCAAGGGTCTGTCCGAGCGCGCGGTGCTGTACAAGCACGTGTTCCGCAATGCGCTGATACCGCTGGTGACCGGCTTCCCGGCCGCCTTCATCGGCGCCTTCTTCGCGGGCAGCCTGCTGATCGAGACCTTGTTCTCGCTCGACGGACTCGGCCTGCTGTCGTATGAATCCGTCGTGCGCCGCGATTACCCGGTCGTGCTCGGCACGCTGTACCTGTTCACGCTGATCGGCCTCGTAGTGAAGCTGCTCGGCGACCTCTGCTACGTGTGGGCCGACCCGCGCGTGCAATTCGAGAGCCTGTCCCGATGAAGCCCGAGCATCCCGTCCCCCTTGCGCCGTCGGTATCGCCCGGCCGCCGCGTCTGGCAGCGCTTCCGGCAGAGTCGTCGCGGCTACTGGAGCCTGGTCATCTTCATCATCCTGTTTGCGATGAGCCTGATGGCCGAGCTGATCTCGAACGACCGCCCGCTGGTCGCGCGCTATGACGGCCGGCTGGTGTTCCCGCTGGTGCACGACTACGCCGAGACGGCCTTCGGCGGCGATTTCGACTCGCCCGCCGACTATCTCGACCCGTTCATCAAGCAGCAGCTGGAGAAGGACGGCAACTGGGCCATCTACCCGCTGAACACCTACCGCTACGATACGCTGAACTACTTTGCCAAATCGCCGAATCCGGCGCCGCCGTCGGCTGACAACTGGCTCGGCACCGACGACCGCGGCCGCGATGTGCTGGCGCGCCTGCTGTACGGCTTCCGGGTATCGATCCTGTTCGGCCTTGCGCTGACGGTCACCGGCGTGATCCTCGGCGTGGTCACCGGCGCGATCCAGGGCTATTTTGTCGGCCGCACCGACCTGTTCTTCCAGCGCTTCATGGAGATCTGGGGCGCGATGCCGGAGCTGTACCTGCTGATCATCTTCGCCTCCATCTTCGAGCCCAGCGTGCTGCTGTTGCTGCTGCTGCTGTCACTGTTCGGCTGGATGGGGCTGTCCGACTACGTGCGCGCAGACTTCCTGCGCAACCGCAACCTCGACTACGTGCAGGCGGCGCGCGCGATGGGCCTGTCGAACGGCCAGATCATCCGGCGCCATGTGCTGCCCAACAGCCTGACGCCGGTCGTCACCTTCCTGCCCTTCCGCATGAGCGGCGCGATCCTCGCGCTGACCAGCCTCGACTTCCTCGGCCTCGGCGTGCCGCCGTCGACGCCCAGCCTCGGCGAACTGCTCGCGCAGGGCAAGAACAACCTCGATGCGTGGTGGATCGCGCTGTCGACCTTCATGGTGCTGACGGTGACGCTGCTGCTCTTGACCAACATCGGCGATGCCTTGCGCAATTCGCTCGACGTGCGGAGGAAGGCATGACGCTGCTGTCGGTACGAGACCTGTCGGTGCGCTTTGGCGAGACGACCGTGGTCGACCAGGTGAGCTTCGACGTGGCCGCCGGCGAGAAATTCGCGTTGGTCGGCGAGTCTGGCTCCGGCAAGACGGTCAGCGCGCTGCAACTGATGGGCCTGACGCCGGAGGCCGAGACGCGCGGCAGCATCCTGTTCGAGGGACGGCAGATCCTCGGCATGTCTGAGCCGCAGTTGCGTGCGCTGCGCGGCAAGGATGTGGCGATGATCTTCCAGGAGCCGATGACGGCGCTCAATCCGCTGTTCACGATCGGCAACCAGATCGCCGAGGTGCTGATGCTGCACGAGGGGCTGAACGCGCGCGCTGCGGCGCTGCGCGCGGTCGAGCTGATCGGCAAGACCGGCATTCCGGAGCCAGCGCGGCGCGCACTCGCCTATCCGCACCAGTTGTCTGGCGGCCAGCGGCAGCGCGCGATGATCGCGATGGCGCTAGCCTGCCAGCCGAAGCTGCTGATTGCCGACGAGCCGACCACCGCGCTCGACGTGACGATACAGGTGCAGATCCTCGAGCTGCTGAATCAGCTGCAGCGGGAGCACGGCATGTCGGTGCTGATGATCACGCACGACCTGAACCTCGTGAAGCGCTTCGCCGACCGGGTCGGCGTGATGCAGCACGGCAGGCTGGTCGAGACCGCGGAGACGGCCACCCTGTTTTCCACGCCGCGCGAGCCCTACACGCAGCGGCTGCTGGCCAGCCATGCGAAGCGGATGGTGGCCGACGAGGTCGCCGACCCGCAGCCCCTGCTTGACGCGAAGGGCGTGCGTTGCAGCTTTTTCATCCGGCAGGGCTGGTTCCGGCAGCGCGAATTCGTCGCCGTCGATCGGCTCGACCTGTCGCTGGCGCGCGGCGAGACGCTCGGCATCGTCGGCGAGTCCGGCTCCGGCAAGTCGACGCTGGGCATGGCGCTACTGCGGCTGTCGGTGGCCAAGACCGACGGCGCGATCGCGTTCGACGGCACGCCGATCAGCGAGATCGACAGCGCACGGCTGCGGCCCCTACGCGCGAAGATGCAGGTGGTATTCCAGGATCCGTTTGCGTCGCTGTCCCCGCGCCGCACGATTGAGCAGATCGTTGGCGAGGGACTTGAGCTGCACCAGCCGCGGCAGTCGGCGGCCGACAGGCGGCATGCAGTGGCGGACGCGCTTGCCGAAGTCGGCCTGTCGCCGGCCATGATGGCGCGCTACCCGCACGAGTTTTCGGGAGGCCAGCGGCAGCGCATCGCGATCGCGCGCGCGCTCGTGCTCAAGCCGGCGCTGATCCTGCTCGACGAGCCCACTTCATCGCTCGATGTCTCGGTCCAGTATCAGGTGCTGGAGCTGCTGGCGACGCTGCAGCAGAAGCACGGCCTCGCCTATCTGTTCATCAGCCACGACCTGGCCGTGATCCGCGCGATGGCGCACCGGGTGATCGTGATGAAGGACGGGCAGGTGGTGGAATCGGGCCCGGTGTCCGACGTGCTGTCCGCGCCGCAGCAGCCGTATACGCAGCGCCTGCTGGCGGCGGCGACATTTGCGGTGGCGGCTTGATGGGGTGGGCTGAACGGCGGATTTCGCCTGCGGCTCTATCCGCCCTACGGATACGTTGAGTTGCAGGGACCGCCAACCGTATCGAACAACGTGCAGGAACCGCCAACCGTATCGAACAATGTGCAGGGACCGCCAACCGTATCGAACAATGTGCAGGGACCGCCAACCGTATCGAACAATGTGCAGGGACCGCCAACCGTATTAAACACTTGGCAGGAACCGCCAACCGTATCAAACACTTGGCAGGAACTGTAGGGCGGATAGAGCCGAAGGCGAAATCCGCCATGCGCCAGAACAAAGTGTCCTTCCGCTCACGCGCCGTGCTTCTTCCTCGGCTCGACCTTTTTTACCTGACGCTCGGCCTTGACCGCCTTGCGCTCACGCGCGGGTTTCTCCGCCTTGCCGGCCTTCGCGTGTCGCTTGCCGGCCTGGGCCGGCTTGTCGCCGTGGTCGGCTGCGGCGGCCACCAGCCTCGTCTTGCCTTTTTTCGGCGCTTTCACCATCAGCTTCAGCGGCTGGCCCGGGCTCAGCTTGTCGGATTTCAGGTCATTCCATTCACGAACCTCGGCGGCCGACACCTTGTAGCGCTGCGTGATCGAGGCCATCGTATCGCGCCTGCCGACCTTGATCGTGACGCGCCGACGTGCCGGCCCGTCGGCCTCCACCGCCAGCGTGCCATGGTCCGCCAGTTCCCGGGCGATGTCGTTGTCGATGTTGGCGGGTTTCGGCACCAGCACGGTCGAGCCGACGGTCGGGTGCATGTTCGGCGGTATCGCGTTGGCTTCGCGGATGATTTGCGGCGTGGTCTTGAAGCGGGCGGCGATCACTTCGATGCGTTCGCGAGTGGCGGTGACCTTGTGCGCGGTCCAGCTTGACAGGCCGCGCGTCCACTTGGATAGGTTTTCGGTGAACTTATCGGCGTTCAGCTGCGGCAGCAGGATGCTGGCGCCGGAGCTGCCGGTGATCACCGGGCGGTTGAACTGCGGGTTGAGCGCGCGGAACTCCTCCATCGGTAACTCGGCCAATTCGGCGGCCAGCTTGACGTCGATGTCGCGCGTCTTCTTGATCGACACGAAATACGGCTGGTTCTCGACCAGCGGCAGCTTGATGCCGTACTGGGCCGGTGCGGCGATGAGGTTTTTCACCGCCTGCAGCTTCGGATAGTAGTTGCGCGTCTCGGCCGGCATGTAGGCCGACAGGCTGTTGAAGTCGATCGGCTTGCCCGCCGCTTCGGCCTTGGCGATGGCCCGCGATACCGAGCCCTCGCCCCAGTTGTAGGCCGCCAGCGCGAGTTGCCAGTCGCCGAACATGCCATACAGCTTTTGCAGGTAGTTCAGTGCCGCGAGGGTCGAGGCGACCACGTCGCGCCGTTCGTCGCGGAACACGTTCTGCTTGAGGTTGTACTCGCGGCCGGTACTCGGAATAAACTGCCACATGCCGGCCGCCTTCGCGCTCGACAGCGCCTGCGGGTTGAAAGCGGACTCGATGAACGGCAGCAGCGCCAGTTCCATCGGCATGTTGCGCTTTTCAAGTTCCTGCACCACGTGGAACAGGTAGCGCGACGCGCGCTGAGTCGTGCGCTGGATGTATTCGGGCCGCGAGCTGTACCAGGTGACATGGGTCGCCACCAGCGGATTGTTCAGGTCGGGAATCGCAAAGCCCTGGCGGATCCGCTCCCAGAGGTCGAACTGGCTGATTTCGACCTGCTCGAATTTTGCGTCGAACTCGGCCGGACCGAGGTGCGGGGCATCGAGGGCCTCGCCCTCCGCCACCGTCGTCCCTGCTACCTGCGCCGCGATGCTCAGGTCAGCCGCGTGGGCGCTCGGCAGGGCCAGGCTGGTCAGGAGCGCGAAAGAGTACAGCGGCTTGAATCGGGATTGCTGCATGGGCCTTGGCGGGGACGCTCGGCGTGGGATTGCCGAACGAGCAAATTGAATTCGCGCAAGTTTAAGTAACGAAGCGAAACCCCGTCAAGGAAAATAACGGCAGGATTTGCGCCAGATGCGCTCAGTTTGCCAAGGATGAAAGCAAGTTAACTATCGATAGCTGTTTTTCCACTCCCGCAGCGCGGCAAAGGCTGCCACCGGGTCATTTCCGTCAAGCCGGCCCTCGGCCCAGAGCTGCGCAACGATGGATGGCTCCCGGTAGCGCAGGAAAGGGTTGGTCTGCTTCTCGAGGCCGAGGATCGACGGTACCGTGGCTTCGGCATTGGCGCGCCGCTGCTGCTCGCGCTCGTAGCGCGCGGCCAGCGCGGCATTGCCCGGCTCGGCCGCCATCGCAAAGCGCAGGTTCGACACCGTGTATTCATGCGCGCAGTAGACGGCGGTGTCGTCGGGCAGGGCGGCCAGCTTGGCCAGCGACCCGGTCATCTGCGCCGGCGTTCCCTCGAACAGCCGCCCGCAGCCACCGGCAAACAGCGTGTCGCCACAGAACAGCCAGCGCTGCCGATGGGCGACGTACGCAATGTGGCCGGCCGTATGGCCCGGCACGTCGAGCACGGCCAGTTCCAGCGCCAGCGACGGCAGGGCTACGCGATCGCCTTCCGACAGCGGCTCGGTCACGCCGGGGATCGCCTCGCGCGCCGGGCCGTAAACCGGGATGCTGCGCCCGGCGAGCAGGGCAGCGACGCCGCCCGCGTGGTCACCATGGTGGTGAGTGAGTAGAATAGCGTCCAGTGTCAGGCCCCGTTGCGCCAGCGCCGCCTCGACCGGAGCCGCATCGCCGGGGTCGACGACGGCCGCGTGCCGCTGGTCATGGATCAGCCACAGGTAATTGTCGGCAAAGGCCGGAATGGCGGTGACTTGCAGGGACAGATGCACTGACATGGGCATGGATCAACACGTTTCGGACACATCGATTATATCGCTCGCTCCCTGGTTCGAGACGCCGGCCGGCGCCTATGCGCGCGCCTGGGAGCAATCGCGGCTGGACGAACTGACGGCCGACATTTTCGGTTACAACGCCGTGCAGGTCGGTCTGCCGCAGATCGACGCGCTGGCTGCCAACCGCATGGCCAACCGCTGGGTGACCGAATCAGCCCCGGCCGCCGATCCGTCGCACCGCGCGATCGCGGTCGTGCACGACTTCGCCGAGCTGCCGTTTGCGTCACAGAGCCTGGACCTGGTCGTGCTGCCGCACGTGCTCGAGTTCGCGGCCGAGCCGCACCAGGTGCTGCGCGAGGTCGAGCGCGTCCTGATTCCCGAGGGGCAGGTGATCATCTGCGGCTTCAACCCGGTCAGCATGTGGGGCATGCGGCAGGTGGCCGGGCGCGTGACCGGCGCGCATTTCCTGCCGCTGCACGGCGAGTTCATCAGCGTGCCGCGCCTGAAAGACTGGCTCAAGCTGTTGAACATGGAAATCAATCGCGGTCATTTCGGCTGCTACGCGCCGCCGTGCGCGACCGACCGCTGGCTGCAGCGTTTTGCCTTCCTCGAGAAGGCCGGCAACCGCTGGTGGCCCTACCTCGGCGCGCTGTACATCGTGCAGGCGATCAAGCGCGTCAAGGGCATGCGGCTGGTCGGGCCGGCGTGGCAAAAGAAGCGGGCGACCCTGCCGGGTGCGGTGCCGGTCGCCAACAAGATGAAGAACAGGCAGGACGAACAAAGACAAGGTCGTGAATGGACAAGGTCGTGATTTATACCGATGGTGCCTGCAAGGGCAACCCCGGGCCGGGTGGCTGGGGCGCGTGGCTGATCGCCGGCGAGCACAAGCGCGAGCTGTGCGGCGGCGAACTGGGCACCACCAACAACCGGATGGAGCTCAAGGCAGTGATCGAGGCGCTGAACGCGCTCAAGCGTCCGTGCGAGGTGGTCGTGCACACCGACAGCCAGTACGTGCAGAAGGGCATCAGCGAGTGGCTGGTCGGCTGGAAGGCGCGCGGCTGGAAGACGGCGAGCAAGGCGCCGGTGAAGAACGTTGACCTGTGGATGGCGCTCGACGAGGCGCGGTTGCGCCACCAGATCGACTGGCGCTGGATCAAGGGCCACGCCGGCCATGAGGGCAATGAAATGGCCGACCAGCTGGCCAATCGCGGCGTGCAGATGGCGCTAGTCGCCGCTCGCGCTGCCTGAGCACGAAAGACGCGAGATCATGCGACAGATTGTTCTTGACACCGAAACCACCGGCCTCAATGCCCGCAGCGGCGACCGCATCATCGAGATCGGCTGCGTGGAGATGGTGAACCGCCGGCTGACCGGCAACAACTTCCATTTTTACGTCAACCCCGAGCGCGACTCCGATCCGGGCGCGCTCGCCGTGCACGGGCTGACCACCGACTTCCTGAGCGACAAGCCGAAGTTCGTCGAGATCGCCGACGCGCTGTGCGAGTTCGTCAGGGATGCCGAGATCATCATCCACAACGCGCCGTTCGACATCGGCTTCCTCGACGCGGAGTTCGAGCGGCTCGGCAAGCCGAAATTTACCGGTCACGTGCTGAAAGTTACCGATACGCTGGTGCAGGCGAAGGAACTGTACCCGGGCAAGCGCAACTCGCTCGATGCGCTGTGCGAACGCTATGGCGTCTCGAACGCGCATCGCACGCTGCACGGCGCCTTGCTCGACTCCGAGCTGCTGGCCGAAGTGTATCTCGCGATGACGCGCGGCCAGGACAGCCTGACGATGGACTTGCAGGTCGATGCCGCCGGCGGCCCGGCCGGCGCGGGCGTGGCAATGGCCGAGATCATCGTGCTCGCCCCGACCGCGGAAGAACTCGCCGAGCACGAGGCGCTGCTGCAGGGGCTGGACAAGGAGGCGAAGGGCACCTGCGTGTGGAGGGCGCTGGCCGAAACCCGCGAAAGTTGATACCTCGATCGGCTTGTGACATAATCTCGCCTCTTTCGGGAGGTTAGCTCAGGGGTAGAGCGATCGCCTCACACGCGATAGGTCGCTGGTTCGAAGCCAGCACTTCCCACCACCGAATGAAGAAAGCCGACCAGCGATGGTCGGCTTTCTGTTTTTCGGAGATTCGAGTGGGGGGTTGGCCGGCTGCGCATATGGCGGATTTCGCTGCGCTCTATCCGCCCTACGAGTATTTTCCGGTTTTTTCCGAACCGTAGGGCGGATAGAGCGCAGCGAAATCCGCCGCACGACCGACGTTAGCGTGAACCCGCCGCCTGCCGCGTCGGCTCCAGCCTCCCCGTATCCAGCCCCATCGCGCGCAGCCTCTGCAGCAGCGCGTCGTATTTTTCAGGCGCGACCTGCGGCGTGCGCGACAGTATCCACAGGTATTCACGCTTCGGTTCGCTGACGGCGGTGAGCTGATAGTCCCGGTCCAGATCGACCACCCAGTAGTCGCCCCAGACGAACGGCAGGAACGACAGCCAGCGCGGCGCGAACCTGACCTTCAGCGTTGCCGAATCTGCACTGCCGATCTGGCGTGCCAGTCCGACCGCCTCATCGACCGTGCCGTCGGCCTTGCGGCAGCGGTTGGTCACGCGCACCTGCCGGTCTTCCAGCGGCTGGTAGTCGGCCGTGGTGTCGCCCGCGCACTGCTTCTGGAAGCGGTTCGGGAATTTCGCGATCTCGTACCAGCGCCCCATGTAGCGCGGCACATCGAGCGCCGGAATGGCCTGCAGCGGCTGTGCTTCGGCTGCCTGCGCGCCCGGGGCGACGAGCAGCGAGACGGCGAGCAGGGAGACGCAGAGCAGCAGGCCGGCGATCTTCATCATGACCCGTCGCACAGCTCAGCCCGCGCGCTTGCGCTGTATCGCCGCTCCGGGCCGCAATTTCTTGTGCCCGAATTTCCTTGCCACCGTATTCAGCGCCGGCGTCTCGTCGCGGCGCGGGCGGCGGGTGGCGACCGCTGCCGCATCGGAGCGCGGCACCAGATGCTGCGGGCCGTTGCCGATCAGGTCGCTGCGGCCCATGCGCTTCAAGCCCTCGCGCAGGATCTCCCAGTTGTCCGGATCGTGGTAGCGTAGCAGCGCCTTGTGGAAGCGGCGGATCTTCGCCAGCCGTGGCGTCTCGACGGTCTCGGAATCCTGCGAGATCTTGCGCAGCGGGTTCTTGCGCGTGTGGTACATCGTCGTCGCCATCGCCATTGGCGTCGGCAGGAAGGTCTGCACCTGGTCGAGCCGGAAATCGTTTTGCTTCAGCCACAGCGCGAGATGCAGCATGTCGTCGTCGGTCGTGCCCGGGTGCGCGGCGATGAAGTAGGGGATCAGGTACTGCTCCTTGCCTGCTTCCTTCGAATACTTGTCGAACAGTTCCTTGAACTTGTAGTAGGAGCCCATGCCGGGCTTCATCATCTTCGACAGCGGGCCGTCTTCCGAATGCTCGGGCGCGATCTTCAGCAGGCCGCCGACATGGTGCGTGACCAGCTCCTTCACGTACTCGGGCGAACGCACCGCGAGGTCGTAGCGCAGCCCGGAGCCGATCAGGATTTTCTTCACGCCGGGAATGGCGCGCGCCTTGCGGTAGAGCTGGATCAGCTTGCCGTGGTCGGTGTTGAGGTTGCTGCAGATGGTAGGGTACACGCAGGACAGCCGGCGGCAGGATTCCTCGACGGTCTTGTCCTTGCACGCGAGCCGGTACATGTTGGCGGTCGGCCCGCCGAGGTCGGAGATGGTGCCGGTGAAGCCCTTGGTCTTGTCGCGGATCAGTTCGATCTCGCGCAGGATGGACGGCTCCGAGCGGCTCTGGATGATGCGGCCTTCGTGCTCCGTGATCGAGCAGAACGTGCAGCCACCGAAGCAGCCGCGCATGATGTTCACCGAGAAGCGGATCATGTCCCACGCCGGTATCTTCGCGTTGCCGTAGGAAGGATGCGGCGCACGGGCGTAGGGCAGGTCGTAGACGTAATCCATTTCGTCCATCGCCAGCGGTATCGGCGGTGGGTTCAGCCAGACGTCGCGCTCACCATGCGCCTGCACCATCGCGCGCGCATTGCCGGGGTTGGACTCGAGGTGGAACACGCGCGAGGCGTGCGCATAAGCAATGGGGTCGTCCTTCACCGCTTCATAGGACGGCAGGCGCACCACGCTCTTTGCGCGGATTTCCTTCTGCTGCGCGAGGCGTTCCTCGCGCGTCATGAGCCTGATCGGCGCGACTGTCGCCTCGGCCTTGGCGTCGGTGCCGCAGGCCTGCGGCTCCTTTTCCTTCATCTCGTACGGGTTCGGATGAGCCTCGATCTTTCCGGGCGTATCGACGCGCGTGGAATCGATCTCGCTCCAGTCGTCGGCCGGGTGCCAGCCGCGCGAGACCATGAAGGCGGTGCCGCGCAGGTCGCGCATGGACTTGACCGATTCGCCGGCGGCCAGCCGGTGCGAGAGATCGAGCAGCGCGCGCTCGGCATTCCCGAACAGCAGGATGTCGGCTTTCGAATCCGTCAGCACCGAGCGGCGCACGGTGTCGGACCAGTAGTCGTAGTGCGCAATGCGGCGCAGACTGGCCTCGATGCTGCCGATGACGATGGGCACGCCGGAAAAGGCTTCGCGTGCGCGCTGCGCGTACACGGTCACCGTGCGGTCCGGCCGCCTGTTCGGCTCGCCGTTGGCCGTGTACGCATCCTCCGAGCGCGGCTTGCGGTCGGCGGTGTAGCGGTTGATCATCGAGTCCATGTTGCCGGCCGTGACCCCGAAATACAGATTGGGCCTGCCGAGCGCTCGGAAGGGCTCGGCCGATTGCCAGTCGGGCTGGCTGATGATGCCGACGCGGAAACCCTGCGATTCAAGCAGCCGGCCCACCAGCGCCATGCCGAAGCTCGGATGGTCGATGTAGGCGTCGCCGGTGACGAGGATGATGTCGCAGCTGTCCCAGCCGAGCATGTCCATCTCCCTGCGCGACATCGGCAGGTAGGGCGCCGGCTTCAGCTCGGGACGGAAGCGCGGATGGGAGCGGATATTGCGGGGAGTGGGGGACATGCGGGACTGCCGGGCTGCCGGATAAGGCCGACAGTATGCCAGCATTGGTGCCGGGGCGTCGGCGCAATCGAGCGTTGGCGGGCACCTCCCGTCGTCCCAGCGGAAGCCGGGACCCACGGCCCACGGACGTTGTCAGCTGTTCAGCCAGCTATTCAGTCAGCTATTTAAAAGGATTGTCCACCTTGTCCGTCGGCTTGAACGCCATCCGGTCCGGCAGCGCCGCGTCGTCCTGCAGCGCCTTCACCGCCGCGTCGAGGATGTCCTTCAGCTGCAGAGCGCGCTCGAGCCCGGCCTTGTCGCGCGTGATCGACAGCGAGCCGTAGATTTCCAGCTGGTCGACGCGGTTCTCCACCGTCAGTTCGTCAATGCCGACCGAATCGCTCTCGTTTGCGAAGGGTCTGATCGTGCCCATGGTACCTCCCGTCAGTTGCGTTTCTGGCCGCGAATGCGCGGCTCCGGCAGCTCGATGGCCTTTTGCTTCGCGGCTTCCGGCAGCTTGGGGAACAGGTTGATGCCCGCCCGCTTCTCCAGCTCGGCGATCGCGACGACCTGATAGTCGCCGCTGTCGTCGTTCGGCGCAAGCCAGGCTGCGCCTTCGCCGCGCGCCGGATCGACCACCGCCTTGAACACATGCGTGGGAATGAACACCCGCCCGTTCAGCCGCTCGATCTTCTCGCCCTCGAACAGCGGCCCCGTGACCACGTACAGCTCGCCGCGCACATTGGTCAGATGGCGCGTTGCGCCCTCGATGGCCGACCAGAGGATCTGGTTGTTCCTGCGGTTCTGCGGCACCACGTTGGCTAGCGAGAAGCTCTCATGCTGTGCCTGCTTCGTCGGCATGTCGGCCGCCGGCGCCATGTGGCCGCGGTCGTAGCCCGAGCGCGCATAGTCTGCCAGCTCCGCGCCGTGTTTCGGCGGCAGCGTGTCTTCGGCATGGAAGCTGTCCTCGCGCTTGACCGCTTTGGCGGCCTGCAGGCTGTCCCGCGTCAGGTGCTGGGCCGACCAGAGCGGCGTTTTCGACACGCCCGAGTGCATGACGGCAAACGCCTCGAAGCACAAGCCGACGCTGCTGGCCTGCAGCGCCTTGCGCGTGAACTCGGGCGTGGCCTTCTGCAGGAAATGCTTGTCGCAGCCGGTCGTTTGCGCTTGCGCAAGTGCAAAAACGCCCCAGCCGAGCAATGCAGCGAGTAATTTTTTCATGGCGGTGGCGGCGGTGGAAATTGCGGATTCGAATGACAGGCCGCCCTGAAGTTCCTAGTTTTGCGGCCAAACGATACCGAATTTTACTTCACGGAAACTTTGATCTTTTTTCCGCCGCGCCGGGTCGAACACCCGTGGATGGCAGGGACATCCGCCGCTGTCGCCGCGGGCACGGGCACAGCGTTTGCCTGCATCGGCAAGTTGCGCGGACCCGACCGCTTCACACTGACAAGGAGAACATTGTGGAATATCAGACGACCCGAAATACGGATATGCAGTGGTTGAACTGGCTGGGCGGCATGGCGGTCGGCGCGCTGGCGATGTACATCGCCGACCCCGCCGAAGGCCGGCGCCGGCGCGCGCTGTTGCAGGACAAGGTGACGCACTATTCGCACCAGACCCAGAGGGCGGTCGGCAGCACGGTGCGGGATGCGCGCAACCGGCTGACCGGCCTGCAGGCCGAGGCATCGCGGATGATGTCCAGCCGCCAGGCCAAGCCGCTGGACAACCATGTGCTCGAGGCGCGCGTGCGCTCGCGCATCGCGCGTGCCATGCCCGAACTGGACGAGATCGAGATCGAGGCCGACGACGGCGTGGTGACCCTGTCGGGCAACATCCACGCCGACGATGCAGACCAGCTGATCGAGCTGGTCGAGGGCATACCGGGCGTGGAGGGCGTGCGCCACGGCATGCAGGCCTATGCGGAACAAGCCCGCGGCATGCTGTCGTCGATGTTTGCCGGCCGCAGCCCGTGGTGGATGGCAGGCGCCATCGGCGCCGGCCTGCTGACCTGGTACGGACTGAGCCGGCGCCAGCCGCTCGGGCTGGTGGCCGCCGCTACCAGCCTCGGCCTGATGGCGCGCAGCGGATCCGGCATGCGCGGCATGGCCGAGGCCATGCAGGGCGAGCAGCAGGGATTCGAAGCCGAGTGCGCGATCGACATCCAGGCAGCGCCCGATGTCGTGTACGACGTCTGGAGCCGCTACGAGAACTTCCCGCATTTCATGTCGCACGTGATCGAGGTGCGCGATCTCGGGCAGGGCCGCTCGCACTGGGTCGTGCAGGGCCCGGGCGGCAGCGAGGTCGAGTTCGATTCCCGGCTGACGGCCAGCGACCGGCCGCAGCGCCTCGCATGGCAGAGCGAACCGGGCGCCACCGTCGAGAACGAAGGTACGGTGATGCTGCAGCCCGAGGGCAGCGGCACCCGCGCGACGGTCCGCATGGCTTGGCGGCCGCCGGCCGGCGTCGTCGGCAAGGGTCTCGCCGTGCTGATGGGCGCCGATCCTCAGACCGCGCTCGAAGACGACCTGCGGCGGATGAAGCAGTTCATCGAGCGCGGCCTGACCGGGCGCGACGGCGGCGCGGCCAAGGGCAGCGGCAACGTGCTCCATTGAAGGCGCAGGAACTTGGTCGGCCCCGCTTCATCCAAACCGGGCCGGCCGGGCCGGCCCAATGACACCCGAGGAGACAGACCATGATGCGAGTCGAGGAAGTACGCCAGCGTTTCAACCAGATAGAGCAGACCATCCACCAGGCCAGCCAGGCGTGTGAACGCGCCGGCGCCGGCGTGCCGATGGACCTGAAGGACAGCATCCAGCAACTCGACCAGCGCTCGTCGCAGGCGCGGCAGGAACTGCAGCAGGCGCAGGACGAGGACGCCGTCATCCAGTGCGTCGACGAGCTCGAGGAACTCGGCGACCAGGCGAAGGCCGCCTGCGAGCGGGGCGACAACGTCGATCAGCAGCTGCGGCAGGCGGTGATGCAGGCGCACGAGGAGTTGCGGAACCTGAAGCACCAGTTGCACTAGGCATTTGGGGCGGGTGGATGTCATGGCGGATTTCGCTGCGCTCTATCCGCCCTACGTGCCGCAACCCGCATCAGGTATTCGGCAAGATCCGTAGGTCGGATAGAGCGCAGCGAAATCCGACGTTCACCCGACATCGCAACCCGCATCAGGTATTCGGCAAGATCCGTAGGTCGGGTAGAGCGCAGCGAAATCCGACGTTCACCCGGCATCGCAACCCGCATCAGGTATTCGGCAAGATCCGTAGGTCGGATAGAGCGCAGCGAAATCCGACGTTCACGATTTCCAAAACCCGTCCCGCCCTATCCCCTCGTACCATGCCGTATCATCCTGTCGTCCATGACAATACCAACAGGAGACCAGCATGGCGACATCACCGCGGGTTTTGTGGGAGCCGAGCGCTGAGCGCATCGCCGGCAGCCGGCTGACCCATTTCACCCAATGGCTGGCGGCGCATCGCGAGCAGCCGTTCCGTGACTATCAGGAGCTGTGGCAGTGGTCGGTCGACGATCTCGAGGGCTTCTGGTCGTCGATCTGGGACTACTTCGGCGTGCGCTGCGCGCAGCCTTTCAGCGAGATCCTGTCCACCCACGCGCTGCCCGGCGCGCAATGGTTCTCCGGCAGCCGCCTGAATTTCGCCGAGCAGCTATTCCGCTTCAACACCGACGCTGCCAGCGCCGGCAAGCCGGCCATCGTCGCCGAATCCGAAACGCGTGAACGCGTGACGCTGAGCTGGGGCGAACTGCGCTCGCAGGTCACCGCGGTGGCCAATGCCCTGCGCGCGCTCGGCGTCGGGCCGGGCGACCGCGTGGTGTCCTACCTGCCGAACACGCCCGAAGCGGCGGTGGCGTTTTTCGCCTGCGCCAGCATCGGCGCGATCTGGTCGTCGTGCTCGCCGGACATGGGCAGCACCAGCGTACTCGACCGCTTCCGTCAGATCGATCCGAAGGTGCTGCTGGCCGTCGACGGCTATCGCTACGGCGGCAAGGACTTCCCGCGCCTCGACGTAGTGGACGCCATGCGCGGCGAGCTCGCCACGCTCGAGCATACGGTGCTGCTGCCCTATCTCGACCCGCAGGCTGCGCTGCCCGGCGCCTTGCGCTGGAACGACCTGCTGTCGCATCCGTCGGCTGCCGGCGACATGCGCTTCGAGCCGCTGCCATTCGACCATCCGCTGTGGATCCTGTATTCGTCCGGCACTACCGGCATGCCCAAGCCCATCGTGCACGGCCACGGCGGCACGCTGCTTGAGACCCTCAAGAGCCATGCGCTGGCGCTCGACCTCGGCGAGGACGATCGCTTCCTCTGGTTCTCCACCACCGGCTGGGTGATGTGGAATTCGCAGGTCACCGGCCTACTGGTCGGCGCGACGATCTGCATCTACGACGGCAATCCCGGCTATCCGGACCTCGGCCGGCTGTGGCGCTTCGCCGCCGAGCAGCGCATCACTTTCATGGGGGCCGGCGCGGCCTTCTTTGCGAACTGCATGAAGGCCGGCATCGCGCCGGCGGCCATGGCCGACCTGTCGGCGCTGCGCGCTGTCGGCTCGACCGGCTCGCCGCTGGCCGAGGAGGCCTATGAATGGATTTACCGCGAGGTGAAGCAGGACATCCTGCTGGCCTCGATCAGCGGCGGCACCGACATCGCCGCCGCCTTCGTCGGCGCCTGCCCGAACCTGCCGGTATATGCGGGCGAGATGCAGTGCCGTTCGCTCGGCGTGGCGGTGCGTGCCTATGACGACCACGGTAACGAACTGATCGACGAGGTTGGCGAACTGGTCGTCACCGAGCCGATGCCGTCGATGCCGCTGTACTTCTGGAACGACCCTGACAACCGCCGCTATCACGACAGCTATTTCGCGCACTACACCGGCGTCTGGCGGCATGGCGACTGGATACGTATCACGCCGCGCGGCGGCGCCGTCATTTACGGCCGCTCGGATGCGACCATCAACCGCCACGGCGTGCGCATGGGCACGGCCGAAATCTATCGCGTCGTCGAAGACTTCGACGAGGTGCTCGACAGCCTCGTCGTCGATCTCGAATACCTGGGGCGGGAATCGTGGATGCCGCTGTTCGTCGTGCTGCGCGAGGGCGTGGCGCTGGATGAGTCGCTCGAGCGCCGCATCGGCGAGCGGATCCGCACGCAGTTGTCGGCGCGCCATGTGCCGAACGCCGTGATCGCCGTACCCGAGGTGCCGCGCACGCTGACCGGCAAGAAAATGGAGCTGCCGGTCAAGAAGCTGCTGCTGGGTATGGCGGTCGAGAAGGTTGCCAACCCGGATGCGATGGCGAATCCGCAGTCGCTGCAGTGGTTTGTGGCGTTTGCGCGTAGCCGGGAAGCGGCGTAGCCACGCATCACATTCTCCAAGACAATTTTTGCCGTTTTATTTGATTTTTTACAAAATATTGAGCAGGGTCAGCATCTCGTCATGATGTAAGTTATACAACATTTCCTGGGTTCATTAATCGAACAGATGTCCGATAAGGGCCATCACAACTCAGGAAGCGTGGAATGGCTGACAAGATCCTGTCCATATTCGGCACCCGGCCGGAAGCCATCAAGATGGCGCCCTTGCTCAGGGAACTGGCTGCGCGGCCGGAGATCGAGTCGCTAGTCTGCAGCACCGGCCAGCATCAGCAGATGCTGGATCAGGCGCTGCTGGCCTTCGGCATCCTGCCGGATCTGCGGCTGTCGGCGATGACCCCGTCGCAGACGCTCAATGGCCTGTGCTCCCGCCTGCTGTCCTCGATCGACGAGACCCTCGCCAGGATCCAGCCGGACCGGGTGCTGGTGCATGGGGACACATCGACCGCGATGGCCGCTGCCATCGCCGCCTTCCAGCGCCGCATTCCGGTCGCGCATGTCGAGGCCGGCCTGCGTACAGGGGACCTGCAGCGCCCCTGGCCGGAGGAGATGAACCGGCGCGTGGTTGACGTCGTCGGCGACTTGCTGTTCGCACCCACGCCCGCGGCCCGCCGCAACCTGCTTGCCGAAAACCTCCAGGGACGCATTGTCGTCACCGGCAACACCGGCATCGACGCCCTGATGCACGCCGACGCCCGCATCGGCAGCGATCCGGCGCTGCGCGCGGCGCTGGATGCGTCGCTGCCCGAACTCGATGATCAGCTGCAATTGATACTGGTGACAGGCCATCGCCGCGAAAGCTTCGGCAAGGGTTTCCGCGACATCTGTGCCGCTATCGCGGGCATCGCGCGCCGGCGGGCGGTGCAGATCGTCTACCCGGTGCACCTGAATCCGAGCGTGCGCCATCCGGTGCGGCAGCTGCTGTCGGGGTTCTCCAACATTCACCTGATCGAGCCGCTCGGCTACCTCGAGTTCGTGCGCCTGATGCAGCGGGCCTCGCTGGTATTGACCGACTCGGGTGGCGTGCAGGAAGAGGCGCCGGCGATCGGCAAGCGCGTGCTGATCATGCGCGAGGTCACCGAGCGTCCCGAAGCGGTCGAGACCGGCATGGCTCGGGTGGTGGGTACCCATCCCCGCCATGTCGTCGAGGCGGTGGAGGAAGAACTGAACAGTGTACCGTCGGTACCTCACCGCGGCGCGATCAGTCCGTAGGGTGACGGGCGCGCGTCGGCGCGCATCGCCGACGTCTTGCTGGGTCGCCGGGTCAGCGAATTCGACCCGCGCCGTTCCCTTCCTTCCAACACTCCGGTTGCCGCGTGACGACAATGGAACTGATCGATTTCTTCGCCTACCTGCTGGTCGCGGCAAAAATCCTCCTGCTCACCGTGGGCATCGGCTTCCTGCTGCTCGGCATCGACGACCTGCTCATCGACATCGTCTTCGTGCTTCGATCCCTTTACCGGCGCTCCTTCCTTGCCGGTTGCTACCGCAAGGTCGGCGAGCAAGAGCTCAATGCCAAGCCCGAGCAGCCAATTGCGGTGATGATTCCCGCCTGGGATGAATCGGGCGTGATCCGGGCGATGCTGGAGAACACGCTGCGCTCTCTCCGGTATGAGGACTACACGCTTTTCGTCGGCGTCTACCCGAACGACCATGCCACGCTGCGCGAGGTCGATGCCGTCTGCGCCGCATCGCCGCGCGTCAGGCGCGTGCTGGTCGGCCGCCCGGGGCCGACCAGCAAGGCCGATTGTCTCAATGCGATCTACCGAAGAATCCGCGAGAGCGAGGAGCGTTCGGGCATTCGGCACCAGATCTTCGTGATGCAGGATTGCGAGGACGTGATCCATCCCTACTGCTACAAGCTCTTCAATTACCTGATACCGCGCAAGGACATGATCCAGCTCCCGGTCGAGGCGCTGCAATCGGCCTGGTACCAGCCCACCGCGGGCCACTATCTCGACGAATTCGCCCAATCGCACTACAAGGACATGGTGGTGCGCGAGGTGCTCGGCGGCGGCCTGCCCGCGGCCGGAGTCGGCGCCGCCTTCAGCCGGCGCGCAATGGAGGCGCTCGCCGCAGCCCATGCCGGCGAACCGTTCAGCACCGACACGCTGACCGAAGACTACGAGCTGGGTTACCGGCTGCATCATGCGAAGCTCAAGCAGGTCTTTGTCCGCTTCCGGCTGCAGCGCACGATGGTGCAGGCACCCGGGTCTGGCGGCGGCGTGCGGCAGGCTACCCGCACCGAGATCGTGGGCGTGCGCGAGTACTTCCCCGAAAAGCTCGGGCAGGCCGTGCGGCAGAAGTCACGCTGGGTGCTGGGCATCGCGCTGCAGGGCTGGGCCCAGCTCGGCTGGCACGGCGGCCTCGTCACGCGCTACATGCTGTACCGCGACCGCAAGGCGCTCGCGGGCAACCTGCTCAACGTCATGGGTTACGTGGTCGTCGCCTTCATGCTGGCGCTGATCGTGGCCGAGTGGCTCGCTCCGGATGAGATGCTGTTCCCGTCCATGGTCGAGGAGGGTACGCTGCTCTGGTATGTCTTGCTGCTGAACCTGCTGCTGTTTTCCGAGCGGCTGGCGATGCGCGCTTTCTGCGTGCTGCGCGTCCATGGGCTGATGCAGGCGCTGCTGTCGCTGCCCCGCATGGTCTGGGGCAACGTGATCAACTTCCTCGCCACCTACCGCGCGCTGCGCCTGTACGCCGGACATGTCTTTCGTGGCCAGCGGCTGCAGTGGGACAAGACCCAGCACCGCTTCCCCGATCAGCAGGCGCTTTCCGCGTACTCGCGCCGGCTCGGCGAGATCCTGCTCGACATGCGGCTGATCACCGCCGCGCAACTCGCGCAGGCGCTCGAGCGCCAGAAGACCGACCGCAGGCCGCTCGGCGAACTGCTCAGGGAAATGGGATGCGTCAGTCCGCAGGCGCTCTCCGACGCGCTGTCCGTGCGCTGATACCGATCCACGCTATCGAGGCCGACAGATGAACCAAGACATGCTCCGATCGACGCCAGTGCGTCCGACCCGCCCTCGCCGCGGCACGATCCGCCCGACCGCGCTGCTGCTCGCGCTGTGTACCGCCGGTCTGGCCGCGCCCGCCGCCGTCCATGCCGCCGCAGCCACCGAACCCGGCTGGATCGAGCGGCAAGTGACCCACTTCCGAGCCTATCCGCGCCTGCACCGTGCGCATCAGGCCATACGCAAGCAGCAATACGACGCGGCGGCCGCCGCGCTGCGCGAGTACCTCGCGCTCAAGCCGCGCGACATGGAGGCGCGGCTGCTCTACCTCGACGTGCTGCATCAGCTGAAAGACAAGGCCACGCTCTCGCGCGAAGCAGCGCTCGTTCTGGCAAGGGATCCGCGCAATGCAAAGGCGCTTGACTACCAGCGGTCGATCGCCATCGAGACGGCGCGTGCGCAGACGCCGCCGCCAATGCCGGCGCCAGCCGAGCCAACCCCCGAGCCTCCCTCCGTCGCCAATGGGGCACCGTTGGCCGCGCAGCTGAAGCCGCGCGAAACAAGGCGCGAGACAAAACGCGCAGCGAGTCGCGAGACAAGACGCGAGTCCCGGCACGGTACCGCCCGCGCATTGCCGCACGCCCCGGTCCCCGCCCTCGCAAGCCGCACGAATGCCGTACCCGCGCAGCCATCGGCGGCAATTCCGGAAGCGATGCCGGAAGCGATGCCGGAAACGATGCCGGAAACGATGCCGGAAACGATGCCGGAAACGATGCCGGAAACGATGCCGGAAGCGATGCCGTCGTCGGGGCAACCCGGGGACGGCGGCACCCCACCGCTTGTCCCGCGCACGCTGGACCTGCCCTATGCTGCCTTGAACGAGGGCCGGACCGCCGATGCAGTCGCGCTGTTCCGTCAAATCCTGCAGGATCAACCGTCGGCCACGAACAGCATCGCGCTTGCGCGCGCCTGTCTGGTGCTGGGCGATGAGGATTGCGCACTGGCCGCCTATGCGGAGGCCGCGCAGGATGAGGCGCAGCGACCATTGGCCGAGCGCGAGCACGGGAACGTGCTGGCCCAGCTCGGCCGGTTGGACGATGCTTACGCGCACTGGCGGCGTGCCGAACCGGGCGACAACAGCGTCGATCTGCAGCTGCAGCTGGCCTATGTGGAAGTGCAGGCCGGTGAACTCGAGCGTGCGCGTCTCCGGCTCGAGGTCATCGACGCCGAAGCGCAGTCCCCCGAGCTGCGGATCGAGCTGTACCGCAGACTGGCGGACCTGCATGGTCGGGCAGGCAATACTGCCGAGGCGGTGCGCTATCTCGAGATGGCACAGCAGATCGTGCCCACGGCATTCGGCGGCTACCAGCTCGCCCTGTACGCGTTGCAGCGGAAAGATCTCGTCAAGGCCCGGGAATGGCTCGCGCAGGCGCGAGAGCGCGATCCGACCAATCCTGCGGTGGTCACGCAGCTTGGCTATGTCTGCAAGGAACTCGAGGATCATGCCTGTGCGGTCGATGCCTTCGAGCAGGCCGCGCGCCTTCGCCCGAGGGACGCCGGCATCCATGGCGAGCTCGGCTATGCATACACCCGCATCAAAAACAATTCGGCAGCGCTGGCGTCATTTCGCAAGGCGATAGACAACCACCTCTCGACCTCGGCCGCGGGCGACCGCAGCTACCTGCAGCCGCCGGTGCAGGAGCGCGGTTCGCGGCTGCCTGATGCCGACGTGTACGCGATGCGGCAGCAGGTGCGAGAAATGAGCCGGGGCCTGCAGTTCAATGCTTACCAGATTTACCGCCCTGGTTCCGACGTCGCGCCGGCCGGCGCCGCGCCCGGCTTCGTCACCGGCGGCGCGATTCCGTCGCAGGGCGGCATCGAGCTGCTCTACCAGCCGGCCGATCTCGGCTACCGCGACGGCAGGACGCTGCGCTTCTTCGCGCGCACCCTGTGGTCGAACCAGCCGAAGTCGCTGCAGGTCGATACCGATACGCTGCAAGGGGGCGTTGGCATCGAGTACCGGCCGCTGAGAGGACTGAATGCCTACCTGAGCGCCGAGCGACTGATTAAGATCGGCGACCGCTCGCAGGACAACACGCTGCTGCGCGCCAGCTGGAGCTACAGCGACGGCTACGACATGAAGCCCGGGCTCAGCTCATGGAACCACACCGTTGCGTATGCGGACGTGGGCTATCTGCTAGAAAACAGCCGCACGCGCTCAGTGTACGCCGAGCTGCGGCAGGGGCGCAGCTACAACTGGAACGACAGGGCCATGATCACGCCGCACCTGACGCTGGTCGGCCGCGCGCAGCAGCCGGATCCGCAGGGATTCTCTTATGCGGAGTTGGGGGGCGGCGTGTCGTGGAAATGGCTGTTCAACGAGACGGTACACTCCGCCCCGCGCTCGTCGTTCGAGCTCACGCTGCAGTACCGGCAGCCGCTGGATAAGGATCGCAGTTCGGGATGGGTGATGATCGGGGTGCTGAGATACTGAGGGCAGGCTGGACTCGGTTCTGGAGGGAGACTGCCTGCGCCAGCTCCGTCGTGCAGCGGGTTTACAGCGCCGGAGCCCCGACGATCCACCCTTCCAGCCCGTCATGCGGCGGCAGCCCGTAGTCGCTGTCGCGCCGCTGCCAGGCCCATGCGGCCATCAGCGCGCACAGCGCCGCATCGAGCAGGTCGCCGCTGCCGTCGTCGAGCAGTTGCCGCCGGAAGCGGCCCGCATCCAGCTTCACCTGCTGCGGGTAGTCGCCGCGCTCGACGGCCTTGACGATGGTCAGCCGTGCCGCGCGCCGTTCCGGCGTCTGCCGCGCCGGCGCGTCGTTCTTGTAGGAGGCTTTGGTGATGCCGCGCGCCACCAGCCCGGGGTAGGCTTCGAGTGCGATGCGCGTCGGGTCGCCTGCGTGCATGAACGGAATGTGCACGCCGCCCTCGAGCAGCAGCGGCGCGCCGGCGTGCAGCATGTAGGCCACCGGCGGGTTTACCCATTTCATCGACGACGATGAGCCGGCTGGCAGGTCGCTGGCGCGGTGGATGAATTTCGAGCCCACGGGGCGCGCATCGCAGACGGCTTTGAAATGCTCGCGCAGTTGCGCGCGCTCGAGCGAAGATACATGCCGGATCAGCGCCGGCCACTCGGTGGGCCAGCCGAGCAGGTCGATCAGCTCGCGCGCGAAGGAGAACGGAAAATCGAAGCCGCCCAGCCACGGGCCCGGCTGGCGCAGCCAGTCGGCAAAGCTCGCGAAATCATGCAGCACGAGCAGGCTGTCGAGAACCAGGGTGTCGCCGGCCAGATGGCCGGACGCGATGGTGATGCCTTTGGCGCGGCGCGGCGCCGACGTGAAGTCGACGCCGTGCAGGCGCATCGATGCGTCGTCAGTTGCTGGCATCCGGCAGCACGACGTTCACATCGAGCACTTCGAGATTGCCCTGCTTGTCGAGCGAGATCTTGATGTCTTCCGGGTTGACCTTTACGTACTTCGAGATCACTTCGATCAGCTCGCGGTGCAGGGCCGGCATGAAGTCGGGGCCGCTGTTGATGTGCCGCTCGCGCGCGATGATGATCTGCAGCCTTTCCTTCGCGGTGCTGGCCGACTGTTTCTTGCTGTTGAACAGGAAGGAGAGCAGGTCCATCTCATTTGCCTCCGAAGATGCGCGCCAGCAGGCCCGGCTTTTCATATTCGGCGAAGCGCAGCGGACGGTCCTCGCCGAGGAAGCGCGCGACCACGTCCTTGTACGCCTCGGAGACATCGCTACCGTCGATATGCACGGCCGGCGTGCCCTGGTTCGACGCGTGCAGCACCGACTCGGACTCGGGGATGATGCCCAGCAGCGGGATGCGCAAGATCTCCTGCACGTCTTCATAGGAAAGCATCTCGCCGGCCTCGACCCGCTTCGGCGAGTAGCGCGTGATCAGCAGGTGTTCCCTGACCGGCTCGGCGCCGGTCTGCGCGCGGCGCGACTTGGCCTGGATGATGCCGAGGATGCGGTCCGAGTCGCGCACCGACGAGACTTCCGGGTTGGTCACGATCACGGCCTCGTCGGCGAAGGTCAACGCCATTACCGCGCCGCGCTCGATGCCGGCCGGCGAGTCGCAGACGATGTATTCGAATCCCGTCGCTTTCAGCTCGTCGAGGATGCGCTCGACGCCGTCCTCGGTCAGCGCATCCTTGTCGCGGGTCTGCGAAGCGGGCAGCACGAACAGGTTGTCGCAGTGCTTGTCCTTGATCAGCGCCTGCGTCAGGGAGGCCTCGCGGTTGATCACGTTGATCATGTCGTACACGACGCGGCGCTCGCAGCCCATGATCAGGTCGAGGTTGCGCAGGCCGACGTCGAAGTCGATCACGGCGGTCTTGTGGCCGCGCAGCGCGAGGCCCGACGCGAAACTGGCGCTGGACGTGGTCTTGCCCACGCCGCCTTTGCCGGATGTAACGACGATGATTTTTGTCACGAAAAACTCCTTGTCTGAGTTCGTCTGTTTACGGGAAATGGGTGGTGCGAATTACCTGAGCGGTATGGCCAGCGATTCCAGGCGGTCGTCCCTGAGGCGCACCTGCACGGGCTTGCCGGCCAAATCTTTCGGCCAGCCGTCGTCGAAGGTGCGGTAGACGCCGGCGATCGATACCAGCTCGGCTTCCATAGCGACCGAAAAAATGCGCGCGCCGACATGGCCGGAGGCCCCGGCCAGCGCACGTCCGCGCAGCGGCGCGTAGATGTGGATGCTGCCGTCGGCGATCACCTCGGCGCCGGCATTCACGGTGGCCATCACGACCAGGTCGGCGCCGCGCGCGTAGACCCGCTGGCCGCTGCGCACCGGCGTGTCGATGATCATCGTGGTGGCTGACGCCGCAGGCTGCGGCGCCGCCCGGGCAGCCGGTTCGGCCGCCGATGCAGCAGCAGGGGCCGCAGGAGCAGGAGGGGCCGGAGGAGCAGACGGCGGCGCGACGGGCTCAGCCCTGGGCGGCGACGGCGGCGGCGTCAGCTCGAATGGCCGCGGCTGCTCGAGGCCGTCGATCGACAGGCCGTGGGCGCGGATCTCGGCTTCCAGCGATGCCGGCGCGTTGCGCACCGCCACCGGGTTCAGCCGGTGCGATTTGAACAGCGCAATCAGGGCCGGCCAGTCGATGCTTCCCGGTGCAGGCGGCGGCAGCAGGTTGCCCAGATCGAGCAGCGTGAATTCGTCTTCGAAGTAGTCCGGCGTGCCGCCGGTGATCTGCGCCAGCGCAGAGGACAGCGCGGCCTGGTCTGAGTCGCCCAGCAGGGCGGCCACGGCGACCACAGTGGAAATCTTGATCTCCAGGGGTTTCCTGGCTTGGTGTGTAGGCATACGGTCCCGGCAGTGACAGCCGACGAGCGCCGCAAGGCGCCATCGGGGCAAGGCCTTGCTTGCCGCGCCGTATTATACCCGCGGCGCATTCCCTGACCGCAGTCAGACTGACTGTCGCGACAGGCTGACGACGGACAAGATGCCGCTTCGGCAATCCGGCAATTCGGCGTAGAGGCGCTGGCGCAGAGCGGCGCGGGCAGCCGCCGGCGCGGCCGCGCTGCGGCGGCTGTCCAAGGCGCACGCAAGGCGCACGCAAGGCGCACGAGCGGCTTTGTGCGATGTCAAAGAGGGGGCTTTTTCGGATGACAAACTGGCCCGGACAGCCGTCTCAATCCATCGTTCTACAGAATCCGAAGGAGCAGCAAGATGCCCAGAATGCAGCACACCATGGTGGTCGATATCGTGCAGTACCAGCTGGACGCTTCCATTCACCTCGCTGACGCCGTCTTCTCCGGCACGGAAAAAATCGACCGGGCGATGCTGGACGTGACGCACCAGGCGGTCGATGGGCAACTGAAATTCGCTCGCGCCGTCGCCGACATGCGCGACCCCGGAAAAATGGCCGACCTGCGGGTGGCCATTGCCGCGCGCCCTGAAAAAGCGATGCTCTGCCAGCAGCAGATCATGGCCGCGATGGTCGAGATGCAGGCCGAGTTCGGCAGGTCGATCCGCAATTACATGGACAGGATGAGCGCCACGGCCGCCAGCGAGGCCGACGATGCATCACGGCAGCCCGCCGCCGGAGGGGCGCAGGCTCAGGCGCAGGCGCAGGTCCAGGCGCAGAATCTGATGAGCCACCCGTTGTCCGGCATGATCTCGGTCTGGGAGCAGGCCTTCCGCGAGGCGACGCGGCTGGCAAATCAGAACATGATGGTCGCCCGCAGCAATGTGGAAAACGCCGCCCATGCAGCCGGCGAGGCGATGGCGCGGTCGATGGAAGCGGGCGGCGTCAACGGCCATGCGCATGGAACGCAGAAGGCGCGGGCC
>JAMNXS010000009.1 GCA_023653025.1 Burkholderiaceae bacterium
AACGCCATTTTCAGCGTAGGGCGGATAGAGCCGCAGGCGAAATCCGCCGCGTCATCCGCCCCCGCAAATCAGACCCCCAGCAATTCCACATCGAAAATCAGCGTCGCATGCGGCGGAATCACGCCGCCCGCGCCGCGCGCGCCGTAACCGAGCGCCGACGGAATCACCAGACGGCGCTTGCCGCCGACCTTCATTCCCTGCACGCCCTGGTCCCAGCCCTGGATCACGTGGCCGGCGCCGAGCGGAAACTCGAAGGGCTCGTTGCGATCGACACTGGAGTCGAATTTCTGGCCCTGGCTGCCGTCCGGGTTCTGCAGCCAGCCGGTGTAGTGGACGCTGACATAGCTGCCCGCCTTGGCCTCATCGCCGTCGCCGGCGGTCAGGTCTTCGTACTGGAGGCCGGTCGAGGTCATGGTCAGGGACATGATGAAATCCTTTGCTGTGAATGAACGAGGCGGCCATTCTAGCAGCGGCGGTCATCCCGGAGCGGCCGGCAGGCGAGCACCCGCTGCAACATCGCAAGCCGCGACACCGCGCAGCCTCTTATAATCGCGGCACCACCTCCGGACGCCATGCCCTCGCTCATCACATCGCTCTACCGCGCGCTCATTGCGCAACTGCATCCGCGCATGCTGCTCTTGACGCTGCTGCCTTTCGTCGTCGCGCTCGTCCTGTGGGGCATTGCGCTGTGGACCGGCCTGCAGCCCCTGATCGACCAGCTGCATGCGTGGTTCGCCGATTACGGGCTCTTCCGCACGGCAGGTGAGATGCTCGACGCGATGGGCTTGTCGTCGGTGCGCGCGATCATCGTCCCGCTGCTGGCGATGTGGCTGCTGCTGCCGTTCATGATCGTCACCGCGCTCGTGCTCGTCGGGTCGATGGCGATGCCGGCGATTGCCCGCCATGTCGGACTGCGCCAGTATCCGCAACTGGAATTGCGGCGCGGTGGCTCGTTCGCCGGCAGCTTGTGGGTATCGCTGTCGTCGTTTTTCGTGTTCATCGTGATCTGGCTGCTGACGCTACCGCTGAACCTGATTCCGCTGTTCGCGCTGTTCGTGCAGCCGGTGCTCTGGGGCTGGCTGGCCTGCCGCGTGATGAGCTACGATGCGCTGGCCGACTACGCCGACGCCGACGAGCGCAGCCGCATCATGCTGCATGAGCGTTGGCCGCTACTCGTCATCGGCATCGCCTCCGGCAGCCTCGGCGCCGCACCTGGCCTGTTGTGGCTGGGCGGCGTGATGTCGGTGATTTTCTTTCCCATCCTCGCCGCCGTCGCGATCTGGCTCTACCTGCTGATCTTCGTCTTTAGCGGACTGTGGTTCCAGTACTACTGCCTCGAGGCGCTGGCGCGGCTGCGCAGCACGCCTCCGGCTGCGACGCCGCCGGAGGCGGAGCGCACCATCGACATTCCCTAGACCGACAAGAGAAGACCCCATGGCATTCGGCATCATCATCATCGGCGACGAAATCCTGTCCGGCCGCCGCACCGACAAGCATCTGGCAAAGATCATCGAACTGCTCGCCGAGCGCGGCCTTTCGCTCGGCTGGGCCGAGTACATCGGTGACGATCCCGCGCGCATCGCCGCAACGCTCCGACGCTCGCTGGCCAGCGATGACATCGTGTTCTCCTGCGGCGGCATCGGCGCGACGCCGGACGACCACACGCGCCAGTGCGCCGCCACTGCGCTGGGCGTGCCGCTGGCCCTGCACCCGGAGGCGAAGACGCTGATCCGGCAGCGCATCGTCGAAATGGCCGACGGCGATCCGCAGAAAGCCGACCTCGAATCGGCGGAGAACCTGCACCGCCTCAAGATGGGCGAGTTTCCGGTCGGCGCTGGCATCATCCCCAATCCGTACAACAAGATCCCCGGCTTCTCGCTGCGCAACGGCGACGGCGGCGCGCATTACTTCGTGCCGGGTTTCCCGGTGATGGCCGCGCCGATGATGGCGTGGGCGCTCGATACCCATCATTCGTCGCTGTTTCATGCGGTGCCGCATCTGGAGAAATCCGTCATCGTCTACGACGGCATCGAATCGACGCTGACGCCGCTGATGGAAGCCATCGAAGCCGAATTCGCCGGCGTGAAAGTGTTCAGCCTGCCGAGCGTGGCCGAAGGCGGCAAGCGGCGGCAGATCGAGCTGGGCGTCAAGGGCGAGCCGGCGCGGGTCGAACTGGCGTATGCGAGGATGACCGAGGGGCTCGATCGGTTGCGGCAGGAGTACGCGGCTACCTGATTTGCTGGCGGGTTTGTCGAAACCTTCGGCTCTACCCGCCCTGCAGGCTGTCCGGCAACGTAGGGCGGATAGAGCCGCAGGCGAAATCCGCCGTCACTCCCGACCCTTACTTCCCCTCGTCCAGCAGCCCCTGCCGGCGAATGAACGCTATCACCTGATCCACGCCTTCGCCCTTGCGCAGGTTGGTGAACACGAACGGCCGGTCCCCGCGCTGCTGCTTCGCGTCGGCCGCCATGATGTCGAGGTTTGCGCCGACATGCGGCGCGAGGTCGGTCTTGTTGATGATCAGCAGGTCGGAGCGGGTGATGCCGGGGCCGCCCTTGCGCGGTATCTTCTCGCCGCCGGCCACGTCGATCACGTAGATCGTCAGGTCCGACAGTTCGGGGCTGAAGGTGGCGGCAAGGTTGTCGCCGCCGGATTCGACCAGGATCAGGTCGAGGTCGGGAAAATCGGCGCTCATGCGCGCGATCGCCTCGAGGTTGATCGACGCGTCTTCGCGGATCGCGGTGTGCGGACAGCCGCCGGTCTCCACGCCCATCAGGCGCTCGGCCGGCAGCGCATCGGCGCGCAGCAGGATCTCCATGTCTTCCTTGGTGTAGATGTCGTTCGTGATCACGGCCATGTCGTAGTGATCGCGCATCTTCTTGCACAGCATTTCGCACAGCGCCGTCTTGCCGGAGCCGACCGGGCCGCCGATGCCAACGCGCAGGGGATTCGATGATGTCATGAGTAGGAGTTTCCGTCGTTGAGTCAGGAGCGGTAGAGCCGCGAGTATTGCACCTCGTGCTGCATCGACAGCAATTGCAGCCCGGGCGACCAGTTGGACAGCTCGTCGTCGTCGAGCGCCATCGCGACGGCGGCGGCGGCCTCGATGGGCGCGCGCAGCGACAGCAGCAGCCGCTGGCCGGCGACCTGCCCCAGCGGCACTGATTTTACACAGGCGAGCACCTGGTTCTCGGCCCACGAGAACAGTAGGCCGAGCAGCGCCTCCTCGGACGGCACATCGAGTGCCACCGCGGCGGCGGCAAGGGCCGTCGGGAACGGCAGCTCGCGCTGCGCAGCCAGCAGTTCCAGCACTTCGGTGCGATGCGGCGTCAGCTCGGGCAGCAGTTTGCCGAGCGAATAGCCCATCTGTATGGTTTCGGCGCGGAATTCGGCGCTGTCGCGCGAGGCGATGAACAGTGCCGTCCAGCGGCTCACGGCTTCGGCATCACCCCTGTTGAAGGCGTGCAGCAGCCGCCACGCGACCGGCGCTTCGAAGCGGGCGACCACCTGCGCCAGCATGTCGACGATCCAGGCGCGCGCGCTCGCCTCGTCGCTGACGAGGCCGCTTTCCATCGCCGCCTCCAGACCCTGCGAGTAGCTGTACGCGCCGACCGGCAGCGACGGGCTGCAGATCTGCAGCAGATGCAGCAGCGACGCCGCCGGCAGGTTCGAGCGGTCGTTCACTGCGCGTCGCCCGGACGGTGGATCTTTTGCCGCAGCGGTATCGGCGCCAGCGGGTTGTGGTGGCCGTCATGGTGGTGATGGCCGCCGCCGAATCCGGCCGAATACGCGCCCGACTCCGGCTCGAACGGCGCCTGCTCGTCGATAACCTGCGCACCGAGACCGGCCAGCATGTCGCGTAGCACGATGTCCTTGCGGATGCGCAGCCAACCGTCGCCGATCTGCGCCTGCGTGTGCCGGTTGCCGAGGTGGAAGGCGCAACGCAGCAGCGCCTGCGGCGACGCGCATTCGACGCGGTAGGTCGCTTCGGCGGCGGCTCTCACGATGACGATGCGGCCATCGTCGCCCTTGAGCAGGTCGCCGTCGCGCAGCACGGTGCCGCGCACGGTCAGTACCGCGACTTCCTCGCCCGACGCGAGGGCGGCACGCAGGCGGCTCTTTTCGCGCAGTTCGTAGGGCAGGACGAGTTCGGCGTCGATGGTTTCTGCGTGGTCTACTTTGGTGTGGAGGGTGAGCATGGTTGGGTCGGTGGATGAGCAGGCGTGGATTCCAGCTTGCGCTGGAATGACGTTTAAAAAGCTGTCGATCTCTGAATCGTCACCCCAGCTCACACTGGGATCCACGCTCCGCGTTAAAACAGGAAATACCTCTGCGCCATCGGCAGCACCTTGGCCGGCTCGCAGACGAGCAACTGCCCGTCGGCGCGCACTTCGTAGGTCTCGGTATCGACTTCCATCACCGGCGCATAGCCGTTGTGGATCATGTCGGCCTTGCGCAGATGGCGCATGTTTTTCACGACGGCGACCGGCTTGTTCAGCTTGAGCTGCTCGCCGATGCCGGCATCAAAGGCGGCCTGCGAGACGAAGGTGAACGAAGTCTTCAGGCCGCCGCCGTAGGCACCGAACATCATCCGCATGTGCACCGGCTGCGGCGTCGGTATCGAGGCGTTCGGGTCGCCCATTTGCGCGGCGGCGATCATGCCGCTCTTGAGCACCAGCTGCGGCTTGACGCCGAAGAAGGCCGGCCGCCAGACCACGAGATCGGCCAGCTTGCCGACCTCGATCGAGCCGACCATGTGCGAGATGCCGTGCGTGATCGCCGGATTGATCGTGTACTTCGCGATGTAGCGCTTCGCGCGGAAGTTGTCGTTGCGCGACGAGTCCTCCGGCAGCGCGCCGCGCTGCACCTTCATCTTGTGTGCGGTCTGCCAGGTGCGCAGGATCACTTCGCCGACGCGGCCCATGGCCTGCGAATCGGATGACATCATCGAGATCGCGCCGAGGTCGTGCAGGATGTCCTCGGCGGCGATGGTCTCGCGCCGGATGCGGGATTCGGCGAACGCGATGTCCTCGGTGATGGCCGGGTCGAGGTGATGGCAGACCATCAGCATGTCGAGGTGTTCGTCGAGCGTGTTGACCGTATATGGACGCGTCGGGTTGGTGGACGACGGCAGCACGTTGGACTGGCCGACCGCGGCGATGATGTCCGGCGCATGGCCGCCGCCGGCGCCCTCGGTATGGAAGGTATGGATGGTGCGGTCCTTGAAGGCAGCCAGCGTGTGCTCGAGAAAGCCGCCCTCGTTCAGCGTGTCGGTGTGGATGGCGACCTGGATGTCCATCCGGTCGGCCACGGAGAGGCAGTTGTCGATCGCCGCCGGTGTCGAGCCCCAGTCTTCGTGCAGCTTCATGCCGATCGCGCCGGCGCGCACCTGTTCCTCCAGCGGCAGCGGCAGGCTGACATTGCCCTTGCCGAGGAAGCCGAGGTTCATCGGGAAGGCGTCGGCGGCCGACAGCATCGAATGGATGTGCCACGGCCCCGGCGTGCAGGTGGTCGCCGCGGTGCCGACGGCCGGCCCGGTGCCGCCGCCGATCATCGTGGTCACGCCCGAGGTCAGCGCTTCCTCGATCTGCTGCGGGCAGATGAAATGAATGTGCGTATCGATGCCGCCGGCGGTCACTATCATGCCCTCGCCGGCAATGATCTCGGTCGCGCCGCCGATGGCCATCGTCACGCCCGGCTGGATGTCCGGGTTGCCGGCCTTGCCGACGCCGGCGATGCGGCCGGCCTTGATGCCGATGTCGGCCTTGACGATGCCCCAGTGGTCGAGGATCAGCGCGTTGGTGATGACGGTATCCATCACGTCGCGGTGTGGCAGCTGCGACTGGCCCATGCCGTCGCGGATCACCTTGCCGCCGCCAAATTTCACTTCCTCGCCATGGATCGTGTAGTCCTTCTCGACCTCGATCATGAGTTCGGTATCGGCCAGCCGCACTCGGTCGCCGGTGGTGGGGCCGAACATCTCGGCATAGGCCTTGCGGGAGATTTTGCTCATTGCTTGCCCTCCTTCAGCCGGCCCATTACCTTGCCGTTGAAGCCGTAGACCTTGCGCTCGCCGGCCAGCGCGACGAGCTCGACCGTGCGCTCCTGCCCGGGCTCGAAGCGCACCGCGGTACCGGCCGCGATGTTGAGCCGCATGCCGTAGGCCAGCCGGCGCTCGAACTGCAGCGCCGGATTGGTCTCGTAAAAGTGGAAATGCGAGCCGACCTGGATCGGGCGGTCGCCGCTGTTGGCGACCTTCACGGTCGCGGTCGGGCGGCCGACATTGAGTTCGATGTCGCCGTCCTCGATGAACATTTCGCCGGGAATCATGGGCTGCTCCGTCGGTCAGGGAATGGGTTGATGGACGGTGACGAGCTTGGTGCCGTCGGGGAAGGTGGCCTCGACCTGGATGTCGGGGATCATCTCGGGCACGCCGTCCATCACGTCGGCGCGGGTGAGGATGCGCGTGCCCTCGGACATCAGCTCGGCGACGGTTTTGCCGTCGCGCGCGCCTTCCATGATGGCGGCCGTGATCAGCGCGACCGCCTCCGGGTAGTTGAGTTTCAGGCCGCGCGCGCGGCGGCGCTCGGCCAGCAGCGCTGCGGTAAAGATCAGCAGCTTGTCCTTTTCTCTGGGCGTCAGTTCCATGGGACGGTCCTTGGGTTGGTCTTGTCGGTTGTTCAGGTATGCCAGATGCGCAGCTCGGGCGCCGCGCGCCCGATCAGGGCCGGCCGCAATTGCTGCCACGCCGCCAGCATCGCATGGCGCGCGGCCTCGGACGAGTGGCCGAGGTAGCGCACGAGGACCACGGATTTCATTTGCGTCGCGCCGGTGCTGCCGTGGCCGGCGGCCGCCTCCCGGCAGGCGGCACGCAGCGCGGCCATGCCCTTGCTGCCCAGCGTCGCGCCGACGGCGACCAGGCTGCCGCAGACGGTCTGGCCGGCGAGGCCGAGCGGGCTGTCCATCGCCGCGCTGCCGCCGGCCAGCGTGCCCTGTTCCAGCCACAGCGGCCGGCCATCGCGTTCGATGCGCAGCCGCTGGCGCACGCGGCCGCGCTCGAAGCGCTCGCCATGCGCGCTGCGGCCGAAGCACAGGATCTCGCAACCGAGATAGCGCGCATCGCCGGCCAGCCGCACTCTACTGTCGAGCTCCACGTCCGCTTCGTTGAAAAAAATCGTTTCCTGCGGCATCCATTCGAGCACGGCGCCGGCCTGCACCCGCAGCTCGAGATGCTGGGTCGAGACCTGGCCATTGGCGCGGTACCACTTGGCCGCGCCCGGCGTCGACAGCACTGCATGCGCGTCCGGGCCGACCTCGGCCGCGATGCGCAGTTCGTCGCCGCCGACGACGCCGCCCGGCGGATGCACGATGATCGCGTGGCAGGCGCTCGGGCCTTCCGGGTACAGCGCCTTCTGCACGCGCAGCGGCCCGAAGTGCGCGCGGTGAACGAGGCGCGAGGTGTCGCCGTCGCGCCCGAAGCCAAGCTCGAGCGTGGCCAGCAGGTGGGATGCGGAATGGGCGCTGGCGTTGCCGGCGTTCCCGGCGCTTCGCGCACGGAGCTCTGTCATCGTATCCATCATTGCGTCAGCCGCTCAGTTGGCCCGGCCTGCGGCGGAACGCGGCCAGCACGATCTTCATCGCGTAGACGATGATCAGCGTGCCGGCCAGGTCGCCGATGAACATGGTCACGAAGCCCTGCATCATGTCAGGAAAGTGCCCGCGCAGCGCGAACCACAGTGAGTGCAGGCTCGCGCTCGTAAACGCATAGGCCAGCGCGAGCAGGCTCAGGCGGCCGGCAGTCAGGCGCTGCAGCGTGGCCGGCATGCCCAATTGGCGTGCGATGCGGTAGACGAGGTAGGGTGCGCCGGACGAGATGAGGGCGGTGACCAGGCCGGTCAGCCAGTCCATCGTGCCGCCGAAGTGCAGCACGACGATCAGCAACGACGCCAGCAGCAGGCCCAGCGCGCCTTCGCCGGCGAACAGCAGCGTGCACAGCAGCCGCACGCCAGCAGGCAGGAAAATCCAGTTGGCCCCGGCATGCAGTTCCAGTGTCCGGAACAGCCAGTCGTTCAGATGAAAGAAGCTGAAGTACAGCGCGGCCGACAGGCCGATGGACAGTAGTTGCAGGCCGCTCATCGGATCAAACGGAGGCGCCGGCGCGCTCGCCGGCGCATTGGCCAGCGCATCGGCCACAAGCCCCGCTTCCGAAAATAAAAAAAGCCTGCATCTGAGAGAAAGTCGTTAAGTGTTTATCATGCGAGCGGAATTATAGCGAAGCGTCGTTCGATAAACGCCCATCACAAAGAAAAAGGCCGGCGGGGAGATCCCGGCCGGCCTGCTGCTGCGGAGTGGCGACTTATTTTTTTGTGCGGGCTGCAGGCTTGGCGGCGAGCTGGTTCAGCTGCGTGCTGGCGGCGTTCATGTTGTGCTCCATCGCCTCGATGGCGACCTTGGCGCTGCGGTTCATTTGCGCGTAGCCCGAGCTGACGTTGTCGATGGCCGACTTCATCACCGAGAGGGCGGTGTCGGAACCGGCCGGCGCGACCTTGCCGACGCTGTCGAGCAGCGAGACCAGTTGGCGGCTGCTCTCGGTCACCTGCGACTCGGCGGCCTGGGCCAGTTCGACCTGCGTGTTGGTCGCGATGCTGGCGAAATGGCGTGCGTAGGTGAGCACGATGTCGGCGTGCGGCTGCGACTGGCTAGACGACAGCGTGAAAAATTCCTGCGGATCCTTGACCGTCAGCAGTTGCTGGACATTGCCGACCGATTGCTCGAGGCTGGCCTTGGCCGCCTGCATGTTCAGGCCGATGACCTTCTCCATGTTGCCGATCATCGAGTCGGTGACGGCGGTCGCCAGCTGCAGTTGCGATTCGAGCTGGGCGCGGGCGGCGGCGGTGAACTGTTCGTGCGAAGTAAGCATGGAATCTCCTCGTTGTGCGGAAGGGTGGGGTGCCGGTGAGTTCTTTATGGTGCGATGCAGCAGTCGTGCATATTGAGGTCGGAGTGGTGTCCTGTCAAGTAAAAATATTGCGATGCATCAATCGATGGCGATGAGTCCGATGACATTATTCGAGCCCCGTTTTCCGGCCCGCTCGCCAGTCGTATTCGAGACCGAACTTGGGATTTGCTGACAGTGAAGGCCTACTACAGCGACCGCTTCGTGCTGCCCTTGCCGGAAGGGCATCGCTTTCCCATGCGCAAATACCGGATGCTGCGCGATGCGGTCGCACGCACGCTGCCGCAGGTCGTGTTCGACGAAGCCCCGCACACCACCGACGGCGTGCTGGCGCTAGCCCATCATCCGCATTACATCCATCGGGTGGTCAGCGGCGCGTTGTCGGCCGACGAGCAGCGCGCGATCGGCTTTCCGTGGTCGCCGGCGATGGTCGAGCGTTCTCGGCGCTCGTCGGGCGCGACCATTGCCGCCTGCCGCGCCGCGTTCGTCGACGGCGTGGCGGTCAATCTCGCCGGCGGCACCCATCATGCGCATGCGGACCGCGGCGAGGGCTTCTGCGTCTTCAATGACGCGGCCATCGCGGCGCGGCTGATGCAGGCCGAGCGGCGCGCGACGCGCGTGGCCATCGTCGATCTCGACGTCCATCAGGGTAACGGCACTGCGGCCATTCTCGCGAACGACGACTCGGTCTTTACCTTGTCGCTGCATGGCGAAAACAACTACCCGTTCGACAAGGCGCGCAGCGACCTCGACATCGCGCTGCCCGACGGCACCGACGATGCGGCCTACCTCGGGCATCTCGATGCTGCGATCGACACGCTGTTCGCGCGCTTCGATCCGCAACTGATCATCTACCTGGCCGGCGCCGACCCGCACGAAGGCGATCGCCTCGGGCGGCTGAAGCTGAGCGCCGACGGGCTCGCGCAGCGCGACCGGCGCGTGCTCGACACGGCGCGCGTACGCGGGCTGCCGGTTGCGATTGCGATGGCCGGCGGCTACGGCCGTGTGATCGACGACACCGTGGCCATCCACCTGCAAACGATCGGCATTGCCGCCGGCTATTGCCGCCGGGAGGGCGCATGAGCGACAGCGATACCGCCCTGCGCGCGCCGCTGGCCGAGGCGGCGATGCCGCTGCTGTTCGTGCTGATCTGGAGCACCGGCTTCATCGTCGCCAAGTTTGGCCTGCCCTATGCGCCGGCACTGACCTTCCTGCTGCTGCGCTACCTCGGTGTGCTCGCGCTGCTGCTGCCGGCGCTGGCCGTGATGCGCGCGCCGTGGCCGCATGGCCAAGCCGTGCATATCGCGGTCGCCGGCGTGCTGGTGCAAGCCGGTTACCTGTCGGGCGTCTGGTGCGCGATCAAGCTCGGCATGCCGGCCGGGCTGTCGGCGCTGATCGTCGGCCTGCAGCCGCTGCTGACCGGTTTTGCCGCGCCGCTGGTCGGCGAACCGGTACGCCCGCGGCAGTGGATCGGGCTGCTGCTGGGACTGGCCGGCGTTGCACTGGTCGTGATGGAGAAGCTGACGCCCGACGGCAGCTCGGTGCTCAATGTATCGCTGTGCGTGTTCGCGCTGCTGTCGATCACGGCCGGCACGATGTACCAGAAGCGTTTCTGCTCGCGCTTCGACCTGCGGACAGGGGCGGCGATACAGTTCACGGCCTCGGCTGTCATTACGCTGCCGCTGGCCATCTGGCTCGAGGGGCTGACGCCGGATTTCAGCACAGTACAATGGACGACGGATTTCCTGCTGGCGCTCGGCTGGTCGGTGCTGGCGCTGTCGATCGGCGCGATGTTCCTGCTGTTCTCGCTGATCCGCAAGAATGCCGCGACTCACGTGTCCAGCCTGATGTACCTGACGCCGCCGGTCACGGCGCTGATCGCATGGCTGATGTTCGGCGAGCGCTTCGGCCTGCCTGGGCTGGCGGGCATGCTGCTGGCGGTGGCCGGCGTGGCCTTCGTCGTGAAGAAGTGACCGCAAAGCAGGCGGAGCAAGGCCGCAGCTAGAGCTGAACAAAAGCAGGACAAAACCGGAACAACAGCAGAACATCATGAGAGACAGTCCGAAGACCCGATCCCATTTTCGTCACTTCCATCCGATCACCACGCGCTGGGCCGACAACGATGCCTACGGTCATGTGAACAATGTCGTCTACTACCAGTGGTTCGACACCGTCGTGAACCAGTTCCTGATTGCCCGCGGCACGCTCGATATTCATGCCGGCGAGGCAATCGGTCTGGTGGTCGAGACGCACTGCAACTACTTCTCGTCGATCGCATTCCCCGAGCCCGTCACCGCCGGCTTGTGCGTGACGCGGCTCGGCGAGAGCAGTGTCCGCTACGAGGTTGGCATCTTCCGCGGCGACGACGACACGGTCTCGGCCCAGGGCCACTTCATCCATGTCTACGTCGACCGCATCACGCGCAAGCCGACGCCGGTTCCTGCGCCTGCCCGGGCACTTCTGCAAACCCTCCTGTCCAACCCATGATCACGACACCAGAACAACACGCCGTCGATAACGCCATCACCTCGCGCCGCTCGGTCCGCGCCTTCCTGCCGACGCCGGTCGCGCGCGCGGATATCGAGGCCATCTTGTCGGTCGCCTCGCGGGCACCGTCGGGCTCGAACACGCAGCCTTGGAAGGTCTATGTGCTGACCGGCGAGATCCGGCAGCGGCTGTCGCAGCGCATACTCGACGCCTACCTCGATCCGCAGCAGGCCGCGCAGCACAAGGAAGAGTATGACTACTACCCGCGCGAATGGGTATCGCCCTACGTCGACCGGCGGCGCAAGGTCGGCTGGGACCTGTACGCGCTACTCGGCCTCACGCGCGACAACAAGGCCGGCATGCAGGCTCAGCACGGGCGCAACTATGCGTTTTTCGATGCGCCAGTCGGGCTGATCTTCACCATCGATCGCGTGATGGAGCAGGGCTCGTGGCTCGACTACGGCATGTTCCTGCAGAGCGTGATGGTCGCCGCGCGCGCGCGCGGGCTCGACACCTGCCCGCAGGCGGCGTTCACGCAGTTCCATCGCGTGATCGCCGACACGCTGCAGATTCCGGACGGCGAGCAGCTGGTCTGCGGCATGGCGCTCGGCCATGCGGACGGGTCGAAAGTCGAGAACACGCTGGCCACCGAGCGCGCGCCGGTGTCGGAATTCGCCCGCTTTCTCGACTGACGCCATGAAGACTATTGCGGTGATTGCCGGCGACGGCATCGGCAAGGAAGTCATGCCCGAGGGGCTGCGCGTGCTCGACGAGGCGGCGCGCAGGTTCGGCATCGCCATCGATGCCGAGCATGTCGATTTCGCGAACTGCGACTACTTCGCCCGTCACGGCCAGATGATGCCGGACGACTGGAAGGATCAGCTGGCACCGAAGGACGCGATTTTCTTCGGCGCCGTTGGCTGGCCGGCCACCGTGCCCGACCATGTGTCGCTCTGGGGCTCGCTGCTGAAGTTCCGCCGCGAGTTCGACCAGTACGTGAACCTGCGGCCCTGCCGCCTGATGCCGGGCGTGCCGTCGCCGCTGGCCGGGCGCCGGCCGGGCGACATCGATTTCGTGGTCGTGCGCGAGAATACCGAGGGCGAGTATTCGTCGGTCGGCGGCCGCATGTACGAGGGCACGCCGCGCGAGGTGGTGTTCCAGCAGAGCGTGTTCTCGCGCGCGGGCACCGACCGCATTCTGAATTTCGCGTTCGAACTCGCGCGCAAGCGCCCAAAGCGACACCTGACTTCGGCCACCAAGTCGAACGGCATCTCGATCACGATGCCGTACTGGGACGAGCGCGTGGCGCAGATGGCGCCGGCCTACCCGGACGTGGTTTGCGACAAGTACCACATCGACATCCTGTGCGCGCATTTCGTGCGGCACCCGGACTGGTTCGACGTGGTCGTCGCCTCCAATCTGTTCGGCGACATCCTGTCCGACCTCGGCCCGGCCTGCACCGGAACGATCGCGATCGCGCCGTCGGCCAACATCAATCCGGAAGGGCAGTGGCCATCGCTGTTCGAACCCGTGCACGGCTCTGCGCCGGACATCGCGGGCAAGGGCATCGCCAATCCGGTCGGGCAGATCTGGTCGGCGGCGATGATGCTCGAACATTTCGGCCATGCTGACGCGGCTGCGGCCATCGTGTCGGCCATTGAACGGGTGCTGGAAGCCGGTCCCCGCGACGCGCCGCTGACCCCTGACATGGGCGGAAAAGGGACGACTATTGACTTGGGGAAAGCTATTGCGCAGGCGCTTTGAACTTGCGTAACTTAGTTGATAGAAAACATTGAGCCAGTGTAATAAGGGGTAATAAACCTGTTTAATTATGGCTTCTAACTCCCTCATTTGCTTGCGAAATTTCATGTTTTTGCTACACTGCAAGCAATTTTCAGGCATCAATTTCGGGGATGTGGATGCGCGGGTTTTCTCTCAAGGTGCTGGTTGTCGCATTGGCTACGGTAGTCATGCTGCCGGCGGCGCATGCTGCCCGTTCGCAGAAGGCTGAGCCGGCTGCCGTCGGCAAGAAGGTGTCGCAGGCGAAGAAGGGCCGGTCCATGAAAGCCGTGGCCGACGCGCGCAAGCCGCGCGCGATGCGCGCCCACCTGTCCGGCGGCAAGCGCAAGGCATCGATTCAGCGCGTGGCCTACGCATCGGCGCTGGCCGGCGTGCCACCGATGCTGACCGCGGGCGATCTCGCCGGCCTGCACCTGACCCGCGATCCGCTCGACCTCAACTCCAGTGTCGCGCTGGTGCTCGACCAGTCCACCAACGAAGTGTTGTTCGAGAAGAACGCCAGCGTCGCGCTGCCGATCGCGTCGATCACGAAGCTGATGACCAGCCTGGTCGTGGTGGAGGCGAACCAGGACCTCGACGAGATGCTGACCGTGACCGAGGAAGACGTCGACCGCGAGAAGTTCAGCCACTCGCGCCTGCGCATCGGCTCCCAGCTGTCGCGTGCCAACATGCTGCACATCGCGCTGATGAGCTCCGAAAACCGCGCCGCCTCCGCGCTCGGCCGGCACTATCCGGGCGGCATACGAGCCTTCGTTGGCGCCATGAACGCCAAGGCGCAGGAACTCGGCATGGGCAGCTCGCATTTCGCCGATGCGACCGGACTGAGCAGCGCCAACGTCTCCAGCGCGCGCGACCTCGCCAAGCTGGTGGTCGCTGGCTACCAGCATCCGCTGATCCGCCAGTTCTCGACCGACAGCCGCTACGCGGTCGATCCGGGCGGTCGCACGCTCGAGTACCGCAATTCGAATGGCCTGATCGAAAAGCCGGACTGGGAGATCGGCCTGCAGAAGACCGGCTACATCTCCGAGGCCGGCCGCTGCCTGGTGATGCAGGTGCATGTATCGGGCCGCCCGGTCGTCATGATCTTTCTCGACTCCAAGAGCAAGCAGTCGCGTCTGGCCGACGCCAGCCGCATCCGCAAGTGGCTCGAGAACCGCGGCGCCTCGGCGATGTCGGAGCGCAGCGCCAAGCGCAGCTGAACGCTCAGGCTATCTCGGCCGGCCGGTAGCCCAGCACCGACGAAATGTCGGTGGCCGTGGCGATCAGGTCTTCCAGCCACTCGTCCCGCAGGCGATCGACCGGCGCCGAAATCGACAAGCCGGCGATCAGCCGGCCGGCGTCGTCGCGAATCCCGGCGGCCATGCAGCGCACACCCAGTTCCAGCTCTTCGTTGTCGCGCGCATAGCCGCGCGCGCGCACCAGCGACAATTCGCGTTCCAGCTTGGCGAGGTCGGTGATCGAATTGCGGTTGTGGCCGGCCAGTCCGGTGCGGGTCGCATACGAGCGCACGGCCTTCGCATCGTCAACCGACAGAAACAGCTTGCCGACCGAAGTCAGGTGCAGCGGCGCGCGGCCGCCGATGGCACGCACGACCTGCATCCCGGAGCGTTCGGAAAAGGCGCGGTCGATATAGACGATCTCGTCGCTCTGCCGGACCGACAGGTTAACCGTCTGTTGCGTCTTGCGGTGCAGCGCCTGCATGTAGGGCAGCGCCGCCTCGCGCACGTTCAGCCGGCTCTTGACGATGTTGCCCAGTTCCAGCAGGCGCATCCCGAGGCGGTAGGTGCCCGGCTCGGCGCGATCGACGAAACGCTTGGTCACCATGTCGTTCAGGATCCGGTGCGCGGTCGACGGATGGAGTCCGGTGGCCGTCGACAATTCCTTCAGGCTGACGGGATCCGGATGTCCCGCCAGGGCGTCGAGCAGGGTCATCATGCGCTCGATCACCTGGATCGAGGTCTTGTCGCTGGGTGCGTTAGAGTCGGCTTTCATGGCGGAATTGGTGCGATGCAATGCCGCCGTTATACCACAATGTGAAAATCTCCTACAAGCCAGCCGCCCGCAAGCGTCGCCGCCGGCAGTGCGGAAGCGAGTGTCCGCTGTCGGGATTTCGATGCCGCCGTGCAAGGACCTCACACATTCGGCGAATATATTTCATCCCTCGCGGCTGTTCGAATGCCGGCGCTGTCGGCAGATAATTGACGTTCTTGAAAACGGCATCGGAACAGGGAAATTTCATGCGTGTTGGATTGATGGTGACTTGCCTCGTGGATGTCATGCGTCCCGAGATCGGATTTTCCGCCCTTAAACTGCTCGAGGCCGCGGGCTGCGAAGTCGTCGTGCCCGAGAACCAGACCTGCTGCGGTCAGCCGGCCTACAGCAGCGGCAACAAGGACGCGGCGCGCGAACTGGCGGCCAAGTTCCTCGACGAGTTCGAGAGCTTCGACTATATCGTCATTCCGTCCGGCTCCTGCGGCGGCACCATCAGGACGCATTACGACGATATCCTCGCCGGCCATCCGGCGCTGCTGGCGCGCTACGCGAAGATCAAGGAGCGCGTCTACGAGCTCACCGATTTCCTCGCCACCGTCGTCAAGCTCGACTCGTTGCCTGCCGCGCAGCCGGGCGCGTTCAAGGGTACGGTGACGTATCACGATTCCTGCTGCGGCCTGCGCGAGCTCGGCGTGCAGCGCCAGCCGCGCGAGCTGCTGGCGCGGCGCGACGGCGTCGAACTGAAGGAAATGGCGCAGGCGCGCCAGTGCTGCGGCTTCGGCGGCACTTTCGCGGTCAAGTACGGCGACATCTCGACGGCCATCGTCGATGAGAAGTGCGAGCACATCCATGACAGCGGCGCCGGCGCCGTCGTGCTCGGCGATCTCGGCTGCATGCTCAACATCGAAGGCCGGCTGCGTCGCACCGGAGACCACACCACCCGGGTGCTGCATGTCGCCCAGGTACTCGCAGGAGACGCATGATGCAAGTCCAGTCCATGCACTTCAAGGCGCGCGCCGGCCAGAAACTCGCCGACCAGCGCCTGCAGCAGAACCTCAAGAAGCTGTCGACCAAGTTCGTCACCGCGCGCGCCAGCGCCATCACCGAGCTTGACGATTTCGAAGGCACGCGCGACGCCGCCATCGAGCGCCGGATGCGCGCGATCAAGAATCTCGATGTCTGGCTCGCCACCTTCGAGCAGGAAGCGACCCGCCGCGGCGCGACCGTGCTGTATGCGCAAACCGCCGAGGAAGCATCGAAGCTGGTGGTCGAGATCGCGCAGAAGCATGACGTGAAGAAGGTCATCAAATCGAAATCGATGGTGTCCGAGGAGATGCAGCTGAACCGCGCGCTGGAGGCCGTCGGTGTCACGCCGGTCGAGACCGACCTGGGCGAGTACATCCTGCAGATCAACGACAACGAGGCGCCGTCGCACATCATTGCGCCGGTGGTCCACAAGGACAAGGAAGAAATCGCCGACCTGTTCGCGAAGGTGCACAACAAGCCGCGCCTGACCGACATACCGGAAATGACGCGCGAGGCGCGCGAGGTGCTGCGCCCGCATTTCCTGTCGGCCGACATGGGCGTCACCGGCGGCAATTTCATCATCGCCGAATCCGGCTCGGTCGCCGTCGTCACCAACGAGGGCAACGAGGGCATGTGCACGATCATGCCGCCCAAGGTACACGTGGTCGTGACCGGCATTGAAAAGGTGCTGCCGACGCTGGCCGACCTCGCGACCGTGATGCGCCTGCTGCCGCGCTCGGCCACCGGGCAGTCGATCTCGAACTACTTCTCGCTGCTGACCGGCCCGCGCGGCAAGGACGACCGCGACGGCCCCGAGCACATGTACTTCGTGCTGGTCGATGCCGGCCGCACCGGCCTGATCGGCTCCGAGTTCGAGGAAATGCTCCGCTGCATACGCTGCGGCGCCTGCATGAACCACTGCCCGGTGTACCAGAAGATCGGCGGCCACAGCTATGGCTGGGTCTATCCCGGCCCGATGGGCAGCGTGCTGACCCCGTCCTACGTGGGCGTCGAGAATGCGATGGACCTGCCGCAGGCCTCGACCCTGTGCGGCGAGTGCCATGTGGTGTGCCCGGTGAAGATCCCGCTGCCTGACCTGCTGCGCAAGCTGCGCGAGAAGCAGTTCAAGAAAGGCTTGCGTCCGCGCTACGAGTACCTGGCGTTCGAGGTCTGGGCCTTCTTTGCAAAGCGACCGACACTTTATCGATTTGCTACCAAAATCGCCGCCCGCGCGCTCAGACTGTGGGGCGGCAGCGGCAAAGTGATCCACTCATTGCCGGGCGCTGGCGGATGGACGGATAATCGCGACATGCCGGCTCCCTCGGGCAAGACCTTCAGGGAGCTGTACCGAGAGCGAAACTCCACCTGAATCATGTCCGACAGCCAGCAGATCAGCGAATTCAAGAGCAAGAGCGGTATCAAGCGGATCTTTTCCGCCTTCTTCTACTCGGTCGATGGGCTGCGGACGGCGTGGCGCCACGAGCATGCATTCCGGCAGGAGGTGATGATCGCGCTGCCCGGGATCGTGGTCGCTCTGCTGCTGCCGGTGACGCGTTTCGAGAAGCTCGCGCTGATCGGCGTGCTGGTAGCCGTGCTGGTCGTCGAACTGCTGAACTCGGCCGTCGAGGCGGTGGTCGACCGGGTATCGCTGGACCGGCACTCGCTGTCCAAGAACGCGAAGGATCTCGGCAGCGCGGCAGTACTCCTCAGTTTCGTGTTTGCGCTGGTGACGTGGGGGGTGATTCTCTATCCGGTTGTTTTCGGGTGAGTGGTGGGTAGATGGCGGATTTCGCTGCGCTCTATCCGCCCTACGGGCCTCGGGGCCTGGATGTTTGATCTGTAGGGCGGATAGAGCGCAGCGAAATCCGCCGTCCTATCCCGCGAAATCCGCCATTCATCAAGGCCAAGCCCGCCATCCTGACCCGCGCCGCGTCACATCCCCGGATTCGTGAACTCGAGGTGTACGTCGTTCACCGCCTTCACCACCTCGTCCGACAGCTTCACCGAGTACGCATCGATGTCGGCCTTCAGCTGCCCGATGCTGGTCGCGCCGATGATGGTCGAGGCGACGAACCAGCGCGTGTAGCACCAGGCCAGCGCCAGTTCGGTCACGCTCATGCCGTTGTCGGCGGCGATCTTCATGTAGCGGCGGGTGGCCTCGACGACGCGCGGGCGCAGGTAGCGCGGGCTCCAGTTCGGCGGGAAGATCGTCAGGCGACCGTGCGTTTTCGGATCGTCGATGTACTTGCCGGTCAGCTGGCCGAAAGCCAGCGGGCTGTAGGCGAGCAGACCGACGTTGGCACGGTAGCAGGCTTCGTCGGTGCCGGACTCGAATTGCCGGTTCGCCAGATGGTAGGCGTTCTGTATCGAGACGATGCGTGGCAGTCCCATCTGCCCGGCGATGCGCACGAATTCCGCCACGCCCCAGGCGCTCTCGTTCGACACGCCGATGTGGCGCACCTTGCCTTCGTCGATCAGTTCCTTCAGCGCCGCCAGCGTCTCCTCGATCGGCACGCAGGCACGCTCGCGCTGCGGGTCGAAGAACAGCTGGCCGAAGACGGGCACGTTGCGGCTCGGCCAGTGCAGCTGGTAGAGGTCGACGTAGTCGGTCTGCAGCCGTTGCAGGCTGCCTTCGATGGCCGCGCGCAGGTTCTTGCGGTCGAAGTTGTTCTCGCCGTTGCGTATCCATTTCATCTGCGACGGGCCGGCGATCTTGGTCGCGACAATGACGTCTTGGCGCCGCCCGGATTTCTTCAGCCAGGTGCCGATGATGCGCTCGGTGGCGCCGGTGGTCTCGGCGCGCGGCATCACCGGATACATCTCGGCCGTGTCGATGAAGTTGACACCGCGCTCGAGCGCGTAGTCGAGCTGGCTGTGGCCCTCGGCTTCGGTGTTCTGCTCGCCGAAGGTCATGGTGCCGAGGCAGATCTTCGATACCTCGAGATCGCTGTCGCCGAGGCGGGTCTTGTCCATGCTTGTCTCCGTTCTTGTTGTGGGCGTGTTCAGGCGGCCAGCGCCGCTGCGCATTCGCGCACCAGTGCCGGCCCGCGATAGATCAGTCCAGTGTAGAGCTGTACGAGGCTGGCGCCGGCGTCGGTCTTGGCCTTCGCATCCGCGCCGGACAGGATGCCGCCGACGCCGATGACGGGCAGCGCGCCGCCGAGTTCACGGTGCAGTGCGGCGATGACTTGGGTCGACAGATCGCGCACCGGCGCGCCGGACAGGCCGCCGGTTTCCTGTGCGTGCGGCAGGCCCTGCACCGCGTCGCGCGTGATGGTCGTGTTGGTGGCGATGACGCCGTCGATCTTGTGGCGGACCAGCGCGCCGGCGATGGCCTTGACCTGTTCATCGTCGAGATCGGGCGCGATCTTCAGCACGACCGGCACGTAACGCGCATGCCGGTCGGCCAGCTTCGCCTGCGACTGCTTGAGGCGGAACAGCAGGTCGTCGAGTTCGGATGCCTGCTGCAACTGGCGCAGGTTCTTCGTGTTCGGCGACGAGATGTTGACCGTCACGTAGGCCGCATACGGATAGACCTTGTCGAGGCAGGCGAGGTAATCGTCGGTAGCGCGCGCTATCGGGGTGTCGGCGTTTTTTCCGATGTTCAGCCCGAGGATGCCCTGCTGCTCCTGGTAAAAGCGCGAAGCCTGCACGTTGCGCACGAAGGCATCGACGCCGCCGTTGTTGAAGCCCATCCGGTTGATCAGCGCGTCGGCGGCCGGCAGCCGGAACATGCGCGGCTGCGGGTTGCCCGGCTGCGGGCGCGGCGTCACCGTGCCGACCTCGATGAAGCCGAAGCCGAGGGCGGCGAGTCCGTCGATGTACGCGCCGTCCTTGTCGAGGCCGGCGGCCAATCCCACCGGGTTCGGAAAGCGCAGGCCCATCACCGTGCGCGGGTCGGGCGCCGGGCGCGGCAGCCATTGGGCAAGACCGAGCCTGGCGGCAGTGCGCAGGGCGGGAAGGGTCAGGTTGTGCGCAGACTCGGGATCAAGCGAGAACAGCAGCGGGCGGGCGAGAGAATAGAGCAGGCGTTCGGACACGATAGGGCTTCAGGGAAAAATCCCGCCCATTCTAACGGACAGTCACGGATCGCAGTCAGGCATCCAACGCTTGCCAGTGGCCGCGGCGCAGCGCCTCGATCGGATGGAAGTTGACCTTGTAGCGCATTTTCTCGCTGTCGGCGATCCAGTAGCCGAGGTACACATAGGGCATGTTCAGCTGGCGCGCCTGCTCGATCTGCCACAGCACGTTGTAGGTGCCGTAGCTGGCTCGCGGCTGGTCGGGATCGAAGAAGGTATAGACCGACGACAGCCCGTCGTCGAGCACGTCGATGATGCTGACCATCTGCAGCGTGCCCTGCGCATCGCGGAATTCGACCAGCCGCGTGTTGACCTTGCTCTGCAACAGGAACTGCGCGTACTGGTCGCGGCTGTCCTGGTCCATGCCGCCGCCGGCATGACGGACCGACTGGTAGCGCAGGTAAAGCTCGTAGTGCTCGTGCACATAGGCGAGGCGCGATACCGACGTGGCGAGGTCGCCATGCTGCTTCCATGCGCGGCGCTGGCTGCGGTTGGGCACGAAGTCGGCAGCGCGCACCCGCACCGGGGTGCAGGCCTGGCAGCCGTCGCAGTAGGGCCGGTAGGTGAAGATGCCGCTGCGGCGAAAGCCGTTCTTGACCAGCTCGGAGTAGACGTCGGCGTTGATCAGGTGCGACGGCGTGGCGACCTGCGACCTCGCCTGCCGGTGCTCGAGGTAGCTGCACGGGTAGGGGGCAGTCGCATAGAACTGCAGTGTCGAGAAAGGCAGGTCCTTAAGATGAGTCATTCAAACAATTTACACTGATCCCGGGGCGGCTTGCAAAGCTTTGTTTCCGGCATTTCCGTCGAAGAATCCGTCGCCCAGCAGCCGTGGTTTCCAGACGGCGATCGGCGGCTGGGCCAGCGCGCTGCGCATCCGGCGCAGGAAGTCGGCGCGCGGCATCGGGCGCGCGCCGAGCGAGGCCAGATGCGAGGTCTCCTGCTGGCAGTCGATCATCTGCACGCCTTCGCCGCGCAGGAAATGCACCAGATAGGCCAGCGCTGCTTTCGAGGCGTCCGGCAGCAGCGCAAACATCGATTCGCCGTAGAACATCCGCCCGAGGCCGACGCCGTAGGCGCCGCCGACCAGGCGTCCCTCGAACCAGAGTTCGGACGAGTGCGCGTGGCCGAGCCGGTGCAGCTCTCCGTAGCCATCGACGATCTGCGGCGAGATCCAGGTACCGGCCTGGTCGGGACGGGGCGCCGCGCAGGCGCGCATGACCGCCGCGAAGGCGCTGTCGAACCGCACCTCCCACGGGCCGCCGCCGGCCATGCTGCGGTCGATCTTCTTCAGCGTCTTGCGCAGGCTGCGCGAGACACGGAAATCGGCCGTGTGCAGCACCATGCGCGGGTCCGTGCTCCACCAGAGTATCGGCTGCTGTTCGGAAAACCACGGGAAGATGCCGTGGCGGTAGGCGTCGAGCAAGCGCGCCGCAGACAGGTCGGCGCCCGCCGCCAGCAAGCCGGGGGCGCCATCCCGCTCGGACAAGGCCGAAGCTGGGTCGGGAAAGGGTGTATCGACTTCAAGCCAGGGAATGGGCATCTTCACCAATTCGGTTGCTGTTCATGCACTTTCGCAGTGCAGGCAGACGCATGAAGGTTTTGGCAACAAGAAAAATTTAAATCAAATCAATTACTTGAGAATTTTTTCCAGAGCGCACAATAACGGAACAATTATTGCTTGAAGGCAGACTTTTTCATTTTTCCTGCACACAAAAGGGGAGACCACCATGGATGCCTTCCGCAGCGGCGCGGACAGCCTGTTCATTTTGCTCGGCGCGATCATGATTCTCGCGATGCACGCCGGCTTTGCCTTTCTCGAGCTGGGCACGGTGCGCAAGAAAAACCAGGTCAATGCGCTGGTAAAAATCTTAGTCGATTTCGCGATCTCGACCATCGCCTATTTCTTCGTCGGCTACGGCATCGCCTACGGAATCCATTTTTTCGGCAGCGCCGAGCTGCTCTCCCAGAAGAGCGGCTTCGAGCTGGTGAAGTTCTTCTTCTTGCTGACTTTCGCCGCGGCCATTCCGGCCATCATCTCGGGCGGCATCGCCGAGCGGGCGCGCTTTCATCCGCAACTGGTGGCCACGGCGCTGATGGTCGGCTTCGTCTATCCGCTGTTCGAGGGCATCGCATGGAACCAGAACTTCGGCATACAGGCGTGGCTCGAGGCCAGCTTCGGCGCGCCTTTCCATGACTTCGCCGGCTCGGTCGTCGTGCACGCGGTGGGCGGCTGGGCGGCGCTGCCGGCCGTGATCCTGCTGGGCTCGCGCCGCGGACGCTACACCAAGGACGGCGGCATGGCCGCGCACCCGCCGTCGAGCATTCCCTTTCTCGCGCTGGGCGCATGGATTCTGGCCGTGGGCTGGTTCGGGTTCAACGTGATGAGCGCGCAGACGCTGGACAAGATGAACGGGCTGGTGGCGATGAACTCGCTGATGGCCATGGTCGGCGGCACGCTGGTGGCTGTGCTGCTCGGCAAGAACGACCCGGGTTTTGCCTACAACGGCCCGCTGGCGGGGCTGGTGGCCATCTGCGCCGGCTCGGACCTCATGCATCCGATCGGCGCGCTGGCCACCGGCGGTATTGCCGGTGCCATCTTCGTCTGGCTCTTCACGCTGACGCAGAACCGCTGGAAGATCGACGATGTGCTGGGCGTCTGGCCGCTGCACGGACTGTGCGGCGCCTGGGGCGGGATCGCCGCCGGCATCTTCGGCGCGCAGTCGTTCGGCGGCCTCGGCGGCGTATCGCTGCTGTCGCAGCTGGCGGGCACGGCGCTGGGCATCGTCATCGCCGCGCTCGGCGGATGGGTGGTTTATGGCGCGCTGAAGCTAATGGTCGGCATCCGCCTCGACGCCGAAGAAGAGTATGAAGGCGCCGACCTGTCGATCCACAAGATTACGGCGACGCCGGAGCGCGAGGTGAGCTGGTAGCTCCAAGGCGTTGCTGGTAGCTCCGAGGCGTTGCTGGCGGATGTCGCTGCGCCCCATCCGCCCTGCGGCAATGAAAATCGGAACCGGCCAGACCGAGGCGGCCCGGCAACCTGGCCGCCTCGCTACCGCCCCAGGCTGCGGCGGATGTCGAGGCAGTGGACGCCGAACGGCTTGCCCTCGCGCAGGGCGGCGAACTCGCTGAAGAACAGCTTGAGCGTGTGCGAGACGGTGGGAAAGGCGATGTCGTCCCACGGTATCTCGTCTTCGGCGAACAGCTTCACCTCGAGGCTCTCGGTGCCCGCCTCGATGTCGAGATCGAGCAGGCGGGCGCGGTAGAACAGGTGAACCTGATGCACGTGCGGTACGTTCAGCAGCGTGAACAGGCCCTGCAGTTCGACGCGCGCGCCGGCTTCCTCGAGCGTCTCGCGTTGCGCCGCTTCTTCGCTGGTCTCCTCGTTTTCCATGAAGCCCGCCGGCAGCGTCCAGTAGCCGCGCCGCGGCTCGATCGCGCGCCGGCACAGCAGCAGCCGCGGCTGCTCGCCCTGCATCCAAAGCGGAATGCTGCCGATGACCATCTTCGGGTTCTGGTAGTGGATCGTGCCGCAGTGGCCGCAGACGTGACGCAGGCGGTTGTCGTCTGCCGGCATGGTGAGCGACACGGGTTGTCCGCAGTCGGAGCAGAAATTCATCGTTAGCAGGGGCAGTCGGCAGCCAGTGCCGCGATTGAAAGATGCCGTCGAGTGTAGCATTCGGCGACTCGGGGCATTTATCTGCATTCAGTGTTTGCATCGCTCGACCATACCCGCTATACTTTCATTCTTCAGACGCGGGGTGGAGCAGTCTGGCAGCTCGTCGGGCTCATAACCCGAAGGTCACAGGTTCAAATCCTGTCCCCGCAACCAGACAAAGAGAAGGGTCCGGTGTTACTCCCGGACCCTTTTTGTTTTGGCGGCGGGCGATGGGCGAATGACAATCGCGGCGAACTCCCCTATAATCCGGCGCAACGCGAATCCGCGCGCAGCGCACAGCTTTGCTGCCCCACGGCCGATCCGCGAGTCTTACCGGCGCACAGCACGCCAGCGACCACAGAAAAAATTCCACAAGCCGGTCCCTGGTTCGCCAGCATCACCACACGACGGATATTCGCCTGCGGCGTCCTTGATGCAGGCCCCGATTTTGAGCTGTTCACTGCAACCAAACGCGCACTTCACGAATCGTAGATGAATACAGTTGAGGCGAAAAAAGTCCTCGAGACGGCACTGCTGTGTGCCCATGAGGCGATTGCGATCAATGAACTGAAGAAATTGTTCACCGGCCAAGGTGACGAGCAGGAGGGCGCGCTCGACAGCGACGCGATCAAGGCGATCCTCGAAGAATTGCAGCAGGAGTGGACGGAGCGCGGCATCGAGCTGGTACGTCTGTCGAGCGGCTGGCGCTTCCAGAGCCGCCCCGAGATGAAGCCCTTCCTCGACCGCATGAATCCGGAGAAGCCGCCCAGATACACGCGCGCGACCCTCGAAACACTGGCCATCATCGCTTACCGCCAGCCCGTGACGCGCGGCGACATCGAGGAAATCCGCGGAGTCGCGGTGAACTCGCAGACCATCAAGATGCTGGAAGACCGCGGCTGGGTCGATGTGATCGGCCATCGCGACGTGCCGGGACGTCCGGCGCTGCTGGCGACGACGCGGCAGTTCCTTGACGATCTCGGCCTGTCTTCGCTCGACGAGTTGCCGCCGCTGCAGCAGGTGGGGCAGCAGAACCTGCCGGGCGGCCCGGAGAACGCGATGGAAGCGATGGAGCAGAACCTGCAAGCCACGCTGGATCAGGCATCGATCGACTTCGTCGGCACCGATGCCGAAGCGGCCGGCGCACTGGCCGTATCGGTTGCCGTCGCCGAAGTCGATATTGACGTCGATATCGATGTCGATGTCGATGTTGATGTCGATGTCGATGTCGATGTTGATGTTAATGCCGGCGCCGACGGCATTGACGACATTGACGAACGAGGTCCGGCCGGAACGGACGACGAGGTTTCCGGACAACAGCCTGACCAAGGCGGCGATGCCCGCGCCGATACCGGTGCGCCTGACGAAACCCAGCCCCTAGCAAAACATGACAGTCCACAACCCGAATGACACCCCGCTGATGCCCGCCGTCGATAACGGCGAGTCCGCCGCGCCGAGCGCTGCCGCGACCGAGGCCGACGGCCCGGGCCAGGAAAAGAAGAACGCCCGTCGCGGCGTGCGTGGACCGCGATCTCTGCGGCGCGCGCGCGGCAGCGAGCGTGTCGACGGCACGCCGCACGACGGTGCCGACGGCGGCGAGCCCGCGGCGAAGGAGGGCGAACGCGCCCGAGGCAAGCGCCAGGGCGCGGGCCGGGAACCGGGGGCGCGGCAAGGACGTAACGCGGGCCAAAACACGGGCCAAAACACGGGCCGCAGCGCAAGCCAGAGCGCGGGCCGGAACGCGGGCCAAAACATGGGTCGGGGGAACGGGCAGGGCCGGGACGGCAAGGCGCGGCCCGCCGCGAAGCAGGGGCAGCGCAAGCCGGATGCCGATGCCGACGCGATCTTCAGCCTCGTGACTTCCGGTGCCTTCGACGAGGCCGTGGCCGGCGACGACAAGCAGGGCCGCGGCCGTCAGCAGAAGCCGGCACGCCGCGATCTGACCGCCGACGACGATGCGCCCAAGCTGCACAAGGTGCTGGCCGAGGCCGGCCTCGGCTCGCGGCGCGACATGGAAGAACTCATCATCGCCGGCCGCGTGTCGGTCAATGGCGAGCCGGCGCATATCGGGCAGCGCATCCTGCCGACCGACCAGGTGCGTATCAACGGCAAGCTCATCCAGCGCAAGGTCAGCACCAAGCCGCCGCGCGTGCTCGTTTATCACAAGCAGGCCGGCGAGATCGTCAGCAGCAGCGATCCCGAGGGACGCGCGACGGTCTTCGATCGCCTGCCCGTCATCAAGACGGCCAAGTGGCTGGCCGTCGGCCGTCTCGACTTCAATACTGAAGGCTTGCTGCTGTTCACGACCTCCGGCGACCTCGCCAACCGCCTCATGCATCCGCGCTACGGCATCGAGCGCGAATACGCAGTGCGCACACTCGGCGAGCTCGAGGAGGGCATGCGCCAAAAGCTGCTGTCGGGCGTGGATCTCGACGACGGCCCGGCGAACTTCAACAAGATCGCCGACGGCGGCGGCGAGGGCGTCAACAAGTGGTACCGCGTCACCATCTCCGAGGGCCGCAACCGCGAGGTGCGGCGCATGTTCGAGGCGGTCGGCCTGACGGTCTCGCGCCTGATCCGCACTCGTTACGGGGCGCTGACGCTGCCGAGCAACCTCAAGCGCGGTCGCTGGGAAGAACTTGACGAACACGCGGTGCGCAACCTGATGGCCGCCAGCGGGCTGGAAAAGCCCCGCCAGGGCGCCGCCAAGGGAAAGGGCGCCGGACCGGGGCAAGGCCCGGCCGCGCGCAATGGCAACGCGGCACAGGGGCCGAAGCGCCCGCGCCAGCCGGATCCGCTGCAGACGGCGCTGGGTTTCCCGACCGCGGGCAAGGGTGGCCGTCCGCAGCAGCGCGGCGGGCAGCAGCGCCGCGCGAATGCGAACGCTGCCGCCGCCGTCGGCGTCTGGACGCCCGACAGCTTTGGCATGGGCCAGCGGCGCCGCTCGCGCGGCTGACGGAGTTTCGATGTTCCTTGTTTGATAACGTCCCGGTCGGGTTTTGCGTTGCAGCGCAAGGCCCGATCGAATATAATCAGGGACTTAACAAGGCCGTCGGTGATTCGCTTGCGTGTTGATTCGCTGCGGATCCTGTCAGGCGGGGAGCATAAGAAGATGGGCAGATGCCCATTTTTTTTTTGGCGAAACGATCGCCCTCGGGAGGGCGGTTTTCCTCCCGCTGGTTGACGGATCGGGCGGATTCGAACGGGATGGAGTGAAGGCTGGTGCTGCACGCGCTGATTGAAAAAACCGTGACCGGGTTGGGGTATGAGGTGGTCGATGTCGAGCAGGCCGCGCGCGGCCTGCTTCGCGTGTACATCGACACGCTGCCCGCAGAAGACCGGCCGGTGACGGTCGAGGATTGCGAAAAGGTCACGCACCAGCTGCTGCATGTGCTGACCGTCGAGAACGCCAGTTACGAGCGGCTCGAAGTGTCGTCGCCCGGGCTCGACCGCCCGCTGAAGAAGCTGGCCGATTACGCGCGTTTCGCGGGGCAGGAGGCGGTCGTGAAGCTGCGCATGGCGATGCCCGGCGCGGCCAACCGCAAGTCGTTCCAGGGCGTGCTGCACGAGCCCGACGGCGAGACGCTGAGACTCGAATTCGAGGGAAATGAAGGGCCGGCGATGCTGGAGTTTTCGCTGGCGGAAGTGGACAAGGCACGCTTGGTGCCCAAAGTGGATTTCAGGAGCCGTAAATGAGTCGCGAAATTTTGTTGCTGGTCGACGCGCTGGCGCGTGAGAAGAACGTCGACAAGGAAGTCGTTTTCGGCGCGCTCGAGCACGCACTGGCCCAGGCCACCAAGAAACGCTACGAAGGCGAGGTCGACATTCGCGTGTCCATCGACCGCGACAGCGGCGAGTTCGAGTCCTTCCGCCGCTGGCACGTGGTGCCGGACGAAGCCGGCCTGCAGCTTCCCGACCAGGAAATCCTGCTGTTCGAAGCCAAGGAGCAGATCGACGACATCGAGGTCGACGACCACATCGAGGAGCCGATCGAGTCGGTCGAGTTCGGCCGCCGCTTCGCGCAAGACACCAAACAAGTCGTCCTGCAGCGCATCCGTGACGCCGAGCGCGAGCAGATCCTGGCCGACTTCCTGGCCCGCGGCGACGCGCTGGTGACCGGCGCGATCAAGCGCATGGAGCGCGGCGACGCGATCGTCGAGTCCGGCAAGATCGAGGCGCGCCTGCCGCGCGACCAGATGATCCCGAAGGAAAACCTGCGCATTGGCGACCGCGTGCGCGCCTACATCCTGCGCATCGACCGCAATGCGCGCGGCCCACAGGTGATCCTGTCGCGCACCGCGCCCGAGTTCATCATGAAGCTGTTCGAGCTCGAGGTTCCCGAGATCGAACAGGGCCTGCTGCAGATCAAGTCCGCGGCGCGCGACCCGGGCGTACGCGCGAAGATCGCGGTATACACCAGCGACAAGCGCATCGACCCGATCGGCACCTGCGTCGGCATGCGCGGTTCGCGCGTGCAGAGCGTGACCGGCGAACTCGGCGGCGAGCGCGTCGACATCGTGCTGTGGTCCGACGATCCCGCGCAGTTCGTGATCGGCGCGCTGGCCCCGGCCAACGTGTCGTCGATCGTCGTCGACGAGGACAAGCACGCGATGGACGTGGTGGTGGACGAGGAGAACCTCGCGATCGCGATCGGCCGCGGCGGCCAGAACGTGCGCCTGGCGTCGGAGCTGACGGGCTGGCAGATCAACATCATGACCGCCGAAGAGTCGGCCGACAAGGCCGCTTCCGAGACGGCGGCGATCCGCGGGCTGTTCATGGAAAAGCTCGACGTCGACGAGGAAGTCGCCGACATCCTCGCGCAGGAGGGCTTCTCCACGCTGGAAGAGATCGCCTACGTGCCAATCCAGGAGATGCTCGAGATCGAGGCGTTCGACGAAGATACCGTCAACGAGCTGCGCAACCGCGCCCGCGACGCGCTCGTCACCGAGGCGATCGCGTCGGAAGAGGGGCTCGAGGGCATGGACGAGGCGCTGGTCCAGCTCGACGGCATGGACCGCATCACGGCCGGCAAGCTGGGACTGGCCGGCGTGAAGACGCTCGAGCAGTTCGCGAACCTCGCGTACGACGAGTTCGGCGCGATCCTCGCGCTGTCGATCGACCGCGCGCGCCAACTGATTGATGAAGAATTCAAAGATGTGACAGACGATGAAATGCGGCTGATCGATGCGAAATACGACGACCGCGCCAAGGCACTGCAGGCGCGCGTCTGGAGTGTCGCAGAGAGCAAGTAAGCGGTCGGAACATCATCACAACGCGTCACAAGAAAAGAGGATTGAATGGCGAGTAACAACGTAGCCCAATTTGCCACCGAGCTGAAGATGCCGGCGGACCTGCTGCTGCGGCAGCTGCGCGACGCGGGAGTCGAGAAGAGTTCGGCCGAGGATCAGCTGTCCAAGGAAGACAAGGACAAGCTGCTCGGGCATTTGCGCAAGGTCCACGGTGTCGCGGCGGATGGCGAGAAGAAGAAGATCACCCTGACGCGCAAGGAAACCACCGAAATCAAGCAGGCGGACTCGAGCGGCAAGTCGCGCACCATCCAGGTCGAGGTCCGGAAGAAGCGCACCTTCGTCAAGCGCGACGACATGCCGGTCGCCACCGAAGTCGATGCGCCGCAGCCGGCCGCGCCCGTGGTCGATGAAGCCGAACTCGCGCGTCGCGCCGACGAGGCGCGTCGCCAGGCCGAGCTGATCGCCCGCCAGGAAGCAGAATTGCGCGAGAAGCAGGAAAAACTCGCCCAGCTCGAGGCCGAGCGTGCCGCCGAGCTGGCGCGCGAGGCCGAACGCGCGAAGGCCGAAGCCAAGGCGGCGGCCGAAGTCGCCAAGACCGAGGCCTCGGCAGTCGAGGCGGCCGCTGCGACGGCCGCTGCCGCGGCGGCGCAGGCCGCACGCGAGAAGGAAGCCGCGGAACGCGCGGCCGCCTCCGAGCGCGCCCGCAAGGCCGTCGCCGACGAGGTCGCGCAGATCAAGGCCATGATGGCGCAGCCGCGCAAGGTCATCAAGGCGCCGGAACCGGCGCCTCCGGCCGCGCGCGCCGAGGGCACGCTGCATCGACCAGCGACCGCGTCGCCGGCCAAGCCCGGCGACAAGAAGGACGACAAGAAACCCGGCGACAAGAAGTCGATCAAGTCGGCCAACGTATCGTCGACCTGGCAGGATGAAAAGAAGCGCAGCCCCGGCGGCCTGAAGACCCGCGGCGGACCCGCCGGCGGCGGCCGCGATGGCTGGCGTGCCGGTCCGCGCGGACGCCGGAATTCACATCATGACGATCGCGAGTCCAACTTCCAGCAGCCGACCGAGGCCGTGGTGCGCGAAGTCCACGTGCCGGAGACCATCACCGTGGCCGAACTGGCGCACAAGATGGCGGTGAAGGCCGCCGAGGTCATCAAGCACCTGATGAAGCTGGGCCAGATGGTCACGATCAACCAGGTGCTCGACCAGGAAACCGCGATGATCGTGGTCGAGGAGATGGGACACGTCGCGCACGCGGCCAAGCTCGACGATCCCGAGGCGCTGCTCGAAGTGGGCGGCACGCAGGCTGATGCCGAACTGGCGCCGCGTGCGCCGGTCGTCACCGTCATGGGCCACGTCGACCACGGCAAGACCTCGCTGCTCGACTACATCCGTCGCGCCAAGGTCGCTGCCGGCGAAGCAGGCGGCATCACGCAGCATATCGGTGCCTACCACGTCGAGACGCCGCGCGGCATGATCACCTTCCTCGACACGCCGGGCCACGAGGCGTTTACCGCGATGCGTGCGCGCGGCGCGAAAGCCACCGACATCGTCATCCTGGTGGTCGCTGCCGACGACGGTGTGATGCCGCAGACGAAGGAAGCGATCTCGCATGCGAAGGCGGCAGGCGTTCCGCTGGTCGTTGCCATCAACAAGATCGACAAGCCGGGCGCCAACTCCGAGCGCGTCACGCAGGAACTGATCGCCGAGCAGGTGGTGCCGGAAGCCTACGGCGGCGAGTCGCCATTTATCCCGGTGTCGGCCAAGACCGGCGAGGGTATCGATTCGCTGCTCGAGAACGTGCTGCTGCAGGCCGAGGTGCTGGAACTGAAGGCACCGGTCGAGGCACCGGCAAAAGGCCTGGTCATCGAAGCCAAGCTCGACAAGGGCCGCGGCCCGGTGGCGACCATCATGGTTCAGTCCGGCACGCTCAAGCGCGGCGACATCGTACTCGCCGGCTCGGCCTACGGCCGCGTGCGCGCGATGCTCGACGAAAACGGCAAGGCCATCAGCGAAGCGGGCCCGTCGATTCCGGTCGAGATCCAGGGCCTGACCGAAGTGCCGGCCGCCGGCGAAGAAGCGATGGTGCTGACCGACGAGCGCAAGGCGCGCGAGATCGCGCTGTTCAGGCAGGGCAAATATCGCGACGTCAAACTTGCCAAGCAGCAGGCGGCGAAGCTGGAGAACATGTTCGAGCAGATGGCCGAAGGCGAGGTCAAGAACCTGCCGCTGATCATCAAGGCCGACGTCCAGGGTTCGCAGGAAGCGCTGGTCGCGTCGCTGCAGAAACTGTCGACGTCCGAGGTGCGCGTGCAGGTCGTGCATGGCGCCGTCGGCGGCATCAGCGAATCCGACGTCAACCTTGCGCTGGCGTCGAAGGCCGTCATTCTCGGCTTCAACGTGCGCGCCGACGCATCGGCGCGCAAGCTGGCCGAGACCTCGGGCATCGATATCCGCTACTACAACATCATTTACGACGCGATCGACGAGATCAAGGCGGCAATGGGCGGCATGCTGACGCCGGAGAAGCGCGAGAACAACATCGGCCTCGTCGAGATTCGCCAGGTTTTCGTTGTCAGCAAGGTTGGCTCCATCGCCGGCTGCTACGTGCTCGACGGCGTCGTCAAGCGCGGCTCGAACGTGCGCCTGCTGCGCGACAACGTCGTGGTCTGGACCGGCGAGCTCGATTCGCTCAAGCGCTTCAAGGATGACGTGAAGGAAGTGAAGTCCGGCTTCGAGTGCGGCCTGTCGCTGAAGAACTTCAACGACATCAAGGAAGGCGATCAGCTGGAAGTCTTCGAGGTGCAGGAAGTCGCGCGCACGCTGTAATTCAAACGCCCGTGGATCCCAGCTTGCGCTGGGATCCATCGTTTTGAACCCAATATTCATGGTCAAACACAGCAAATCCATCCCCGGGCGCAGCCTCCGCGTCGCCGACCAGATCCAGAAAGACCTGGCCGAACTGATCGCGATGGAGGTGAAGGACCCGCGAGTCGGCATGGTGACGCTGACCGAGGTCCAGCTGACGCCCGACTACGCGCACGCGAAGATTTTCTTCACCACGCTGATCGACGATCCGGCGGCAGTGCAGAACACGCTGCAGGGCCTGAAGAAGGCAGCCGGCTTCCTGCGCGCCCAGCTGGGGAAGCGCCTGCACATCCACACGCTGCCCGAACTGCACTTCGTGCATGACACGTCCACGTCGCGCGGTGCCGCGCTGTCGAAACTGATAGACGAAGCGAACGCTACCCGCGCGAAAGACGCGGACGGGCAATAAGCCTTCCATTTCTCCGATGAACCCGCCCGTGAAACGCAAGCGCGTGCCCGTGCACGGCGTGCTGCTGCTCGACAAGCCGGCCGGCATGAGCAGCACGCAGGCGCTGGCCAAGGCCAAATGGCTGCTGAATGCGGAAAAGGCCGGGCATACCGGCACCCTTGATCCGTTTGCGACCGGCCTGCTGCCGCTGTGTTTTGGCGAGGCGACCAAGTTCGCGCAGGATCTGCTGGAAGCGGACAAGACCTACGAAGCCGTCGTGCGGCTGGGTATCACGACCGCGACCGGCGATACCGAAGGGGAGGTCATCGACACGCGCCCGGCGGAGGTGACTAGGGAGCAGGTGGAGGCCGTCATCGCGACCTTCCGCGGACCGATACGGCAGGTGCCGCCCATGCATTCGGCCCTGAAGCGGGATGGCAAGCCGTTGTACGAGTACGCGCGCGCCGGCATCACGCTCGAGCGCGAGGCGCGCGAGGTCGTCATTCATTCGCTGGAACTCACCGCCATCGCGCTGCCGGAGATCACGCTCCGTGTTACCTGCAGCAAGGGAACCTACGTGCGCGTCCTCGGCGAGGATATCGGTGCGGCGCTCGGCTGCGGCGCCCATCTGCGGGCCCTGCGTCGAACCGGCATCGACACCCTCGCCCTGTCCTCTGCCACGACGCTGGAGGCGCTGGCATCGCTCGCCGATGGCGAGCGGGCCGCCAGCCTGTTGCCGGTCGATTCCCTGTTGTCGAGTTTCCCGCGCCTCGAACTCGATGCCGAACTGGCACGCCGTTTCCGCCAGGGACAACGGATCGCCCTGGGCCGCGCCGGCATCGTCGCTCCTTGCCGGGAGGGGCGGGTGCGGGTGGTCGGGCCTGACGGCGGCCTGCTCGGCACGGGAATGCTGGCCGAGGATGCGCTGCTGCGTCCCGAGCGGCTGATGGCCACTATTCCAACCCATTGAAATTTCAGGTTTTTTCATAATTCAGACACGCCGGCGTGCTACACTCGCGGGTTTCTCGAATCTCCCTTGCACGGCATCCCATGACCACTACCCAACGCGCGCTGCGCAACATCGCCATCATCGCCCACGTCGACCATGGCAAGACCACGCTGGTGGACCAGCTGCTCCGCCAGTCGGGCACCTTCCGCGAGAACCAGCAAGTCGACAACCGCGTGATGGACTCGAACGATCTCGAAAAAGAGCGCGGTATCACCATCCTCGCGAAGAACTGCGCGGTCGAGTACCAGGGCACGCACATCAACATCGTCGATACCCCGGGCCACGCCGATTTCGGCGGCGAGGTCGAGCGCGTGCTGTCGATGGTCGACTCGGTGCTGCTGTTGGTCGATGCGGTCGAAGGGCCGATGCCGCAGACCCGTTTCGTCACGCGCAAGGCGCTGGCGCTGGGCCTGAAGCCGATCGTCGTCGTCAACAAGATCGACCGTCCCGGAGCGCGCCCGGACTGGGTCATCAACGCGACCTTCGAGCTGTTCGACAAGCTCGGCGCGACCGAAGAGCAGCTCGACTTCCCGGTCGTGTTCGCGTCCGCGCTCAACGGCTACGCCAGCCTCGACTCCGAGGTGCGCGAAGGCGACATGACGCCGCTGTTCGACGCCATCCTGCGGCACGTGCCGGTGCGCGACGATGACTTCGACGGCCCGCTGCAGCTGCAGATCTCGTCGCTCGACTATTCGTCCTACGTCGGCAAGATCGGCATCGGCCGCATCAGCCGCGGCCGCGTGAAGGCGCTGCAGGACGTGCTGATCCTGAACGGCCCCGATTCGACGCCGGTCAAGGGCCGCATCAATCAGGTGCTGAAATTCCGTGGTCTCGAGCGCGAAGTGGTGTCCGAGGCCATGGCCGGCGACATCGTGCTGATCAACGGTATCGAGGATATCGGCATCGGTTCGACCGTCTGCGCTCCCGATACGCCGGATGCACTGCCGATGCTGACCGTCGACGAGCCGACGCTGACGATGAACTTCATCGTCAACACCTCGCCGCTCGCGGGCCGCGAAGGCAAATTCGTCACCAGCCGCCAGCTGCGCGAGCGCCTCGAGCGCGAGCTGAAATCCAACGTTGCGCTGCGCGTCGCACCGACCGGCGACGACACCACTTTCGAAGTCTCCGGCCGCGGCGAGCTGCACCTGACCATCCTGCTCGAGAACATGCGCCGCGAAGGCTACGAACTGGCCGTCTCGCGTCCGCGCGTGGTGTTCAAGATGGTCGAAGGCGTACGCCACGAGCCCTTCGAGAACCTGACCGTCGATGTCGAGGAAGCGCATCAGGGCGGCGTGATGGAAGAACTCGGCCGCCGCCGCGGCGACCTGCAGGACATGCAGCCGGACGGCAAGGGTCGCGTGCGCCTCGAGTACCGCATTCCGGCGCGCGGCCTGATCGGCTTCCAGGGCGAGTTCATGACGCTCACGCGCGGCACCGGCCTGATGAGCCATGTGTTCGACGCCTACGGTCCGGTTGATCCCAACAAGGGCGAGCTGGCCGGCCGCCGCAACGGCGTGTTGATCTCGCAGGACGATGGCGCAGCCGTCGCGTATGCGCTGTGGAAGCTGCAGGACCGCGGCCGCATGTTCGTCAGCCACAACGACCCGGTGTACGAGGGCATGATCATCGGCATCCACTCGCGCGACAACGACCTCGTCGTCAACCCGATCAAGGGCAAGCAGCTGACCAACGTGCGTGCGTCCGGCACCGACGAAGCCGTGCGCCTCGTGCCGCCGATCGAGCTGACGCTCGAATACGCGGTCGAGTTCATCGAGGACGACGAACTCGTCGAGATCACGCCCAAGAGCATTCGCCTGCGCAAGCGCTATCTGAAGGAGCACGAGCGCAAGCGCGCTTCGCGCGAGGAAGCGGCGTAACTCTCGACTTCCGCTGGAAAAGGCGCCTGACGGCGCTTTTTCTTTTTTTGCCTCCGATACACTATCCGCAGCAAGACTTCATCGAGAGCCGTGAGCCAGCAACGCAACAACCTTCCTCCCCGCCGCCTGTCCGTCGCGCCGATGCTCGACTGGACCGACCGTCATTGCCGATATTTTCACCGGCAGCTGACGAAACACACGTGGCTGTATACCGAGATGGTGACGACCGGCTCGATCATCCACGGTGACCCCAACCGCCAGCTGGACTTCAATGATGCAGAACATCCGGTGGCGCTGCAGCTCGGCGGCAGCGAGCCGGACGAGCTCGCGAAATGCGCACAGCTCGGCGAGCAATGGGGCTATGACGAGATCAACATCAACTGCGGCTGTCCGTCCGAGCGCGTGCAGCGCGGAGCGTTCGGCGCCTGCCTGATGGCCGAACCCGGGCTGGTGGCCGATGGCGTGAAGGCGATGCGCGACGTGACCGATATCGACATCACCGTCAAGCATCGGATCGGTATCGACGATGTCGAGTCCTACGACTTCGTGCGCGACTTCGTCGGCACCATTGCCGAGGCCGGCTGCAGCACCTTCATCGTGCACGCGCGCAACGCGATACTGAAGGGCTTGTCGCCGAAGGAAAATCGCGAGATCCCGCCGTTGAAGTACGCCTATGCCTACCGGCTGAAGCAGGACTTCCCGCAGCTGGAGATCATCGTCAACGGCGGCGTACGCACGCTGGAAGAGATCGACGAACACCTGCGGCATCTCGACGGCGTGATGATCGGTCGCGAGGCCTATCACAACCCGTGGCTGCTGACGGCTTTCGACGAGCGCTATTACGACGACCAGCCTTTCTGCAAAACCCGTCTGCAGGTGGTCGAGGCGATGCTGCCGTACATCGCCGCACAGGTGGCCACCGGCGGTCCGCGCATGAACTCCATCGTCCGCCACATGCTCGGCATCATGATGGGCTTGCGCGGCGCGCGCGAGTTCCGGCAGAAAATGTCGGATGCGAAAGCACTAGCCTGCGGTGATCCGCGGCTGCTGTGGCAGGCGGCGCTGGCTTTGCCCGAAGCGGCCTGAATTTTCGCCGTGCCACTGGCACGGAAGCTGCGAGCAGCGGTCGTCTGATCTCACACCAGACGACCGACATGAGCGAGCCAGCCTTCCCTCCGCAGCAGCAGAACCAGCAACCCGGCATCGAAGCGGCGATGACGCCACGGCCGCAGATCGAAGGGAAAAATTACCGGCCTGCGGGAAAACTGCAGGGCAAGGTCGCGATCATCACTGGCGGCGACAGCGGCATCGGCGCGGCGGCTGCGATTGCCTTCTCCAAGGAAGGTGCCGATGTGGTCATCGCCTACCTGAACGAGCATCAGGATGCCGATCACGTGAAGCAGCTGGTCACGCAGCAGGGCCGACAGTGCATCGGCCTCTCCGGTGACATCGGCGACGAAGCCTTTTGCCGGAAACTGATGCAAGACACCATCGCGCGTTTCGGCAAGCTGGATATCCTCGTCAACAATGCGGCCGAGCAGCACTCGGCCGCGACCATCGAAGACATTCCCAGTGAGCAGTTCGAGCGTACCTTCCGCACCAACATCTTCGCCTACTTCTACCTGACCAAGGCCGCGATGCCGCATCTGAAAGAAGGCGCCTGCATCATCAACACGACGTCGGTCACCGCCTATCGCGGCAGTAGCCACCTGCTCGATTACTCATCGACGAAAGGAGCCATCGTCACGTTCACGCGGTCGCTGTCGCAGCAGCTGGCCGGGCGCGGCATACGCGTCAACGGCGTCGCGCCGGGACCGGTATGGACACCGCTGATACCGGCCAGCAGCAGCGCCGAAGGCGTGACGCAGTTCGGGCAGGGCGCACCCATGGGCCGGGCCGGGCAGCCGGACGAGATTGCGCCTTGTTTCGTGTTCCTCGCGAGCGACGACAGCAGCTACATGACGGGGCAGGTGTTGCATCCGAATGGGGGGGAGGTTATCAATGCCTGAGGGGTGTTTAGGGCAAGACATGGCGGGTTTCGCCTGCGGCTCTACCCGCCCTACGGTACTGACAGGGTGTGGAACGATCGACGACGGGTTTCGCCTGCGGCTCCACCCACCCTATGCGAAAACGATGGTCGCGATGACATAGGGCGGGTAGAGCAAAGCGAAACCCGCCATCAATTCTTCAGTACTCCTTCAGCCGGTTGTACAAGGTCTTCACGCTGATCCCCAGCGCCGACGCCGTCAGCCGCTTGTTGCCGCTGAAATGGCGCAGCGTGGCCATGATGAGTTCGCGCTGCGCATCGGCCAGCGGCGTGCCGACCGCGAAGCTGAGCGTGCCGTCGGCCAGCAGGGCACGGCCGGCGCCGCGCGTGGCCGGCGTGTCGAGGTGCACGATATCGGCCGACAAAATGTAGGCTCGGTGTACGAGGTTCTTCAGTTCCCGCACGTTGCCCGGCCACGCATAGTTGCGCAAGGTATCCACGGCAGAGCTGGAGAACTGCTTTGACGTCCCGGCCTGTGCGTTCAGCTCCTGCAGAAAAAGACGCGCCAGCTGCTCGATGTCGTGCCCGCGTTCGCGCAGCGGCGGTACCCGGACCGGAAAGACCGCCAGCCGGTACATCAGGTCCTGCCGCAGTTTGCCTTGCTGGACCGATTGCAGCAGCGAGCGGTTGGTCGCCGCGATCAGGCGCACGTCGACCCGCACCTGCTCGCTGCCGCCGACCCGGTGGAAACAGCCGCTCTCCAGCACGCGCAGCAGCTTGACCTGCATGTCGCACGGCATCTCGGTGATCTCGTCGAGAAAAAGCGTGCCGCCGGACGCGTGCTCGAAATAGCCGGTCTGCCTACGCACGGCGCCGGTGAAGCTGCCCTTCTCGTGGCCGAACAGCGCGGCCTCGATCAGGTGCGCCGGTATCGCGCCGCAATTGACGGCGACGAACTGCCGCTCTGCACGCCGGCTAGCCAGATGCAGCGATTGCGCGATCAGTTCTTTTCCGGTACCGCTCTCGCCCTCGAGCAAGACGGTCGCGTCGGTAGCGGCCACGCGTTCGAGCTGGCGATACATCGTTTCCATCACCGTTGAACTGCCATACAGCCGGCCGAATCGTTTCAGCGCTTTGTCACTGGTCATCAATTCACCGCGAAGAAACAGGAATTGGACACCGGCTGCGTCCTGCCGCGCCCGGCAGTGTGCGATCCCCTGCCGGATATCAAACAAGGCCGCTCATCTGGCGTCACCGTCGTCCCTGCCAACGCGTTCGTTGCCGGATCCGACTTTGCTGGATCGCAGACCGTCCGGCCGGATGTTGAAACTTATGCAGCATGCCTCAGTCAAGACGAAAGGCGACGACTTCATCGTTAGTTGAAAGGAATTGCAATGAACTCAAGACTGCATGCTTCAAAAATCCTGATCCTGATGGGCTTGCTGACGATGAGTGTCGCAGCCTGCAACCGCGGTGGCAGCGGCGGAGACCAGGGCGGCGGCACCGGAGGCACCAGCAGCCCGCCCAGCACGTCGACCCCGTCTTCGTCCACGCCTCCGCCATCCGAATCTCCGGCAGCAACGCCGAGCACGCCGCCCTCCGGCGGTGCCAGCACGCCGCCTCCGGGCGGCGCGGCGGGCGGCGACGCCAGCAGCACCCCGCCTCCATCCGGCGGCACCAGCGGCGGCGCGTCGGATACGGGCAGTTCCAGCAGCGGCGTATCGACCGGCGGCTCCTCGAGCGGCGACATGTCGGGCAGCAGCCCGTCGGGTTCGTCGAGTTCGGGCGCGTCCGATCCGGGTGCCAGCTCGTCCGGCGGCTCGACCGGCGGCGACACCGGCACCGGCATGTCCAGCGGCGGTGCCTCCGACAGTTCGACCGGCGGCAGCAGCGGCACCAGCGGCAGCACGGGCGGAACCTCGGGCAGTTCAACCGGCGGCGGCAGCAGCTCGGGCGGCGCGAAGTAAGCACGCGGCCTCGCAACGACGGAAATCTCATTTCTGCACAAGGAAGATCGATATGAACAGACGACACAATCGGTGGCTGGTCACGGTGCTGTTACCCTTGTTCGCGGCCGGCTCGCTGGCAGCCTGCCAGCGCGCGGGCGACGACGCGGGCGCCGGCAGCTCGGGCGCCAGCGGCGGCGGCACATCGCAGTCCGGCGGCGGCATGTCGTCGGACAGCAGTTCCGGCAGCAGCAGCGGTGCCAGCGGTACCAGCGGCTCGGATTCGAGTTCTTCTCCCAGCGAGTCGAAGTCCCAGTAATCGCGCTGCTCGCAGCGTGTTCCGGCAGGGACGGGCCCGACGGTTCGTCCCTGCGCCTCCTCCGTTAGCGACGACCGGGCGATCCGGTCAGGTTGCCCGATGCCCCATGTCCTGATTGTCGACGCCGATGCGCAGAGCAGCGGCGCACTGCGTACCCTGCTGGCCGACGAATCCTGTACCTGCGCCGTGGTGGCCACGCTGCGGCAGGCAGCCACGCAGCTGGCCCTGCAGCAGCCGGACTGGATCCTGGCTGCGCACGATCTGCCCGACGGCAGCGGCCTCGATTTGCTCGAGGCCGTCGATGGCGACGAGGCGCCGGCGCTGGCGCTGATGGCCGACCGGCCGACGGCCGAGCAGGCGATCGACGCCTTTCGGCGCGGGGCGCTCGATTACCTGATCCGGCCGATCGATGCGCGGCGCCTGCGTCAGCTGCTCGCGTCACGTAAGCCGCGCTCGCGCAGCGACGCGCCGCGCTCGGCTGCCGCGCCGCAGCTGCTGGGCGCGTCGCCCGTCATGCAGACCCTGCGCGACCATATCGACCGCGTCGCGCCGACCGAGGCCAGCGTGCTTCTGCTCGGCGAGAGCGGAACCGGCAAGGAACTGGTCGCGCAGAACATCCATGCGCGCTCGCCGCGCCACCGCCAGCCTTTCCTGCCGGTGAACTGCGGCGCCATTTCACCGCAACTGATCGAGAGCGAGATCTTCGGCCACGAGCGGGGCAGCTTCACCGGCGCGGACCGCCAGCACAAAGGCTATTTCGAACGCGCGTCCGGCGGCACGCTCTTTCTCGACGAAGTGATCGAGATGCCGATCGAGTTGCAGGTCAAGCTGCTGCGCGTGCTGGAAACCGGCGCCTTCATGCGCATCGGCAGCAACCAGGAACTGGGCACCGACGTGCGCATCATCGCCGCGACCAACCGCGACCCGGAGGCGGCGATTGCCGAGGGCCGCCTGCGGCTCGACCTGTACCACCGGCTGAATGTCTTTCCGCTCAGGATTCCCGCGTTGCGCGAGCGCGGCCACGACATCGACATACTCGCCCGGCACTTCCTCGACGAGTTCAATGCGGCCCACGGCACCGCCAAGCAGATCCCGCCGTCCGCGCTGGTTGCGCTGTGCAACTATCATTGGCCGGGCAACGTCCGCGAGCTGCGTAACTTCATGCAGCGCGCCTACATCCTGTCCGACCAGGTGCTCGATACGCCGACGCTCGAGGCCGGTCCCGCGCGCTGCTCGGCCATGGCGCTGACGCTCGCCATTCCGGTCGGCACCTCGCTGGCCGACGTCGACCGCAAGCTGATCTTCGCCACGCTCGAGCTCTGCGGCGGCGTGAAGAAGCGCGCGGCCGACCTGCTCGGCATCAGCCTCAAGACGCTCTACAACCGGCTCGAGGAATACGGCAACGACGACCGCGCGGCGGCTATCGCGGCGCGGCACCAAGGCGTGCCGGCGTCGATTGTCGTGCCGGGGTATGAAAGCGGGTTGTTGAACTGACGGCACTTAATGTCCCCTCCCGCAGTCCAACACGGGCGCATTCCGCGCGCCAATCATCCACTGAATGAAAGGACACCAGATGAGTCTCTCTTCCGATCCCTCCCAGGGTGTGCAGGGTCAGCAAGGCGCCCGCATCGTTCAGCGCCATCCCGACGACAACAGTGGACCGGGGCCGGAGGTCATGGCTGCCGACACGCTGCAGGGCGATGACGTGGTCAATTTGCAGGGCGAGAAGCTCGGCAGTATTGAGGACATCATGCTCGACGTGCAGGGCGGCAGGGTCGCCTACGCCGTGCTGTCCTTCGGCGGCCTGCTCGGCATGGGCGACAAGCTGTTTGCCATCCCGTGGAGCGCACTGACCCTCGACACCGACCGCAAATGCTTCGTCCTCGACGTGCCGAAGGACAGGCTGCAGAATGCGCCCGGCTTCGACAAGGACCACTGGCCGTCGATGGCCGACGAGAGCTGGGCCACCCAGGTCTATTCGTTCTACAACCAGCAGCCCTACTGGCGGCAATAGCCGGCAGAGCTCGCCGCAACGCCAGTGCCGTTCACCGCGGGCATCGACTGGGCCGACCTGTTCGGGCTGTCGATGCCCGTGGCCGAGATCGTCGTGCGCGGCACGGCCATCTACTGGTTCCTGTTCTGCATCTTCCGCTTCCTGATCCGGCGCGACGTCGGCTCCGTCGGCATCGCCGACATCCTCATCCTCGTGCTGGTGGCCGATGCCTCGCAGAACGCGATGGCCGGCGACTACCGGTCCATCACCGACGGCATGGTGCTGATCGCCACGCTGATCTTCTGGAACATGCTGCTCGACTGGCTGGCGTTCCGCTTTCCCGCTTTCCGCCGGCTGGCCGAGCCGGGCACGCTGGTGCTGGTCAGGGACGGCCGCCTCGTGATGCGCAACCTGCGCCGCGAGTTCATCACCGAAGACGAATTGTGGGCGCAGCTGCGCAAGCAGGGCATCGAGCGGCTGGATCAGGTCCGCCATGTCTATCTCGAGGCCGACGGCAATTTCAGCGTGATCCGCAAGGAAGGCTGAGCGCGGCCACCATGCAGGTTTTACATCCCCTGCAGTAATTCCTGCACGGCATCGACCACCGATTTGGGCGCCACCTCGGACGGGCCGGCGGCCAGCACCAGCGGCAGCCCGCCCTCGCGCAGCGCACGCAGCTCCGGCGTACACATCAGTACGTCGCCGGCGGCATCGACGCACACGGCGAGCACGTCGATGCGCCGGCGCACGCTGGCCACCGCCGCCTCAGGTATCAGGCCGCGCGCGATGCCCGGCTGGTTACTGACGACGATCAGCAAAAACCCCTGCGCGCCGGACCGCGTCACGGCCACGATGTCTCCCGCATCGGCAGGATCGTGATCTCGGGCACCGCCGTCGCCGCCGGTCACCAGCATGACCTGGCCTTGCAACGGGACGGTTTGGGGTTGACTCACGTTACCTCCGATCGCAGGGAATGGATGGGTCTGCCGAGCGGTGGAGTGAGGCACGGGGCGCCGCGTTCCCGGCCCTTGCGTTTGGCATGGATGGTGCTAACGCTTGTTTGCACCAAATCGCTTCATCAACCGCAAGACATTGCAGGAGAACAGTATGTGGATCAGAACCCTGTCACTTCCCGTCATCGTCGTCGCTGCGCTCGCCGCCGGCTGCCAGGGCAGCGGTGACTTGTTCGGCGGCGGCTCGTCGCCGCAGGTGCAGCCGATCGCCTCCAACGTCAACGGCACCGGCACCATACAGTCGGTCGACATGGTGCCGCGCTCGCAAGGCATCGGCCTGGGCACGCTGGCCGGAGCTGCAGTCGGTGGCATCCTCGGTAACCAGGTGGGCGGCGGCACCGGCCGCACCGTCGCAACGGCAGCCGGCGCGGCCGGCGGCGCCTATGTCGGCAACGAGATGGAAAAGCGCCGCAATCCGGGCCAGATCTATAAGGTCACCATCCGCATGGACGACGGCACCACCCAATCCTTCGCGCAGGAAGCGGCGCCTGCCGTGCGGCAGGGCGACCGCGTGCAGATCACGAACGGCGTACTGACCAAGCTGTGATGTTCTGACGCCACGCACGGCGTGCGCGGCGTTTGACGCGCGCCAAAGCGGCAGGAGTTTTCATGCCGGGCCGACTCCAACGACCAATCCCAATCACGCAAGGAGATTTGCAGATGGCCACGATTCACCTCGACACCGGCGCCAACTATCCGGGCGGCACCCTGATCTCGCAGGAAAACATCATGCGGCGTCCGCTGTTTCCGGCCATACGCTGGGGGGCGGTGCTGGCCGGCGTGGCCGTTGGTATTTCGGTGCAGCTGGTGCTGACGCTGCTGGGCATCGCCAGCGGCCTGTCGATGACCAGCGTGCAGCAGGGCGAGGCGCCCGGCACCGGCGCGCTGATCTGGGCCGGCATTTCGATGCTGATCTCGGCGCTGGTCGGCGCGTATGTCGCCGGCCGCATGTCCGGCCTGAAGCGCAAGACCGACGGCATCCTGCACGGCGTGGTGTCGTGGGCAGTGACGACGCTGCTGTTCGTCGTGCTGGCCACCTCGGCCGGCGGTTCGCTGCTGTCCGGCCTGTTTTCCGGCGTCGGCCAGGGCGCCAGCGCGATGGCACAGAGCGGCGCCTCGGCCGGCGGCCTGACTTCGCTGCTGAACCGCCAGCTCGGCACCAATGTCAGCGCCGACAACATGCGCACCCTGCAGGGGCATATTACCGCCGGCCGGCGCGACCAGGCCATCGACTACATGAGCAGCACCATGGGCGTGCAGCGCGACCGTGCATCGACCATCGTCGACCAGGCGCTGATCCTGTCGGGTTCGCCCGACCAGGCCTCGCCGCAGGGACGGGCCGCGGCCGATCGCGCGATCCAGGGAGCCAGCACCGCTGCCTGGGTCGTCTTCGGCGCAGTCGCGCTGTCGCTGATGCTGAGCTTCGTCGGCGGCGCCCTCGGCGCCATGGGCGCTCGCCGCACCACCTGGGCCGAGTCCGATTCCGCGACCAGCACCACCGCCACGACCGCGCGCACCGACCTCGGCCGTTCATGAGCGAACCGGGAGGGAGTGAACTCGCGTGAGCAGGGATGGGTCTTATTCCACTCATTCGCGAGGGCTTCATGCTGAGAACACACGAGGGGGCAACCGGGCGGGCGAAGGAATCGCGCAAGCGCTTCGCCTGCATGACGGCGGGACAGTCGTCGGCTACCGAGTTGCTGCGCTCCTGCCCGGTCGTCACCGCCACCGGACAGGCGATGGGCCGCGTGCGCTCGGTGCTGGTCGATGTGCGCAGCCGGCAACTGCGCTTCGTCGTCGTCGCGCCGCAGGGCGGCAAGGCGCCGGTCGTGATTCCGTGGCAAGCCTTGTATTTCGACTCTTCGCTCGTGAGGCTGGTGTATTACACGTTCTCGTGAGATCGCTCACCTCGCCGCCTCCCTGTCCGCCAGGCGCCCCTTGGCGTCGCTGTCGAGCCGATTGACGCGCCGGCAGGAATGGCCCTTGCGTCAGTCGCCGCATGCAATTCCAACCCCGGCATGGAGGACTGACGATGACCCATATCAGACATAGCATCGATGTGAACGCGCCGCTGAGGGCGGCCTACAACCAGTGGACCCAGTTCGAGGACTTTCCGCTCTTCATGGAGGGCGTGCACGAGGTGCGGCAGCTCGACGACGCCCACCTGCACTGGCGCGCCGACCGGCAGGGGCGCGAGATCGAATGGGACTCGGAGATCGTCGAGCAGGTGCCGGACCAGCTGATCGCCTGGCGCGACGTCGGTGGCCCCGGCAACCACGGCTGCATACGCTTTTCGCCGCTGACCGAGGACGCCACGCGCGTCGAACTGGAAATGGACCTCGCCTCGCGCCTGCCGGCCAGCGACCAGGCGCAACACGAGACCGACTTGCGGCGCCGCCTCGAGCAGGACCTGATGCGCTTCAAGCAGATGCTGGAGACGCAGGGACAGGAATCGGGCGCGTGGCGCGGAGAGATCCGCGAGGCGCGTTCGCTGCCGCAGTCGCCATCGCAGCCACCCTCGCAGTCACCCCCGCAGTCACCCCCGTTCGAGGTCTGACTTGCGCTTTGGCATGCGCAGCTTTTACCTGCACCGGTAAAAATTCCAGTACTGGAACGCACGGCACGCCCCTCGCGGCTGCCGGCATGCGTGCAGCGGCGTGGCTTGGTCTTGCAGGTATGCCAATTGCTAGCTCGGCTCGACCGGCCTGCGGGCTGTTCGGGAGTGAGCGTCCATGCAAAGAATTGCCGTGATCAGCGAGCATGCTTCCCCGCTGGCGCTGCCGGGAGGCACGGACAGCGGCGGGCAGAACGTCTGTGTCGGCCATCTCGCGCGCGAGTTGTCGCGCCTCGGCTACCGGCTCGACATCTTCACGCGGCGCGAACATGCGGCGCAGCCGGCCATCGTCGAGTGGCGCAGTGGCGTGCGCAGCGCCATTTCACCTGGAGCCGCGTGGCCCTGCAGGTCGCCGCGCTGTACCGGGCCGTGCTGACCCGGCAGGCGCTGCATGCTGCCTCGCCCCTGCAGGCAGCCCGCGATGCGGCCGGACTGGTCCAGTAAGCTGCGCGTGCGTGGCAGCCTGGTGGCGATGTTTTTCATCGTCGCCGTCGGCTCGGCCGGCATGCATGGGCTGGCGCTGCTGGCGAGGAGTGCGGGCGACGAGGCGTGGGTCGAAGCCGTCTACCGCTTTCGCCCCGACGCGGTACCGAGTTGCGAGCAGCTGGCAGGGCGCGCGCACCTGCCGCGGGCGGACGCTGACCTGAGATGGGCGAGGTTGGGCGAACTGGCGGCATCGACTACCGTCGATGGCCGCTGCAGGATGGAATCGCGTCCGGCGAGTTGATACTGCCCCTGTTTACATCCGGTTCTGCGTGCTGGTGGCCGCGTCCTGCACGCGCTCGCCGCCGCGCTCGACATCCTTGCCGAAGCCGCGCATGGTGTTGCATCCAGACAGGGCAATGCCCACGACCAGCACGCCGATCCAGCGTGCCGCTTGTTGCAGACTCAGTTGTCGCATGTTGCCTCCTCGCTCAGTGTCGCTCAGTGTCGCTTAGTGAACACGGGTGGTCGCGCGCGCCGTCGGCGTGACCAGGGTGACGGTGCCCGCCGTTTTCTTCTGTCGCTGCTGCTGCAGCCACTGCCATGCCGAGCCGAGAACCCGGGCAGCGGCGCGCATCCGTGCCGGATCGCGCAGCAGCAGCACCGCCGCGGTCAGCAGCGCGCGAGCGGTACCGCCCGACGGCACGCGCGCGGCCTCGCGCTGCAGTTCAAGCCGCTGTTCGCGCCGCTTGCGCTGCTGCCGTTGGCGGGCGACGGCGGCGGTCTTCCCCATCATCTGCGGCGCCAGCAGCACCAGCAGCGCCACGCCGCCGGCCACCCACAGCGGGTGATCCATCATCCACAGCACTGCCGGGCTCTGGGCCACCTGCACGCGCATGGTCGGCTTGCCGGCGGCGGCCTGCAGTCCCGGCCGCGTGCCGCGCGGAGTGCGCAGCGCCGCGGCGCCCAGCTCGCCGGCCAGCATCCGGCGGTACACCGCACGGCTGGCTTCGATCTGCTCAAGCAGTGCGCGCCGCTCGTCTTCCAGCGATGGCTTCATAGGCTCTCCCGCACCAGCGCGACATCGCGCTTGAGTTCGTCGCGCAGCGTGCCCAGCCCGGCGGTCTTACCCGAATGCTTGCGCGCTACCGCCACGCCGGCCGCCGCGCCGCCCGCGTACAGGAGGACCACGAACCAAGCCGCCAGCGCGCGATAGTCGCTGTCCCAGAAGCTGACGATGATCGCAATGCCGAGGAACAGCAGCACGAACAGGCCGAGCAGGGCGGCCACCGCATAGCCGATCATCTGCACGACCAGTTCGCGCCCCTGCAGTTTGAGCTCGATGCGCAGCAGCGCGAGATAGTCGCCGAGGCGGTCAAGCGCGATCAGCGACAGTTGCCGGGTTTTTTGCAGGGTTTCGAACACGCCGCACTCTCCAGTCAGGTCGATCGCATCAGCTGCGGCGCAGCATCGCGCCGATCAGCAGGCCGACACCGGCTGCGATGGCCACCGACTGCAGCGGCTTGTCCTTCACATAATCGACCGTCATGTCGCGTCCCTGGCTGAACTGCTTCGTCGCCTGCTCGGCGATGCCGCGCGCGGCATACCGCATCGACGAGAAGCGGGCCAGGATGCGGTCGCGCGCCTCTTGCAGCTCGGTGTCGTTCAGCGTGGAAGAATGCGACATCAGCGCATCGAGGTCGCTCTTGAGCATCGATAGCTCGTCGCGCATGCGCATGGCCTTGCCGCCGATCCCGCCACCGGTCCCGCCCGAGTCGGACTCCCCGAGGCCGGAGGCGCTGCCCCCGCTCTTGTGCAGCCCCGTCGATTCGCTGCCCGTGGTCGGATAATTGGTTTCCATCGCTGTCGTCTCCTGCGGTTGCGTTTTGGGAAAAGCGGGCAGCGCGCGTCATGGCCGTTGCCGGTGCGCGTGTTCCGTTAGGGGATAGGCAAGGCGTGAAGGGCAAAGTTCATGGCTTTGATCCGCGTCGGTCAGGCAGGCGGCGCGCGCGGCGCCAGCCGGCAAAATCGTCATGCTAAGATCTGCCTCGCTCAAGTTTCAGATCAATAACGAGGGAGACTCCACTTGAAGATCCGCATTCTCACGCTTGCTGCCGCTGCCGCGCTGTCCGGCCCCGCGGTGCATGCGCAAGTGTCGAACGACACGATACGCATCGGTTTCATCACCGACATGTCCGGCGTCTATGCCGACGTCGACGGGCCGGCCGGCGCTGACGCGATCAAGATGGCCATCGCCGACGCCGGCGGCGCGATCGACGGCAAGAAGATCGAGCTGCTGACGGCCGACCACCAGAACAAGGCCGACATTGCCGCCAGCAAGGCGCGCGAATGGTTCGACCGGCAGGGCGTGGACATGCTGATCGGCGGTACCAACTCGGCGACCAACCTGGCGATGGCCAAGGTCGCAGCCGAAAAGAAGAAGCCCTTCATCGCCATCGGCGCCGGCACCTCGCGCCTGACCAACGAGGAGTGCACGCCGTACACCATCCACTATGCGTACGACACGGCGGCGATGGCGCGCGGTACCGCGGCGGCATTGACGAAGCAGGGCAACAAGGACTGGTATTTCCTGACCGCCGACTACGTGTTCGGCATCTCGCTCGAGAACGACGCAGCGCAGATCGTGAAGTCGCAGGGCGGTCGCGTGACGGGGTCGGTGCGCCATCCGCTGGCCGCTGCCGATTTCTCGTCCTTCCTGCTGCAGGCCCAGAATTCGAAGGCGCAGGTGCTGGGCCTGGCGAACGCCGGCGGCGATACCGTGAACTCGATCAAGGCCGCCAACGAGTTCGGCATCAACAAGAAAATGAAGCTCGCCGGCCTGCTGATGTTCGTCAACGACGTCCATGCGCTGGGCCTGAACGTCACGCAGGGCATGTACCTGACCGACGGTTGGTACTGGGACACCAATGACGAGACGCGCGCCTGGGCCAAGCGCTTCATGCAGCGCAACAAGAAGGCGCCGTCGATGCTGCATGCCGCCGACTACTCCGCTGCATCGTTCTACTTTGCCGCGGTCAAGGCCATCGGTACCGACGACGGCGACAAGGTAATGGCGAAGATGAAGTCGACCAAGGTCAACGACATGTTCGCCAAGAACGGCGTCGTGCGTCCCGACGGCCGCATGGTGCACGACATGACGCTGATGCAGGTGAAGTCGCCGGCCGAGTCGAAGTACGCATGGGACTACTACAAGGTCGTGCAGGTGATCCCCGGCGACCAGGCCTACATGACGAAAGAGGAGAGCAAGTGCTCCCTGTGGAAATGAACTGATTGCTGCATAATCAACGGCGCGTATACCGCGCCGTTTTTTTTGCGCATGACGACAAGAACCAAGCCGGAGACAAGACCATGAAAAAAATGCTGCTGCTTGCGCTGTTCCCCCTGCATGCGTTCGCCGCCGGCCTGCCCGACGGCTTCGACGGCCTGCGCTGGGAGGCGCCGGTCGCCCAGCTTGCCGATGCTCGCAAGCTGGCCGAGACCAAGGCCTACCAGTGCTACCGCAGTGGCGAGGGGCAGGGCAAGGTCGGCGGCGCCCCGGTCAGCAACCAGCGCCTGTGCTTTTCCAACGACCGTTTCTATTTTGTGCAGATGGAGTTCGCCGGCCAGGCCGCGTATGACACGCTGCTCGCCTATGCGACAGCCCAGTGGGGCGCCGGACGCGCGGGCCAGCGCTTTACCGAAACCCATGTCTGGGGCGGCGGCGACGACAAGGTGTACGTCGAGCTCGAGTTCAGCAAAGTCGACGACCGCGGCACGCTCGCGCTGGTCTACCTGCCGATCTACCGCGAAACCCAGGAGGCTTCACGCCAGGAACGGGCGCGGGCACGGGCGGGCGCCGGGTTCTGACGTCCGCTGGCCTGCAAGCCGGGCCGAATGTTTCTCTGAGGGAATTTTGATAATCGTCCCTCGTCTTGCATAATGGAAAGATAACGTCGGGTGCCCGAATGCGCCATTCCGGCTCCTTTCATCGCGACAGCGCGCTCCGGCGCAGCGAGCCATCATGCAGACAGTGCTTACCCAGCCCAAGCAGACCCCAGGCCCCGGCCATGCCCGTATCGGGCTGCTGTGGGGGCTGGGCTGCGCGCTGGTGGTCGCGCTGGTCTGGGCGGCGGCCCTGTTCAAGGTCCACACCGACGAGCAGCACCTGATCGAGGAGGCGCTGGTCGATGCCGGTTTCCGCGCCCGCACCTATGAAGAGCAGCTGCTGCGTACGGTCACGCAGATCGACCAGCTATCGATGTCGATCAAGTACCAATGGGAGCAGCGCAGCGGCGCGCTCAACCTCGAGGAGCAGTACGCGCGCGGCGTGTACCCTACCGATCTCTATCCGGTGGCGATCGATGCCGGCGGTTATGCCGTCAGCAGCACGCGCCGGCTGCCGCGCGGCACCTACATGGGCGACCTCGACTTCTTCCTGCACCACAAGGCCGCGGGGCGTTCGCAACTGCTGATTTCGCCGCCGACCGAAGGCCGCGGCGGTTTTGCCGGCAGGCAGATCGTCCGTTTCTCGCGCAGCTTCAACAAGCCCGACGGCAGTTTCGATGGCGTGGTGCTGATCGCCATCGAAGCCGATCGGCTGGCGTCCTTCCACGACCTGGCGAAGCTGGCCACCGGCGACTTTGCCGCCGTGCGTTTCGCCGATGGCGCACCGCTGGTGGCACGCGCTGCCGGCGACCTGCCGGCCCGGCTTTTCCTCGACCGTCCGCGTTTCGACGGCGGCGAGGGCGCGCGCACCGAAGCGGCCGAGGCTTTCATCGACCGCCAGACGCGCATCGTCAGCTGGAAGCGGCTCGACGGCTACCCGCTGATCGCGGTCGCTGCCGCCGGGATGGCGACGGCGCTGGCGCCGTATGAGGAAACCGAGAACACCTACCTCGGCATCGCCGCGATGGCGAGCCTGCTGCTGGTAGTCGCAGCAGTGCTCGGCGCCGGCGCGCAGATGCGGCAGCTCGCGCAGCGCCGGCGCCAGGCCGAGGTGCAGTCCACGTTCCGCCTTGCCGTCGATGGCGCGCGCGAAGCGTTCTACATGATGGTGCCGGTCGTCGACGCCGACGACTGGCTGCTGGAAGACTGCAACGAGCGTGGCGCCGAGCTGCAGGGCCGCCTGCGCGCCGAGCTGGTGGGCTGTACGCTGTCGCAACTGTACGCCGGTGATGACCTCGAGTCGGTCCTCAGCTTCTGCCAGCGCGTGCAGCGCAACGGTTTCGTCGAGGAAGAGTTCCATGTCCCGCACGACCGGAATCATGCGGCCGGCTGGTTCCAGCGCCGGGGCGTGCGCTCGGGCATCGGCATCGCGGTGACGGTGCGCGACGTGTCCGAGGCGCGCCAGCAGGCGGCGACGCTGGCGGCGATGGCCCGCACCGATGCGCTGACCGGGCTGCCGAACCGGCACTGGCTGAACGACTACCTGCCGGGCGCGCTCGATGCCGCGAACCGCGCCTACGGCAAGCTGGCGCTGCTGTACATCGACCTCGACAATTTCAAGAACATCAATGACGCACTCGGCCACCGGGTCGGTGACGAAGTGCTGGTCTCGGTCGCGCGCTGCCTCGAGAACACCCTCGGCCAGCGCGGCCGGCTGGCACGCATCGGCGGCGACGAATTTACCGTGATCGTCGAGAGCGTGGCCGACGGCAGCGAGCCGGCCGCCATCGCCGGGCGGCTGATCGATGCGCTCGGTCGCCTCGGCGCTGGCACCGACTGGCGCATGTTCAGCCTGCGGGCCTCGATCGGCATCAGCTTGTTTCCGGACGATGCGCATGACGTCGTCGGCCTGCTGCGCGCGGCCGACATCGCGATGTACGAGGCCAAGTCGGCGGGCAAGGCGCAGTTCCGGCATTTCGACGAGACCTTCGCGCAGAAGATCCGCGACCGCATCTCGATCGAGCACGAGCTCGAACTGGCGCTCAAGCATGACGAGTTCATCGTCTACTACCAGCCGCGCGCCGATGCCGGCAGCGGTATCCTGTGTGGGATGGAGGCCCTGATCCGCTGGCGCCATCCGCAGCGCGGGCTGGTCGGGCCGACCGAATTCATCGGCATCGCCGAACAGACCGGCCTGATCGTGCCCATCGGCGAACTGGTGGTGAAGAAGGTCTGCGCGCAACTCGCGGCATGGCGCAGCGCCGGCCTCGCGCCGCGGCCGGTATCGGTCAATGTGTCGGCGCTGCAGCTCACCAGCGATCGCTTCCGCCTGACGCTGGCCGACGAGTTGCAGCGGCACGGGCTGCCGGCCTCGCTGGTCGCCATCGAGCTGACCGAATCGAGCATGCTCGACGACAGCGGCTTCGCACAGGGGGAACTGCGCCTGCTGCGCCAGATGGGCATCGAGCTCGAGATCGACGACTTCGGCACTGGCTATTCGTCGCTGTCCAAGCTGCAGAGCCTCGATATCGATGTGCTGAAGATCGACCAGTCTTTCGTGCGTAAGCTGGGCGCCGACCGCCAGACCTGGGCGCTGTGCCAGTCGATGGTCTCGGTCGGCCGCGATCTCGGCATCGCGGTCGTGGCCGAAGGCGTGGAAACCGAGCGCCAGCTGCAGATCCTGCGCGAGATGGGCTGCCACCAGATCCAGGGCTATCTGGTGTCGCCGCCGGTGCCGCCGGAGAAAATTCCCGCGCTGGTGGCGCGTTCGTTTTTTGCGCCGCTGACGCAGCCGGCCTGAATCAGTCGTCGAACAGCGCGCGCAGCTTGTCTTCGTCAGGCGCCTCGACCACGCCTTTCTCGGTAATGAGCGCCGTCACCAGTTCGGCCGGCGTCACGTCGAACGACGGGTTGCGCACCCGCACGCCGGCCGCCGCCCACTGCGTCTCCCGAAACCCGGTCACTTCCTGCGGCGCGCGCTCCTCGATCGGTATCTCGCGCCCGCTGGGCACCGACAGGTCGATCGTCGACAGCGGGCACGCCACATAGAACGGAATCCGGTGCCGGTGCGCCAGCACGGCGACCATGTAGGTGCCGATCTTGTTGGCCACATCGCCGTTGGCCGCCACCCGGTCGGTACCGACGATCACGGCGTCGATCTCGCCATGCGCCATCAGGTGGCCGGCCATGTTGTCGGTGATGAGCGTGACCGGTATGTTTTCCTGCACCATCTCCCATGCCGTCAGCCGCGCGCCCTGCAGGAAGGGGCGGGTCTCGTCGGCAACCACGCTGATCTTCTTGCCCGCTGCGACCGCCGAGCGGATCACGCCCAGCGCGGTGCCATGGCCGGCCGTGGCCAGCGCGCCGGCGTTGCAGTGCGTGAGCACGCGCGCGCCATCGGCCAGCAGTTCGGCGCCGTGCTCGCCCATCTGGCGGTTGATGCGGATGTCTTCGTTGTGAATCGCTTTCGCCTCGGCCAGCAGGGTCGCGGCGATTGCGGCGGATGATGTGCTGCCTTGCCGTGTGCTGCCCTGCCGCGCTCGGCAGGCGCGCATGCGCTCGAGTGCCCAAAACAGGTTGACGGCGGTCGGTCGGCTGGCGGCCAGCAGGGCGAAGCCGGCATCCAGCGCCTCGTCGAAATCTTGTCGCGGCAGCGACTGCAGGCGCAGCGCCTCGACCGCCACGCCATAGGCGGCAGCCACGCCGATGGCCGGCGCGCCGCGCACGACCATCGTGCGGATGCCGTCGGCGACGCCTGCCGCCGAGTCATACGGCAGGTATGCGAACACGGCCGGCAGCCGGGTCTGGTCGATCATCTCGAGCCGCCCGTGGCCGGGCGCGTCGAACCAGCGCAGCGTGACGACTGCGCCTTTGTCGCCGCCGCTCATCTCAGTGGCCCTCGAACGCGCACAGCGTGAACACCGACAACCCCATCTTCTCCAGCTTCGTGCGGCCGCCCAGGTCGGGCAGGTCGACCACGAACGCGCACTCGACGACCTCGCCGCCCAGACCGCGCACCAGCATCACGGTCGCCTGCGCGGTGCCGCCGGTGGCCAGCAAGTCGTCGATGACGAGCACGCGGTCGCCGGCATCGATCGCATCGTCATGCATCTCGATGCGGTCGTGGCCGTACTCGAGCGCGTACTCGTGGCCGGTGGTCTTGCCGGGCAGCTTGCCTTTCTTTCGTACCGGTACGAAGCCCACGCCCAGCGCATAAGCCAGCGGCGCGCCGAACAGGAAGCCGCGCGCCTCGGTGCCGACCACTTTTGTGATCGGCTGGCCACGATAGCGTTCGACCAGCGCGTCGATGGTGGCCCGGAAGCCAGCCGCGTCCTTGAGCAGTGTGGTGATGTCGCGGAACTGTATGCCGGGTTTCGGATAGTCGGGAATGGTACGGATCAGCGAGCGGAGGTCAGTCATGTTCTGTGGGATGCGGCGGCGTTCCTGCCGTAGGTTTTGAATCGTTCGATCACCTGCGCCATCTCGTCAGCCGACAGCAGCGTCGGTCGGCCGACCTGGCGCGCGAGCAGGTATTGCTGGCACAGCGCTTCGATCTCGACGGCAATTGCCATCGCCTCGTCGAGGTCGCGGCCGAGCGTGATCATGCCATGGTTTGCCAGCAGGCAGGCCTTGCGGTCGGCCAGCGCGGCGACCGCATGCTGCGACAGCTGCTCGGTGCCGAACAGCGCATACGGCGCGCAGCGCACCGAGTCGCCGCCGGCGACCGAGATCATGTAGTGAAACGGCGGTATGTTCTCGCGCAGGCAGGCCAGCGCGGTCGCATGCGGCGAGTGCGTGTGAACCACCGCATTGATTTCCGGCCGCGCCTTCAGGATGTCGCAGTGGAAGTGCCATTCGCTCGACGGCTTGCCGATGCCGATCACCTTGCCGTCGAAGCCGACGGAGACAATCTTCGACGGCGTGATCTCCTCGACCGGCACGCCGGTCGGCGTGATCAGGAAATGATGGTTCTCGCGGCAGCTGACATTGCCCGAGGTGCCGCGGTTCAGGCCGCTGCTCTCGAGCTTCTTGCAGGCGGCGACGATCTGTTCGCGGATCAGGGCGCTCATGGCTGTAGCATCCTGCCGGCTACGGCCGAGAGCTTTTCCACCATCGCCGGATCGCGCGCCTCGGGCGCGGTGATCAGCGCATGCTGCAGCGCGCTGCGGCAGCCGCAGCCGGCGGCCTGCGCATCGTCCTTCAGGAGCGGCACGGTGGCCTTGACCAGCGCGCGGCCGCGGTCGGCATTGGCGACCAGCACGCCGACGATCTGCTCGACCGTCACATGCTCATGCTCCGGGTGCCAGCAGTCGTAGTCGGTGACCATCGCCACGCTCGCATAGCAGAGCTCCGCTTCGCGGGCCAGCTTGGCCTCGGGCATGTTGGTCATGCCGATCACGTCGCAGCCCCATTGCCGGTACAGATTCGACTCGGCGAGGCTGGAAAACTGCGGCCCTTCCATCGCCAGATAGGTGCCGCCGCGCACGGCGTCTATGCCGGCCACTGCGGCCGCCTGCTGCAAGCGGTCGCCGAGGCGGGAGCAGACCGGGTGCGCCATCGACACATGAGCGACCAGCCCGCGCCCGAAGAAGGATTTCTCGCGCGCGAAGGTGCGGTCGATGAACTGATCGACGATCACGAAGCGGCCCGGCGCCAGCGTCTCCTTCAGCGAGCCGACCGCCGACAGCGAGATGAGGTCGGTCACGCCCATGCGCTTGAATGCGTCGATGTTGGCGCGGTAGTTGACCTCCGACGGCGGTATCTTGTGGCCGCGGCCGTGGCGCGGCAGGAAGGCCATCGGCTGGCCGAGCAGGGTGCCGGTCAGGATGTCGTCGGACGGCTCGCCGAACGACGAACTCGCCTTCACCCACTGCCGGTCTTCGAGGCCGTCGATGTCGTAGATGCCGCTGCCGCCGATGATGCCGATCAGCGTGCGCCGTGCGCTGTGCTGCATGGAGTGTCCGTCAGGTGCATGATAAGGCTTCCACTCTACCAAAGAAATCCGGCGCTACCATCGGGCTTACTCCGCGCAGGCCATCTCCATGCTCACCTCGCCCAGCGTCTCGGGCGCAACCGGACGCCATTCGCCATTGACCGCGCGCGAGAACACAACGTCGCCTTCGGTCATGTCGCGCGTGTGGCCCGACAGGTGGACGATGCGGTAGCGGCGCGACTGGCAGTCGTACTCGGTGCGGCTGCGCAGCGAGACCACGCCGCTGGCATCGGCCACCGTGTTGTTGTCCACCTCCCAGACGCGCACGAGATGGCCGCTGCGGTCGATGGTCTCGCGGTCGATATACCGCTCATATCCTTCGCCGCCATCGACGAAAGTCCAGGCCGCGCCGGCAGGCACGCCGAAGGCCAGCAGCGGGATGGCAAGAAGCCAGGTTTTCATTGTCGTCTCCCAGGGTAAGCACATTGCGAAAATAGCAATACTGACCAGGGGAAATGCTGATGAATGTCAATTTTTTGAACCGCTGAACGCGTGTCGTCGCCATGTCATGTTTTACCAAAAGTAACCTTGCCTTAAAGATATAATCGCGATCGAAGATTTCTGCTAACCGAACATCGAGCCGAACATCGTGATCGGCTGTCCCTTCCGGCGACCCGCCGGTGGCACTCGGAGGAGCGCGGCATTGTGAAGACGACCGGGCAGCGCAAACGGGCCCCGCGGCGGGCGACCGCCGCCATGGCCATCGTGCTGGCGTTGTGCGCAGCAGCCACCTTGTCGTTCGCCAACGACGAGGCGAGGCGTCCGTCCGCGGCCGGCGATCCGGCCTCGCTGAAGGCAGCCTACCTGTACAACTTCGCGCTCTACACCACGTGGCCGATCGGTCAGGCCGCCAGCGTCGCACTGTGCTCCTACGGCCGCGACGACCTCGGCGTTGCGCTCGATGCGCTGGCCGGCCGGCAGATCGACGGCAAGCCGGTGCAGGCGCGGCGCATTGACAGCGTCAATGAGGCGAAGTCCTGCCATCTGCTGTACGTGTCCGAGGGCGCCGCCGGCAGCCTTGCCCCGGTGGCGCGGGCGCTGCAGGCCTGGCCGGTGCTGGTGGTCAGCGATGCGGTGGGCGCGGCCGAGCATGCGATGATCCAGATCGAGCCCGACGGCAACCGCCTCGCGTTTGCGGTGAACCTGCCGCGCGTGCGCTCGGCCGGCCTTGACCTCAGCGCCAAGCTGCTGCGGCTTGCGAGGAGCGTGCGATGAGACTGCGGCGCCTGCTCAACCGTTTCGTCGACCTCAGCCTCGGCCGCAAGCTGGGCATGACGAATGCCGCCGGCCTGCTGCTGGCCGGCGTGCTGATCTGCGTGGCGCTGGGTGCCGCGTCGTGGGCGACGCTGCGCAGCGACCTGATGCGCACCAGTCAGATCGTCAGCAGCGTGCTGGCGCAACATGTCGCGCCGGCGATCCAGTTCGAAGACCCGATCAGTGCCAGCGAACTGCTGTCGGCACTGTCCGTCCATCGCGAGTTTGTCGAAGCCGTGCTTTACCGGGCCGATGGCGAACTGTTTGCGCGCTACCGCCGGACAGCGGATCCGTCGCTGCCCGGCCCGAGCGCAACGCCGGACGACGGGGCACGCATGGTCGTCAGCGTGCCGGTCGAGGCGCAGGGGCAGGTCATTGGCGAGCTGCGCGTGGCGGTCGATATGCAGTACGCCTATCGCCGCGTCCTGCTGGCCGTGGCGGCCATCTTGCTGGTCGTGCTGCTGGTGCTGGGCGCGGTGCTGCTGCTGCAGATGCGGCTGGTCGCGCGCGTGCTGGCGCCGGTGCAGTCGCTGCTGGCCGGCATGCGCCGCGCCGGCGACGAAGCGGACTACAGCCAGCGCGTGCCGGTCGCCGGCCGCGACGAAATCGGCGAGCTCGGCGCCAGCTTCAATGCGATGATGGAACTGGTCGAGGAGCGCGACCGCGCGATGGAGCATCTCGCGATGCACGACTCGCTGACCGGTCTCGTCAATCGCCACTACCTGCGCATGCGCGCCCGCCTGCCGGACGCCGATGAAGGCCGGCGTGCGGCGCTGTTCTACATCGACCTCGACAACTTCAAGGCCATCAACGACACCATCGGCCACAATTTCGGCGACCGGGTGCTGGCCGCCGTTGCCAACCGACTGATGTCGCTGCTCGGCGACGGCGATATGCTGGCGCGGTTCGGTGGCGACGAGTTCGTCCTCTGCACCAGCTTGGCGGACGGCGAGGATCCGGTCGTGCGCGCCGAGCAGCTGCGCCGCGCCATCGGCGCGCCGCTGCAGTTGCAGAAGCGCGAGCTGTTGCTGCGGGCATCGGTCGGCATCGCGCTCGCGCCGGACCACGGCAGCACCGTCAGCGAACTACTGCAGAAGGCCGACGCGGCGATGCATGTGGCCAAGGACAACGGGCGCGACAGCGTGCAGTGCTGGAACGCCGCGATTACCCAGCGCGCCAACCAGCGTTTTGCGCTCGAGACCGAATTGCGGCAGGCCATGCAGGCCGGGCAGCTGGTCATTGCCTACCAGCCCATCGTCGCGCTGGCCAGCGGCCGTGTGACCGGCATGGAAGCGCTGCTGCGTTGGCATCATCCGGAGCGCGGCCCGGTGTCGCCGGCCGAGTTCATTCCGGTGGCCGAGGAGAGCGGGCTGATAACGGAACTCGGCGCCTGGGTGCTCGAGCGCGCCTGCATCCAGGTGCGCAACTGGCATGCGCAATACGGGCCGCTGCACCTGGCCGTGAACGTGTCGGGCCGGCAGTTCCGCGACCCGGCCCTGGTCGATACCGTGCGTGCTGCCTGCGAGGCCTGCGGGTTCCCGACGGATCTGCTGCATCTGGAGGTGACGGAAAGCACGCTGATGCACGACACCGAGGCGGCCGCGCGCGTGATGCGGCAGCTGGTCGGTCTCGGGCTCAAGCTCTCGCTCGACGACTTCGGCACCGGCTATTCGTCGCTGGCTTACCTGAAGCGCTTCCCGCTGCACAAGCTCAAGATCGACCGCAGTTTCGTCAAGGACCTGCCGCACAACGCCGACGACGGCGCGATCGTGAAAGCCATCGTCAACCTCGCGCGCGCGCTAGACATGCTCGTGCTGGCCGAGGGCATTGAGTCCGAGAAGCAGCACCTCGTGCTGGGCGCACTCGGCTGCGACTTTGGCCAGGGCTATTTCTACAGCAAGGCCCTCGAGCCGAAAGAGTTCGAGCAGTTCATGGCGCAGCGGCATCGCGAGCCACAGCGCTCGGAAGACGACCCGCCGGCCCGCTACTGACGACGTACACATTTTGCCATCCATCTCCAGACCCGAGCCCATGCCCGAGACCTTCGACGCCCCCCAGCTGCTCGCGCAGCTCCTGTCCGCCACCGACGAGTCCCTCGACCAGTTGTCGTTCGGCGTGATCGCTATCGATGCGCAGGGCCGCGTGACCCGCTACAACCGCTACGAATCGCAGCTGTCCGGCCTGTCGCCGGAGCGCGTCAAGGGCAAGCACCTGTTCACCGGCGTGGCGCCGTGCATGAACAATCCGCTGATCTCCGGCCTGATCCGCGAGGCGCGCGAGGCCGGCGATGCACTCGACGAGACGATCGATTACGTGCTGGCCTTTCGCATTCGGCCGGTCGCCGTCAAGCTGCGCATGCTCTGCGAGCCCGGCGTGGACGGCTGCTATCTCGTAATCCGGCGCGCCGACGAGGCCGCATGACGACCGACCCTTCCCGCGCCGTTGCCGAACTCGAGGAACTGACCGAGTTCCTGTACTTGATTCCGGTCGGCATCGCGCAAATCGATGCCGCCGGTAAGGTCGGCTTCATCAATCCGCTGGCGGTCCAGCTGCTGATGCCGATCGTGACGCCGGGCGACGACTTGTCGAACCTGTTCGATGCCCTGCACGAACTGGCGCTCGACCTGCGGCAGATCGTGCGCGACTTCAAGGGCGAGCAGGGCAGCATCGTGAGGGACTATCGGATTGCGGTTCCGGCCGGCGGCGCGAAGCGACCGGAAGCCAGCGTCTATGCGATATCGCTGGTCAAGCTCGACCAGGCGCGCATCATGGTGGCGCTGCAAACGGTTTCCTGAGCGGGGTGGTGCGGCAGGTCAGCGCGGCGGTCTTGGGAGGGATGCTTGAGCCTGCGCGGTGAGGGCAGCTGCTCGGGGACAGGAGGCGCGTGCGCGCCCCGGGTGTTGAGGTGGGGTGACCGATGGGACGCCTCGCCAATTTCCCCAAAACCCTTTGAAATCTTTGAGATTCAAGGATATCTAGTCCCGACTGTACCCAAAAATTGTACCCAAATCGATGGCTCGCCCTAATCAAGATCGCCGGAAGAACCTAAAGCTGCGCGGGTCAATGTGGTATCTGAACCTGCCGATACCAACGGACATCCGTCATCTTTTTTTGTCGTCCAAAGGGGTGCCACGCTCTCATATTGTGGAAGCGCTGCACACATCTGACTTGGCGGAAGCCGACTATCGGAAGAAGCGCCGCATCGCAGGTTGGGAGCGGGAATTCAGGATCGCTCGCAGCACGGCAGCAGGGGTGCTTGCGAGTGAGTTCGACCGGGCACGAGTTTACCGCGAGGACTTTAAGCATATCCAATTGAAAGGAACCGAAGCAGACCACGACGGCTGGCTAGACGGCGTGTTTGCCGAAGCTGAGCGAATCACCGGAGGTCACGACAAAGAAACCCCTGAATCGCTGGAGAGAGCAAGGGATTTTGTCAGGGCCGCTGAGGGTAAGTTGGACTACCCCCGATATTTGGACAGTCGCCAGCCTCACGCTGAGGCACGCTCAAAGGCCTCGGGGCTGACGTCACCGAGATGACTGTGACGCCGGGTTCGATTGTAAAACGCTTCGATGTAATCAAAGAGGTCGGCCTTGGCCAAGTC
>JAMNXS010000088.1 GCA_023653025.1 Burkholderiaceae bacterium
AAGACCTTCGCGTCGGCCTCGGGCGAGGCCGACAGCGCGCTGCTGCCGCACTACGACTGCACGCCGGCCGCCGGCCAGCTGGCCCTGCCGTCGCCGGCGCCGGTCCTGCCGACGCTGGCCGCCATGGGCTTCGACGAAATCGACCTGCAGGCCATCAACATCCGCACCGGCATGAGCGGCGGGCAGGCGCTGCTCGACGACTTCCTCACCCGCATCGGCCGTTACCGCACCGCGCGCGAATTCCCGGCGGTCAAGGGTCCGTCCTACCTGTCGGTACATCTGCGTTTTGGCACGATCTCGGTGCGCGCGCTGGCCCGCCACGCGATGGACGCGATGCGCGCCGGCACCGGCGCCGACGGCGCGGCAGGCTGGCTGTCCGAACTGGTATGGCGGGATTTCTATTTCATGATCCTGCACCACCATCCGCGCCTCGCCGACGGCGCATCGTTCAAGCCGGAATACGAGCGCATCGCGTGGGAGGAAGGCGAGGAGGCAGACGCGCTGTTTGCCGCCTGGTGCGAGGGCCGCACCGGCTACCCGCTGGTCGATGCGGCGATGCTGCAGCTGAGCCGCACCGGCTTCATGCACAACCGACTGCGAATGGTGTCTGCCTGCTTCCTGATCAAGGACCTCGGCATCGACTGGCGGCGCGGCGAAGCCTACTTTGCGCGGATGCTGAACGATTTCGACCTGTCGGCCAACAACGGCGGCTGGCAGTGGGCCTCATCCTCGGGCTGCGATGCCCAGCCCTACTTCCGCATTTTCAATCCAATCACGCAGTCGGAAAAATTCGATGCGGAGGGCCGCTTCATCAAACGCTACCTGCCGCAACTGGAGAAGCTGGACGCGAAACACATCCATGCGCCGTGGCTGGCGCCGGCGATGACGCTGCAGATGGCGGGCGTGGAACTCGGGCAGAATTATCCGCGGCCGGTCGTTGCGCATGACGAGGCGAGGAAGCGGACGCTGCAGCGGTATGAGGTGGTGAAGAAATAGCGGGCAAATCGCGGGCAATCTTCGGGGCTGCGGTTGTGGCGGAGGTTGTGGCGGAGGTTGTGGCGGGGGTTGTGGCGGGGGTTGTGGCGGGGGTTGTGGCGGAGGTTGTGGCGGAGGTTGTGGCGGAGGTTGTGGCGGAGGTTGTGGCGGAGGTTGTGGCGGATTTCGCTGCGCTCTATCCGCCCTACGGTCCCCGGGAGCCTTCGGTCTTTCGGTGGGGCGGACTCACCGCGTAACCGACGAAGGTGGCGCAGGGTCTCCGGGAGCCTTCGGTCTTTCGGTGGGGCGGACTCACCGCGTAACCGACGAAGGTGGCGCAGGGTCTCCGGGAGCCTTCGGTCTCTCCGTAGGGCGGATAGAGCGCAGCGAAATCCGCCGTGTGCCCAGTCGTCACTCCGCTCCGGCGCTGATTTTCCGGCTGTGCCGCGTCAGGTCGTATTGCGTGACGCCGCTGTCGCGCCCGGCGAACTTCAGCCAATCCGGATGCGCGAGCGTGTCGGCGAGATCGCGACGTCCGGCTTCCCAGCGCTCGAGCATGGTCGCGCGCGAAAACTCGTAATCCTTGGACTCGCGCTCGAACGGCCCCTGACGGTAGATCAGGTGCACGATATCCACCGGAGCGACCTGGGCGAAATCCTGCAGGTGCAGCACTTCCGGGTCGTCGAGCAGATGCGGGGGCAGCTTCGCGATCAGGTCGCTGATGGCGCGCCGGGTGTTGGCCAGCTCGCTGGCCATGTTGCTGGTGTAGCGGGTGCGGCTCGAATACAGGATGTCCTTGTGGCGCTGCATGACCTCGTCGAAATTCCTGGGAATCTCGCCGCGCGCATTGAACAGGTCGACCTGGAACACCAGCAGGCTTTCATCGCGGTCGCACAGGTCGAGCACGTGCTGCAACGGCGTGTTCGACAGGATTCCCCCATCCCACCAGGCCTCGCCGTCGATCGTCACCGGCGGAAACGATGGCGGCAGCGCGCCGCTGGCCATCACATGTTCGGGGCCGATGCGCGTCTCGCGGTTGTCGAAGTAATGCGAGTTGCCGGTCCTGACATTCACCGTGCCGAGCGAGAGCCGCAGGTCGCCGCCGTTGATCAGGTCGAAATCGATCAGCGACTCGAGCGTCGCCCGCAGCGGCGCGGTGTCGTACAGGCTGAGCGCAGCCGGCGTGCCGTCCGGCTGGAATGGCGGCGGCGGCAGACGCGGCCGGAAGAAGCCGGGAATGCCCACCCATGCCGCATGCCATGCGCTGAACTGGTGGAACGCGCTGCGGTGCTCGCCGTTTTCCGTCAGCGCTTGCAGCCACGGCATCAGCGTCGTCGGGCCGGACAAACCCGTGATGCCCGAGGTGACGAGGCGCCAGAACTCGGCTAGCCGCTCGACGCGCCGCGGCGGCGGATTGCCGGCGATGATCGCCGCATTGATCGCGCCGATCGACACGCCGGCCACCCAGTCCGGCAGCCAGCCGCTGCCGGCCAGCGCCTCGAACGCGCCGGCCTGGTAGGCGCCGAGCGCACCGCCGCCCTGCAGCACGAGGGCGATCCTCTCATGCGGCCGCTTCGGCCCCGTGCGGTTCCGGTTGCTTTTCCAGTCGACCTTCATGCTGACCTCCCGCACCTGAACGACACAGACCGGCGAGCAGGCCGAGCAGTTCCTCCTCCCGGCAAGGCTTGCCCATGTAGCCGCTTGCGCCGAGCTGGCACGCGCGCTGCCGGTGGCGGTCGGCAATGCGCGAGGACACCATCACCACCGGCAGTTCGCGCAACTGCGGGTCGTCGCGCACCGCGGCCAGCAGTTCGAAGCCATCCATGCGCGGCATTTCGATGTCCAGCAGCACCGCCGCCGGCCGTCGCTGGCGCAGCAGCGGCAGTGCTTCGAGACCATCGCGCGCCAGCGCCACCTGATAACCGTGGCGCTCGAGCAAGCGCTGGCTGGCACGCCGGACGGTCAGTGAATCATCGACCACCAGCACCAGCGGCCCGCCCTCGGATCCGGCAGCCACTGCGACGCCGGGCTCGGCGCGGCGCTCGAGGCGAAACGGATCGACAATCAGCGCGATGCTGCCGTCGCCAAGCACCGAGGCGCCGATCATGCCGGGAATCCGCGACAGCTGCGGCCCGGCATGCTTGACGACCAGCTCGCGCTGGCCATCGACCGCGTCGAGCTTGAGCGCCAGCAGCCGGTCCGAATCGCGCAGCACGGCCACCGGCTGGCGCGCCCCGACGGGCAGCGGCAGCGACGCCTCGCCCAGCAAATGACCGAGATCGGCCAGCGGAACGTCCGCGCCCTGCCAGCGCAGCGCGCGGCTGCCGCAGTCGTAGCCGGGATCGCCGGGCTTCTGCTGCAGCAGTTGCCGCAGCGTCGGCACGAGCAGGCCGATCCGGTGCCGGCCGGCACGCACCAGCAGTACCGGCAGCGTGGCCAGCGACAGCGGCACGCACAACAGGAAGCGGCATCCTTCGCCGGACCGGCTGTCGACCGAAATACGCCCGCCCAGCGACTGCAGTTCCGAGCGCACGGCGTCGAGGCCGATGCCGCGGCCGGCAAGCGCGGTGACTTCGCTGGCGGTTGAGAAGCCGGGCTCGAAGATCATCTCGTGCAAGGCCGACGGCTCCGGGTTGACCGGATCGGCCGGGTCAGCCGGGTCAGCCTCTCGCGCCAGCAGGCCGACCGCAGAGGCACGAGCGCGCAGGCGTTCGATATCGAGGCCGCGACCGTCATCGGCGATCTCGAGCCGCAATTCCGCAGCCGACGGCAGAACAGCCAGCACGACCCGGCCGGTTCGCGGCTTGCCCAGCGCTTCGCGCTCTGCGGGTGGCTCGATGCCATGCACGACAGCGTTGCGCAGCACATGCTCGAGCGGGCCGGCCAGACGGTCCAGCAGCGGGCGGTCGACTTCGGCCGACGCCCCCGACAGCTGCAACTCGACCTCGCGTCCGGACTCGCGCGCCGCCTGCCGCAGCACATGGCGCAAGCGCGACTCGATCGCGCCAAAGGGCTGCGAGCGGACGGCCTGCAAGTTCGACTGCAGGCAACGCAGCTCGCGCGCCTGCGCGTCGCTTGCACGCGCCAGGCCATCGCCCTGCCGCGCCAGGCCGCGCTGCAAGTCGGCCAGGTCGGCTGCGCTCTCGGCGATCATGCGCGTCATCTCGTGCAGCCGCGTGTAGCGGTCGAATTCGAGCGGATCGAACCCCTTGTCGTCGGCGCTGGCGGCCCCCGATACGATGCGCGACTCGGCATCGATCTCGAGTTCGCGCACCTGCGCGCGCAGGCGGCCCACGCTGTCGGCCAACTCCGTCACCGTACGGCGCTGCTGCTGCACGCCGTCTGTCAGCCGGGCGTGCCCGATCCACAACTCTGCCACCGAATCGGCGAAGGTGGCGAACGTCTCGGCGCGCACCCGAAGCAATGACGATGCGGCGCGTGCCGGCAACGGAGCGGGCGCGCGAGCGAGCGGCACCGGCGACGCCGACACCGCTTGGGCCGGCTCGAGCGACGACGGCAGGCAGCGCTCCGGTGCGCCGACCGGTAGACACGCCGGCTGCCCGCACCAGGCACGCCGCCATCCGTCGATCTGCGCCTGCAACGCATCGAGCCGCACCCGGGTCGCTTCGGGCGCCAGCTGCGCGATCGCCGCCACCTCGCTTTCGCATCGATGCAGATCCTCACCCCATGCGAGCTGGCCCGCCATACGCGCACTGCCCTTGAGCGTATGCAAGACGCGCAGCAGCGAGGCAGGCGCCGTGCGATCGTCCGGCGCCTGCAGCCATGCATCGACCGCCTGCTGCAGTCGGGGCAGCAGGTCGGCCGCCTCCTCGCGGAAAATCGCGAGCAACTCGTCATCGCTGCCGTTTTCGGGATCGGAGTCGGGATCGGAGTCGGGATCGGAGTCGCTGTCGTTGTCGGGGTCGTTGTCGGGGTCCTTGTCGCTGTCGTTGTCGTTGTCGGGGTCGTTATCTCTGTCGGGGTCGGCACAGGGGCCGGGATCGGCGGGCCGGACCATTGCTTCGCCGGCGTCGAACCGGCAGGCGGCCAGACGCTCAACCAGCGCATCGGCCTCGCCGCAGGTTCCGGTATCGGCGAACTCCGCCAGCATGGCATCGAACGTCTGCAAAGACTCGGCGATCGCGGCCGCGCCGGCGTCGTGCAGCACGGCAGCCGCCGAATGCCCGGACAGACACCCGGTCAGTCCTTCTTGCAGTCCACCTTGCAGCCGTTCTTGCAGAGGCTCATGCAGCCGCTCGAGCAGTCGTTCGAGCGCCAAGGCCAGCCGGCTCATGCCCGGCAGACCGACGGTGGCCGCGCAGCCGGCCAGCGTATGGGCTGCGTGCAGTGCGTCGGACAAGGTCGCGGCAAACAAGGGCGCGCCGGGCAGCGGCGGGTGCGCAGGCTGCAGCGCTGCGCGCAGCTGGGCCAGCAGGCCGGCGGCCTCCGACAGGAAGATCGCCACCAGCGGATCGGTAGCGGCGGCCGTTCCCTCCGCCGCCGGCAGTGCGCACGGCGGCGCCGGCGGCGCGTCGGGCGAGTCGCACTCGCTGCCGTCACCGGTGGCGAGATCCGGCCACTCGGTGGTCCACGGCAGAAGGGCTGTCTCATCCGCCAGTATCGCCCAAGTTTGCGCCAGCGCCCGCAGGCCCTCGGCGCCCGCCTCGGGGCCAGTGGCATCCTGCGCCTCGGCCTGCGCAAGCAGCGCATCGACCAGCGGCAGGACACCTTGCAGCCCGAGCAGGCGCGCCGCACCGGCAAGCGCCTGCAGCAACCTGCATGCGTCGGCCCAGCCCGGCGCGTCATCAGCCTTGCCGCCCTGGTCATCGAGCATCCGCTCGCCGGCATCCAGCGCCTCGCCGCAGGCGTCGGACAGCGCGTGCAGCAGTGTCTGATGCGTAAGCCGGAAAGCCAGTGCCTGCAGTGCCGGCTGCGCGGCCCGGGCGTCGTCGGCCGCTTGTTCGAGCAAGCCGGCAATCCGTTCGCCGTCAGCCGCCACGCCGGGTATGGCGCCAGCCCATGCGTGCAGGCACAGCATCGCCGCCGCCACATCCTGTGCGGCGCCGTGCGTCGCCAGTCCGGGCCACCGCGTGCCCACCAGGCTCAGCGATGCGGCCACAGGCCGGAAGCGGTCGGACTTGCCTGCTGCGTCGGCCAGGCACAGCCAGTCTTCCGCGGATCCCAGCCCGTCGTTGCCGGCCTCGCGAGCGGCGATCCAGCGGCCCAACTGCTCGATGAAACGCTCGTCAGCCGGGCTGGCGGGATTCGTCATCCACGCCGTGTCGATGCCCGGCGTCGGGGAGAACTGCTCGGCGAGGCGGAACACGCTGGCAATATGCCGACCGGCGTCGGTCAGCGCAGGAACCTGCGCGAGCGCGAACAGCGCCTGCCTCGCCAGCGGCTCCAGCATGACCGGCAAGCCGGGGTCGGCACGGTGACGCAACGCGCGCAGCAGATGAACCAGCAGGCTTTTTGCCTGCGCCGCACCGACGCAGCTGCCCTCGGCCAGCTCGAGCAGGTACGCATGCAACACCCGCCAGCAGCGACGGGCCGTGCCGCTGCTGGCATGGGCGGCTACCCGGGCCAGCACCGGAACAAGGCGGCAGGCCGCCTGACGCCGCTCCGCCGCGTCTGCCGCGCGCAGGAAAGCCAGCGCCGCACGTTCGGCATCGTGCAGCGGATCATGCAGCGTATCGTCTGGCAGGTCGCTGTCCGCTGCGAGCGGCACAGCCGGTTCGGCATCCTCGTCCGGCTGCAGCGAGACGAGCGGCGCGGCATGGTCGAGTTGCTCGGCAGGGTTGTCATCGCGGGCACTGCGGGCATTACCGGCAGCCGCCAGCGCCTGCCATGCCGGCAGCAGATCGGCTGCGACCAGCGGGCGCCCCCTGAGCGAGCGCTCGAATGCCAGTCGCAGCACCGAGCGCAGCATCGCCGCCAGTGCGGGCAGGGACGCCGCATCGTCGCAGTCGCTGTCGCCGTCACGCTCATCGGCCGCGGTGATGCGGCGGCGCAGGCGCTGGGCCAGCGCCGACCACCCCGGTTCGCCGACCAGCGCCAGCGCCCCGGCCAGTTCGGCCAGCGCGGCCGCGGCGCCGGCCCGCGGCGGGTCGTTGCCGGACGGGCCTGCACCCAGCGCGGCGACCACCTGCGCCATCAGCAGGTCGGCTTGCAGCCACAGCGCCGGTCGGCCGGCGCGCAGCATCCCGCCGGCGGCCGCTGGCAGCGGGACAGGCGGGTCGCCGTGCGCGCTCAATCGCCGATCCTGAATCGATCGAGCGCGCCGCCGAGTCCCTCGGCCAGCCCGGCCAGCTCCTGCACCGACGTGGCCGTCATCTGTGTTCCCTGCCGGGTGTGTTCGGTGACGGTCAGGATGCTGTCGATGTTGCGGGCGACCCGGTCGGCCAGTCCCGACTGCTCGCGCGTGGCCGACGAGATGCCGTCGATCAGGTCGGCCAGATGGCCGGACACACGCCGGATCTCGGCCAGCGCGGCGCCGGCGGCGTCGGAACGCTGCTTGCCGTCGACCACGCGCTGCACCGAGTGCTCCATCGCGGCCACCGCCTCGTGCGCATCGGCCTGCACGGTCTTGACCAGTTGCGCGATCCGGCGGGCGGCGTCGCCGCAGCGTTCCGCCAGCCGCTGCACCTCTTCGGCAACGACGGCGAAGCCGCGCCCGCCCTCGCCGGCAGCGGCCGCCTGTATCGCCGCGTTCAGGGCCAGCACATGGGTCTGCTCGGTGATGTCGGTGATGAGGTCGACGATGTCGCCGATCTCGAGCGAGGAATCGCCGAGGCGCTTGATCCGCTTCGAGGCGTCCTGCATCTGCTCGCGCAGCTGCTGCATGCCGGCGATCGTGTCCTGCACCGCGCCCTCGCCCTGGCCGGCGGCAGCGACCGAGGCGCGCGCGACATCGGCCGACTCGCCGGCGGCGCGCGACACCTGATGGATGCGCTCGGCCATCTGCAGCACCGCCTGCCCGGTCTGCTCGATTTCCTGCGATTGACGAGCAGCGAGGGCGAGCAGGTCGCCGGAGATGTTCTGCGCGCTGGCGCAGGCAGCGGCTACCTGGCACGCCGTCGCCCTCACCCGGCCGAGCAGCGCGCGCAGTTCCTCGAGTGTGACATTGACGGAATCCGCGATCGCGCCGGTGACATCCTCGGACACCGTCGCATGAATCGTCAGGTTACCTTCGGCGACCTCCTGCAATTCGTTCATCAGTCGCAGGATGGCGGCCTGCGTGCGCTGGTTCAACTGGCGCGCGGCCTCTTCTTCGGCGACCGCCCGCGCGCGCTCCTCGTCGGCCTCGAGGCGGGCCTGCTCGGCCTCGATGGCGCGCCGGCGGCTCTGTTGCAGCAGCAGCCATGCATACAGCAGGCCGAGCAGCGCCGTGAAGGTCGCCATGATCGCCAGCGCCCAGCGCACGCCGCCGCCCTGCTGGCCGACCCGGTACGCCTGCTGCAGTTCCAGCAGCCGCTCGCGCAGCAGCTCATTGTCGGCGGCGACCTCGCGCTCGGCCTGCTTCGCGGCGATGAAGTGACCGAGGTTGCCGAGGATGCCGGACAGCGCGCGGCGGTAGGCGGCAAAGCGGGTTCCGAGTTCCGCGAGGCGGCCGCGCGCATCGGCGTTCGCGGTGGCGGGAAGGCGCAGCACCGCGCTGCCGTCGAGCAGGCCGGCGAGGATGTCCTCGAACGTGTGGGCATCCCTGCCGAGCAGGAAAGCGGTGTCCTGGTTGATGCCGTCCGGCGTCAGGAACTCGTTGGCGCTCTTGCCCATGCGCTGAGTCAGCATCACGAGCTGTCCAGCGGCGGCAATCTCGCGCGGCGATGCGCCATGCTGGGCCGACAGCGTCGCCACCTGCTCGGCCAACTCGAGCAGCACCGGGTTGAGCGCGTTGAGCGCCTGCAGCGTGCCGCGGAATCCGGTCAGCTGCTTCTCCACGGCGAGCAGGCGCGACGACGCCTGCTCGGAGCGCTGCCACGCCTGCCGCAGCGCAGCGATGCGTCGCGCCTGCAATGCATCTGCCGCCGGCAGCGCGCGCCCCTGCCAGTCGCCGCCGGCGGCCAGCGTCTGCAGCGACAGATTGATCGCGTCCCGGCTTTGCCGAAGCTGCCGGAAAGCGTTGGCATGGCCCTGGATCGCGTTTGGCGCGGCCTTGCCGAGGCGCTGCGAGTGCATCACCAGCTCACCCGCCATCTGCGTCTGCAGCGCGGCGGTCAGCGTGGTCGACGTGTAGGTCCAGGCCAGCATCGCCAACCCCGGCAGGGCCAGTGCGAGCGCAAACTGCAGCGCGCGCAGCGCAGCTGCCGCCGACCATCGCCGCCGCAGCGCGGGCGGCATCCGCCAGCCGGATCGCCATGGCTGCCGCAGCCGCGCGATGGCACGCGCCCACGCCGTGCGAGTTAAGGCCGCATCAGGGTCGATGGTGATGCTCATATCGTGACGGCGGTCTGGATCCATGGTTGCTCCGCAAAGGGGACGGCAGGTCAGGGCCGTCCGATGTCGTTGAAGGCGGGGTCGAGCAGCAGCGCGGCGGCGTCGACGCTGTTCCAGCAGCGGCCGTCGGCGTCGGCCAGCCGGGCCGAT
>JAMNXS010000089.1 GCA_023653025.1 Burkholderiaceae bacterium
ACGGATATAGCTAACCGCGCCCACTACGAAGCCCGTGGCCATGGGGTGAGCATCGGCGCCGGCTTCTCGCCGCAAGGCCAGTGGGTGCCCGGCGGCACCGGCGCCGGCATCAGCAGCGACGGCGACCAGGTCGCCAGCGTCACCCGCGCCGGCATCAGCGGTCTGGCCGGCGACACGAGCGTGCGCAGCGGCGACGCGCCCACGCCGCTGCCGAAGATCTTCGATGCGCAGCGCGTGCAGGCCGCCATCGATGCCGACGTGCAAATCACGCAGGACCTCAGCTGGCGCGCCAACAAGATGGTGGGCGACTACATCGACACGCAACGAAAGGAGTTGAATACCCAGTTCAAGAACACCCAAACCGATCAGGAAAAGCTTCGCCTGCAGTCTGCGCTGACCGACTTGCGACGCACCGAGCAAGCGCTGAATATTCTCATCGGCGCCGTGACCGGCGCAGCAGAAGCGGCTGCCGGAAGAGAGATTCTGTCGTCGGCGGCCGAGCAAATGCGTGCACTGATGATCGAGGACTCGCGCAAGTTCAAGGGCATCACGGATGGCGTGACGACATTGACAAACATGTCGGGGGAAAGCGCAGGCGTGCGCGGCGATGGGGTGAAGCTGGGCGGGACACGGGTGGATTTGGATGCGCTGTGCGGCTCCGAGTACGAACGTTGTGTTTCACAAGAAATTGGTGGGCAACGTGTCTTGAAGCTAGACGATTACGGCATGGTGGAATTCAGGAAGAACGAAACTGGGATAACGCTCGCACAGTTTTTAATGACGCCGCAGGGCAAAAAGCTTGCGGGTTTGACGGGCGGAATTCAAGGAGCCAAAGGTAGCTTGTTCGGAATTCCGTACGAAGCCGGTGGATGGATCGACCGGTTGATCGAAGCTTTCGCGGGAACTCATGATTTGATTGGTGGCCACCTGACCGGTTTGTACGATGATCAAGGGAACATTCAACCAGGAATGTCGCTTTCCAAGAGGGCAATGCATGACAGGATGGCTGATGTTGCCGTTCTCCCGGCTGTCCCGTTCGCCCTTGCCGAGTTGTTACCTCCTGCTGTTTGGCAAGCAGTTTCTATTTTTTTGAAAGAGGCTCGATGACGACCCCATCAGCGCGAGGCGTCACGATGGTTACCCTATGCTTCCTCACAGGCTGCTGTCCAAACGGCTGCTTCGTGTTGGCGGGTGATGCTTATCGCGCACTGGCATTTCCGGAGCCACTGCGCAAACGGTGGGCACGTGAAGACACTTTCGACACACAAAGGCAAGTTGATTGGGAGGCGTGTGGTGGATCGACCAATGGAAACTACAGCCCAAAATCGACCATAGTGGAGCAAGTAAAGGGTGATTACCAAATTAGTTGGATTGAAGCATACGACCGTATTTATAAGGAACTACAACGTTGCATGCTCCGCAAAGGATATCGCTACACAGGAAAGTGCGGCCTCAATGCGTTCCACGAAATGCCAGCCTGCGGTGCGCCGTGAAACTCAACACTTATTTGGACGTTTGGCAACATTCTCCAACCTGCTTCCAAAGGTGTCGCGATGGGAAGGATGGGACGTTCGCTTTCAGTGAGCTGGATATGCGCGGCAGCAGAATGCCAACAAGAGAGCTGAGGCTTGATGCCGTGGACAAAGGCCGAGCACATACTGTTCCCGGAGCCGCTATACGCGTTAATTCTGCAGCCAGAGAAAAGGCTGCCGGCAATGCGAAGCATGGTGCGCTTCAGAACTTATCTCGGCAGGTTGAAACAAGACGCTGTTCGCTTGTCCAGCGTTCGAGATTCTCTGTGCGGAGGACAAGGCGATGAGTACGCAATATGATGATGGCTGGCGTTTGAGCGATGCGATGTGGGCACGGATGGCACCATTGATTCCACCGCCGAAACCGCATCCATTGGGTTGCCACCGCCCTCGCATCCCTGACCGGGTCGCGATGGACGCCATCCTGCTGTTGCTGCGTACCGGCATGCAATGGGCAGCACTCGATGCCACGGGCTTGTGTTCGCACTCTTCGGCCCATCGACGGTTTCGCGAGTGGACCGATGCAGGCGTGTTTGAGCGCTTCTTGCACGAGGGCCTGCTGGCGTGCGAAGCGCTCGAGATGATCGACTGGGGCTGGCTGGTGCCCGATGGGACGATGACCAGGGCCCCTGTGGACGGAGGAAAAAATCGGCCCGAACCCTACCGACCGCGACAAAGGAGGCGCCAAGCGCGGCCTGCTTGCTGACGGCCGTGGTCTACTGCTGTCCAGGGTCATCGCTGGTGCGCATCAACATGACGCATGAATCGCCCTGAAAATGACGACGCCTCCCGAAGGAGGCGCCGCGCCGGAGAAAAGTGTTGGAAGAAACTCCGGCGGTACTGCAGGTGCCATTCTGATAATCCTCAAATGGCCCGTCAATATGATTTCGATTATGGGTGTGCCTTATCGGCCACTTCCCCTGCTCCGCTATCCAGCACCAGTACCATCTCCCGGTGCGGTATGCCGGCTTCCATGAACTCGTCGCCACGTTCGATGAATCCGTGCAGTGCATAAAACGCCAACGCATGTGTCTGCGCATGCAGCACCACGGCGCGATGTCCGTGCCGTCGAGCTTCGTCGATCAGCGCGTGCAGGACGCGCGAGCCGATGCCACGGCCGCGCGCGGATTTCAACACGGCCATGCGACCGATGTGGCCGTCGGGCAGCAGGCGGCCCGTCGCCACCGCTGCGCCGGCGTCGTCATAGGCGACGGCGTGCGTGCTGACCTCGTCGGCCTCGTCCCATTCGAGTTCGGCGGGTACGCCCTGCTCAATGACGAACACGTCGATGCGTAGTGCCTGCGCATGCTCGCGCAGGCTGTCCCAGTCGCCGGTGACGATCGCAAGGTTCATCGCAACGCGGGCATCGTGCGCTCGACGGCGGCGAGCCGCTCGCGCCACGCGTCGGGCACCGGCCGGCTCTGGCGTATGCGGCTGTCGGCATACACGTAGGTCATCTCGCCGGACACCAGCAACTCGTCGCCGAGAAAAATCTCGAGCACGAAACGCATCGAGCTGCGCCCGAGCTCGATGCAGCGCACGCCGATGTCGAGCATGTCGTCGAAGCGTGCCGGCGCGTGGTACTCGACCGTGGCCTTGCGCGCAAACATCTCGAGCCCCGCCTCGGCCTGTGCGAGCACGTCGGGCAGGCCGGTCATCCGCCAGTATTCGGTGAAGGCGACGTCGAAATAGTTGAGGTAGTTGCCGTTGAAGACGATGGCCTGCATATCGACTTCGGACCAGCGCACGCGCAATGCATGAACAAAGGAAAAATCGGAACGTGCCATCGGTGGTCAGGACAGAAGTGAGCGGACAATCCAGTCGTTCACGCGTTCGGGCTGCTCGTGGACGATCCAGTGGCTGGCATCCGGCACGCGCTCGATCTGCAAGTCATCGACCAGCCGGTCGAGCGGATCGAGCAGTGAGCTCAGCATCGCCTGGTCCTGTTCGCCCCACAGCACGCGCACCGGCACGCGCACGTGAAACTTCGCCGGGTCGAGGGTGAGGCCGGCCGCGCCCGGTTCCGCGGCAGTCGGCGGATGGATGAGGGATGCGCGATAGTAGTTGACGCCGCCGCGCAGCCCGTGCGACCAGCATTCATGATATCGGGCGCGTAACGCATCGTCGAACCACGCGGGATTCGTGCCCATGCCCAGCATCAGCTTCTCCATCACGCGGAAACCGTCTTTCGCCAGCGCCTGTTCCGAGCCATCGGCACGCAGCCAGTTCATGTACTGGCTGGCCGCCTGCTGCGCCGGATCGCGCGCCAGCCCCTCGGCAAAGGGTACCGGGTGCGTGGCATTGATGATCAGCAGCCGCTCCAGACGCTCCGGATGGCTGATGGCGAACTGCCATGCCAGCGCCCCGCCCCAGTCGTGGCCGACGATGATGCAGCGGCTCGCGCCGAGGTGGTCGATCAGCTCGAGAATATCGCGCACCAGCAGCTTGGCCCGGTAGGCCTCGACCGGCTGCGGCTGGTCGGACAGGTGGTAGCCGCGCAGGTCGGGCGCAACGGCATGGTGGCTGTCGCCAAACCGCGCGAGCTGCGCCTGCCACGCAAACCAGAACTCCGGAAAGCCGTGCAGGAACAGCAGCAACGGACGGCCGCGCTCGCCGGCACTCGCATAGTGCAGGCGCGTGCCGCTGGCCAGCGTTGCATACTGCCCGTCGGTGATCGTGGCCATGCTCAGTCCTCCCGCAGCCCGGCGCGCAGCTTGTCGCGCACATGCGGCGCGGATTCGTAGGGATCACCCGGATTGCGCCCGGAGACGATGTCCTCCATCCGGCGCTGCACGTTGCCCAGCGCCTGAGGATGCGAGTAGATGTAGAACTGGCCGTCGCGGATCGCATCGAAGGTGCGCTGCGCTACTTCGGCGGCCGTGACCTTGCCGGACGCAACCGCTTTCTCGAGCACGGCCTGCGATACCTGCTGGCTGCGCGTCGGCGCACTGGCGCCCTGCAATTCGTCGGGCCGAACGCGCTCGGATTGGCTGATGCCGGTCGGTACGAAATACGGGCACAGCACTGATGCGCCGATCGGCGCCTCGACCAGCGCGAGGTCGTGATACAGCGTTTCGGTCAGTGCCACCACCGCATGCTTGGAGACGTTGTAGACCCCCATCGTCGGCGGGGCGAGCAGGCCGGCCATCGATGCGGTGTTGACGATGTGGCCCTCGTATTCCGGGTCCTGCTTCGCACAGGCCAGCATCAGCGGCGTGAAGTGGCGCACGCCGTGGATCACGCCCCACAGGTTCACGCCCAACACCCATTCCCAGTCGGCCTGCGTGCTTTCCCAGACCAGCCCGCCGGCGCCGACGCCGGCATTGTTGAACACGAGATGGATGGCAGCGAAGCGCCTCATCGCGGCGTCGGCCAGCGCGGCGACCTGCTCGTCCTTGCGCACATCGCAGCGCTGCGTGATCGCCTCCGCGCCCAGCGCACGCGCGTCTTCAGCCGTGGCTTCGAGCGCGTCGGCCTGCACGTCGGCCAGCACCAGCTTCATGCCGAGCTTCGCACCCAGCAGCGCGAACTCGCGGCCGAAGCCGCTGGCCGCACCGGTGATGACGGCAGTCTTGCCGGCAAAGGTCTTCATGCGGCCACCATCCTGACCAGCTGCTTGCCGAGGTTTTTACCGCGCAGCATGCCGATGAAGGCATCGGGTGCGGCTTCCAGTCCCTCGGCGATCGTTTCACGATAGCGCAGCTTGCCGGCAGCGACCAGCTGTCCCAGTTCGCCCAGCCCCTGCGGCCAGAATTCCATGTGTTCGGAAATGATGAAGCCCTGCATCGTCAGGCGCATCGACAGCACCATGTGCAGGTAATGCACCGGCATCAGCTGCCCGTCGTAGCCGGAGATCATGCCGCACAGCGCGATGCGGCCGTAAGGATTCATCCGGGCCAGCACTGCGTCCATCACGGCGCCGCCGACATTCTCGAATAGGCCGTCCACGCCATCGGGCGCGGCGGCCTTCAGGTCCTTGAACAGGTTGCCGGCCTTGTAGTCGATGCACGCGTCGAAGCCGAATTCATTGACCACGACATCGCATTTCTGGCGCCCGCCGGCGATGCCGATCACGCGGCAGCCGTGCTGCTTCGCCAGCTGTCCGACCACGCTGCCGACCGCGCCGCTGGCCGCTGATACCGCAATTGTCTGCCCGGCTTTCGGCTGGATGATCTGGTTCAGCCCGTACCAGGCGGTCATGCCCGGCATCCCGACTGCGCCGAGGTAGGCCGACAGCGGCACCTGCGTGGCGTCGACTTTTTTCAGCAGCGTGCCATCTGACACGCCCATCTCCGACCAGCCGAGCATACCGACCACCTTGTCGCCGACCGCAAACTTAGGATGACGGCTGGCGACGATCTCGCCGGCCGTGCCGCCGATCATCACCTCGTCCAGCGCCTGCGGCGCGGCATAGCTTTTCACGTCTTCCATCCGCATGCGCATGTACGGATCGAGCGACAGGAAGTGGTTGCGGACCAGCACCTGGCCGTCACCAATCTCCGGCACGGGCACGGTCTCGAGACGAAAATTGGAGGCGGCCACCCCGCCCTGCGGGCGGGAGGCGAGGACGATGCGGCGGTAGGTGGACATGGCAGTCTCCGGTTCAGAGTTTGTCGGCGACGTCGAGCCGCTTCAGGTACTTGAAGGTGCCCATCGCCTTGGCGAGCAGGCGATCGCCGTCGTGCAGTTCGGCTTCGCAAAAACACATGGTAGTCGAGCGGTGGAAGGCATGGCCGGAGGCGACGATGCGCCGGCCGGGTGTGCCGGCCGGCTGCAGGAAGCTGGTTTTCATCTCGACCGTGACGCCGGCACGCGATTGCGGATCGAGCGAGCGGCCCGCAAGCGACATGACGACGTCGAGCAGCGTCATCACGACGCCGCCGTGCGTAACCTGCCAGCTGTTCATATGGCGCGGCTCGAGCGTGAGGGCGATCCGCGCGCGCCCGCAATCCATGCCGAGGAACTCGACGCCGAGTTCCGACAGGAACGGTATCTCGGTCGGAAACGCGGCGCCGGCAGCCATCTCAGATCAGCACCGACGAGACGCCGCCATCGACGGCCAGGGTCTGGCCGGTGATGTGCTTGCCGGCCATCGACGCAAACAGCAGCAGCGCGCCCTTCAGGTCTTCGTCGTCGCCGAGCCGGCGCAGTGGCGCCCGGGCCGCGGCCTCGTCGCCGAACTTGTCGATCAGTCCCTGCGACATTTTGGATGGAAAGAAGCCCGGCGCCAGCGCATTGACGGTGATTCCGTACTGCCCCCACTCGCCTGCCAGCGTGCGCGTGAAATTGATTACCGCAGCCTTCGACGTGTTGTAGCCGATGGTCTGCATCTGCGGCGAGCCGTTGCCGGCCAGGCCCGCGATGGACGCGATGTTGACGATGCGCCCGTAGCGCCGCGGGATCATCGAGCGCTTGCCGATGGCCTGCGACAGCAAAAAGATGCTGCGCACGTTCAGGTTCATGACCTTGTCCCAGGCGTCGACCGGATGGTCTTCGGCTGGCGCGCCCCAGGTGGCGCCGGCGTTGTTGACGAGGATGTCGATGTGCCCGAGCTCGGCCAGCGCATGGTCGGCCAGTGCCTGCACCGACTCCTGCCGGCCGAGGTCGGCGGCGAAGGCGTGCGCATCGACGCCGCGCCGGCGCAGGTGGGCGATGGCCTCGTCGAGCTCATGCTGCTTGCGCGCCGAGATCAGCAGCCGGGCGCCTTGCTCGCCGAGCGCTTCGGCCATCTGCAGGCCGAGGCCGCGCGAGCCGCCGGTCACGAGCGCGGTGCGGCCCGACAGGTCGAACAGTTCACGAATGGTCGCCATGTCAGTTCACCTCGTAGTCCATGCATTGCCGGGCCACGCGCACCGCACCCACGAACGGCTTGAGCGCGACATGTTGCGGATGGTTCTGGTAGGCGTCGAGCGCCTCGCGCGACGCGAATTCCGAGTACAGCACGACGTCGTACGTGCATTCGAGTCCCGGCTGTGCGGTCGCCACTTCGAGCTTCAGGATGCCGGGCACGATGTCGGCGCAGGCCTCGAGCAGGGTTTTCATCTTGGCGGCATTGGCTGCCTTGTCGGCGCCTTCGGCATGGTCTTTCAGTTGCCAGATGACGATATGCTTGATCATGGATTATCTCGGTCGGTGGGTCGCGGTCGGTGGGTCGTATCTTCTGCCTCAGAACCAGTTGTCCTGCATGTCCAGCGTGGTGGTGTCGAGCGTGGCCAGCAGGTCCAGCTGCGCATCGGTTTTCGGCAGTTCGAATCGGAAAAAATAGCGGAAGGCCTGCAGCTTGCCGGCGTAGAAATCCGCGTCGGCCCGGGTCGCGCTGTTTGTCGCGTTGTTTGTCGCCCTCTCCATCGCCCCCTGTGCCGTCATTGCCTGCTCCAGCCACAGCCAGCCGACGACCAGATGGCCGAAGGCCTCGAGGTAGACCGCGGCATTGGCCAGCGTGACGTTGGGGTCCCCGGCTGAGTGCAGCACGCGCGTCACCTCGAGCAGACGTTCCCAGCGGCCGCGCAGTGCGTCGGCTTCGGGCCAGTCGCGGGCGAGGTCGAGGCTGGCCTGCACGCGCCGCGTGAGCAAGGCGAGCGCGGCGCCGTCTTGCATGACGACCTTGCGGCCGAGCAGGTCGAGCGCCTGTATGCCGTGCGTGCCCTCGTGGATGGGATTGAGCCGGTTGTCGCGGTAGAACTGTTCGACTGGGTAGTCGCGCGTGTAGCCGTAGCCGCCGTGTACCTGTATCGCGAGGTGGTTCGCTTCGAGGCAGCATTGTGACGGCCAGCTCTTGGCAATCGGCGTCAGGATATCGAGCAGCAGCGTGGCCCGCGACCGCTCCTGCGCATCATCGGCAGTCTTTTCGTCGTCGACCAGGCGCGCGCAGTACAGGATCAGCGCAAGGCCGCCCTCTACCGTGGCCTTCTGCGTCAGCAGCATCCGCCGCACGTCGCTGTGCTCGACGATCGGAACTTGCGGCCGGGCCGGATCCTTGTCCTTCGGGTGCCGCCCTTGCGGGCGGTTGCGCGCGTAGTCGAGCGCGTGCAGGTAGCCGGTATAGCCGAGCATGACCGCGCCGAGTCCGACGCCGATGCGGGCCTCGTTCATCATGTTGAACATCGCGGCCAGGCCCTGGTGCAGCGTACCGACCAGCCAGCCGACGGCGCCGGCCTGCCCCAGCGGCCGGTGGCGCCCCTCGCCAAAATTCAGCAGGCAGTTGGTGGTGCCCCGGTAGCCCATCTTGTGGTTCAGTCCGGCGAGGCTCACGTCATTGCGCTCGCCGAGGGTGCCGTCGCCCTGGATGAGGAATTTCGGCACGACGAACAGCGAGATGCCTTTCACGCCGGGAATCAGCCTGCCGTCCGGCCCCGGCACCTTGGCCAGCACCAGGTGCACGATGTTCTCGGCCAGTTCATGTTCGCCGCCCGAGATCCACATCTTATTGCCGCGCAGCCGGTAGCTGCCGTCCGGCTGCGGATCGGCGCGCGTGACGATGTCGGACAGGCTGGAGCCGGCCTGCGGCTCGGACAGACACATGGTGCCGAAAAAGCGGCCCTCGAGCATCGGCCTGACGAAGCGCTCGATCTGTTCCGGCGTACCGCATTTGAGCAGCGTGTTAGCGTTGCCGATGGTGAGCATCGGGTAGGCGGCGGTGGCGACGTTGGCGCCCTTGAACCAGGCAAAGCCGGCTTTCTCGATCACGCAGGGCAGCTGCATGCCGCCGAGCTCGGCATCCTGGCCGGCCGCCATCAGCCCGGCGTCGCAGAAGGCGCGCAGCGCCTTGCGCGTCTCGGGTATCAGCGTGACCCGCTCGCCGTCGAACTGCGG
>JAMNXS010000090.1 GCA_023653025.1 Burkholderiaceae bacterium
CAATCGCGGCCAGTAATTGAGAAATGCAGGTTCAGCGTTGCTGCAGACGCATCTTGATTGCAATCGAGACTAACCACGGAGAGAGTGTAAATGACCCAATCGAACAAGCTTATCGCAGCCAAGCGCGTCGCCATCGCCGTCGCGGCTGTCTGCGCATCGCTGTCGGCGCCGGTGTACGCGAACGACAGCAAGGCGCTGCTGGACCTGATGCTGAAGAAGGGCGTGATCACGCAGAAGGATTATGACGAGTTCGTCGAGGCGACGAAAGATCAGGCTGAGAACAAGGCGTTCCGCGAGCAGCGTATCGACCAGGATGTGTCGAAGGCGGTGAAGTTCCTGCAGAAGAATGCGGACGCTGGCCAGGTGATGAAGAGCGGTATCGGCATACAGTCGGCTGATGGTGAGAACACTATTCAGCTCTCGGGTCGTATCCATATGGACTACAGGAACTATGGCCATACGCTAGCATCGGGCAATACGACCGATCCGCTGCAGGACGCCCTAGAGGTTCGGCGTGCACGCCTCGGCGTCCGCGGCCAATTTCAGAAAGACTGGAAATACGAAATCGTTGGAAACTACGGTATGGGCAGCAACGGTATGTCGTCCGGTAGCACCGAAATCGACGTTGCCTACATCGACTATGCTGCGAACCCCATGGCGTCGGTTCGCATGGGTAAATTCAAAATGCCGTTCAGTCTCGAACAGCTGACCAGTTCTAACAACATTGATTTCATGGAGCGCAGCCTCGTCGGCCAAGCCGATACCGAGCTCATCCCCGGAAAAGAAACAGGCGTAATGCTTTTCGGTAGTCCCGCGCCTGGTGCGCACTATGGTTTGGCATTGTCCACGGGCCGCGGTAATAACAACGCGGTGAACGATAAGCCAGACGTTATCGCCCGAGGCACGGTCAACGCACACAAGTATTTTTCGAACAGCGACGCCATGATCACTCACTTCGGTATCGCATATTCGAAGGGGGAACTCAGCGGAGTCACACCAGCGAGCGCACGAACAGAAACCCGCGCTTCCAGTGCTTTCTTCCAATCTTCGAGCGCATTGACGGGGCCTGTCAATCGTACAAGGGCCGGTTTGGAAGCAGCCGTAGCGGTAGATGCTTTCAAAGTACAAGGCGAATTCTTTGACTATGATTATGAAGGAGCTAACCGAACAGACAAACTCAAGGGCTACTATGCACAAGCTGTGTACAATTTGACAGGCGAGAAGCACAATTACAGTAACTCGTCTGGTACATTTGGCTGGATTAAACCCAATCAGCCCTTTTCGCTTGCCAAAGGTGGTATGGGTGCGTGGCAAGTTGGTTTGCGTTTCAGTAAATTTGATGCTTCCGATATCGCTGTCGCGGCAGGAAAAACCAATGAGGCTGACTCGACAACCGTCGGCTTGACTTGGTTTGTGAATGATTTCACTCGATTCATGCTGAACTACGTTACAACGGACTTTAATGGCCAAGCTGTTGGCTCCTCCGGCTCCAGAATCACTAAGGATCGCGCAGTCATGCTACGCGCCCAGGTCTCGTTCTAACAAGACCCGGCGTATCAGAAAGGCGCTCCGTTGGAGCGCCTTTTTTCCTTTTTGCTCAACGATATCGCTGGAAGATCCAGTTTCCCTTCACTATGGCTATTCCAACTGATCAGTCGAAGCGAGAGCGCCTGATCCGGGAGCTTCGTGTGGACACGGCGGGTTTGGTGTGGGCCTACAAGCTGTCTGCCGATGGCCGTCCCGAGATTCTGTCCGCCGCTGAACTTCCTGAGGTGCTGGTCAATCCGTCTGAGCAATCCATGTATTGGCTGCACTTCAACCTCAGCCAGGCCTCCACCGAAAAATGGCTGCGCGACCACGCGCCGTTGCCGCCCGAATTCTTCGAAGCCCTGCAGCAGGGCTCGCGCTCGACGCGCATAGACCAGGTCGATGACGGCCTGATTGCGGTCGTCAACGATGTCTTGCATGGTTTTTCGTTCGATGCTTCCGAGCTGTCGACCTTGTGGCTGTGGGTGACGCCGAAACTGGTCATCAGCGCGCGCCGCAAGCCGCTGAAATCGGTCGATCGGCTGCGCCAAGCGGTGCAGGGCGGCGCGCCGATTCAGACCTCGGTCGAATTGCTCACGCATCTGCTGCGCGACCAGGCCGATGTGCTGATCGGCATCGTGCGCGATACCGTCGCCAAGGTCGACATCATCGAGGATGAATTGCTCGCCGGCCGCCTCGATGCGAAGCGCGGCAACCTCGGCAGCCTGCGCCGCGTGCTGGTGCGGCTGCAACGGTTGATGGCGCCCGAGCCGGCCGCCCTGTTTCGCCTGCTGCAGCGCCCGCCGCACTGGATCACGGAAGCCGACTTGCAGGACCTGCGGCAGTCGAGCGAGGAGTTCTCGGCGGTGCTGACCGACATGGCCTCGCTGCAAGAGCGCATCAAGCTGCTGCAGGAAGAAATCGCCGCCATGATCAACGAGCGCAACAGCCGCAGCCTGTACACGCTGACCGTGTTCACCGTCGCCGCACTGCCGGTCAACATGATCGCCGGCATGTTCGGCATGAACGTCGCTGGCATTCCGCTGGCCGAGCATACGCACGGGTTCTGGATGGTGGTGGGCGTGATCGCGTCGGTGACGTCGCTGCTGTTGTGGCGGCTGCGGCGACGGGCGGAGCGGTAGCGGGGACGGCGATGGTCGTCGTGGGTGGGGTCGTCGTAGGTGGGGATGGTGGGTTTCGCTGCGCTCTACCCACCCTACGGCCATCGTGAGCCACGGAGATGACCGGGCACCGTACCCCGCCACGGAGATGACCGAGCAGCGTACCCCACCACGGATATGACCGGGCACCGTACCCCACCGCGGAAATCCCCGTGTGCCGTTCCCGACCGCCAACCCCGTGCGCCGTCCCCGACGGTGGAAATCCCTCCACGCCATAGGGCGGGTAGAGCAAAGCGAAACCCGCCACACGCCGTCGATTCATTGGATTACCGCTTCTTTGAGTGATCAAATATACCTATATGTATATAATCCGACGATGTCCGATTCCCTCAAGCCGCTGTACTGGGTGGGTTCCTCCAAGAGGGACCTGCTGGCCATGCCACCCGACGTCATTGATGTCTTCGGCTTTGCGTTACATCTCGCTCAAGCCGGCAAGAAGCACGAGCAGGCCAAACCTTTGAAGGGCTTTGGCGGGGCGGGGGTGCTTGAGGTGGTCGAGGACCATCTCGGTGACACCTACCGCGCGGTCTACACTTTGAAAGTGGCGAGTGCCATCTACGTGTTGCATTGCTTTCAGAAGAAGTCCAAACAGGGCATTGAGACGCCCAAGCCTGATCTCGACCTCATCCGCACGCGCTTGAAGGTTGCACAGGCTCACACTAAAGGAGATTGACATGGACTCGGTTGAAAAAGGTTCGAACAACGTCTACGACGACCTCGGCTTGCCAGATCCCGGAGAGATGCACGTCAAGGCGACGCTGGCGGCGAAGATTGGCGAGATCATCCTGGAGCGACAACTCTCACAGGTACAGGCATCCGAGATTCTCGGTATGCCGCAGCCCAAGTTGTCCTGCCTGTTGCGCGGGCAGTTTCGCGGGATCAGCGAAGCAAAAATGCTCGAGTGCCTCAACCGCCTGGGACGCGATGTGGAGATCGTGATCCACAAGCCGTCCCGCACACGCGCTCCGGGATTGACACGGGTCGTGTTTGCCTGAGGTTCTGTCCACAGCGGGCCATAGGGCGGGTAGAGCGCAGCGAAAACGAAGTTTCGCCAAACCCGCCGCAGCCGACCACGGAACCCCCGTCACGCCGTAGGGCGGGTAGAGCGTAGCGAAACCCGCCGTGACAACCGACCGATCGACCACGATTGCCGCTCCGCTAGAATGGCGCGTCTCGCTCAACCCGCCCTCACCGATGCGCGCTCTCCTTGTTTCCCTGATATCGGTCGTCGTTCTGTCCGCTTGCCAGACCGCTCCCGTCACGCCGACGACGCCCACTCCCGCACCGGACAGGCCTGCCGCGCAGCAGACGCTGCCGGCTCCAGTCCCAGCCCCCGTGGCCGAACTGCCGCCGCCTGCGGAACCGGCCCAGCCCGCGCCATCGGTTCCGGCGCCGGCCGTACCGCCTGTGCTGCCTCCTGCGCCGCCGCCGGTTGCGGTGCCCGTGCCGCCATCGCAGCGGCCGCTGAAAATTGGACTAGCGTTGGGCGGCGGCGCTGCACGCGGCTTTGCGCATATCGGCGTGATCAAGGTGCTTGAGGCACAGGGCATCGTGCCCGATCTCGTCGTCGGTACCAGCGCCGGCAGCCTGGTGGGCGCGCTGTACGCGGCGGGCAATAACGGCTTTGCGTTGCAGAAGCTGGCGATCGACATGGACGAAGCGGCGATCTCGGATTGGTCAGTGCCGTTCTTCTCGCAATCGACCGGCGTGCTCAAGGGCGAAGGCATCCAGAACTACGTGAACCGCGCTGTGCATGGGCAGCCGATAGAGAAGCTGCGCATGCCGTTCGGCGCGGTGGCGACCGACCTGCGCAATGGCCAGCCCATCTTGTTCAGGCGGGGCAACACCGGCGCGGCCGTGCGCGCGTCCTCTGCGGTGCCCGGCGTGTTCCAGCCGGTGCGGATCGGTAACATCGACTATGTCGACGGCGGCCTCGTCTCGCCGGTGCCGGCCAGCCACGCGCGCAAGATGGGCGCGGATTTCGTCATTGCCGTGAACATTTCCGCGCAGCCGGACGCGCAGCCGGCAGCCGGCACCTTCGAGATGCTGCTGCAGACGTTTGCGATCATGGGGCAGAGCCTGAACCAGTATGAACTGAAGCAGGCCGACGTCGTGATCCGGCCCGAACTAGCGACGATGAAGGGCAACGACTTCCAGAACCGCAGCGTGGCCATCATCGCTGGCGAAAAGGCGGCGATGGCGGCGCTGGCGGAGATACGGAAAAAACTGAAGGCGAGAAGGGAAGCGCCCTAAGCGGCGCGCGGCTCGCGCAAGGCCATGGATCCCGGCGTGCGCCGGGATGACGGCTGAGGTGGCCGAGCCAACTCCCGGGTGGCTGTGGTTTGCAGGCGATGTTCGATGCGGACACGGACTGCCGTTGTCCGGGTTTTTCGGCGCATAACGGTCGCCGACCAAGAGGGGAGGAAGTCATCATGCTGCTGACCGCCGTGCTAACCGAAGCCGAAGAGGGCGGGTATGTCGCCTTCAATCCCGAAACCGGGACGACCACGCGAGGCGACACCGTGCAGGAGGCCATCGCCAACCTCAAGGAAGCAACCCGCCTTTTTCTCGACGAATTTCCGATGAGAGTCGCGTCGTATCCTTTAGTGACGACCTTCGACGTCGAGCATGCCTGAAATCCCGGGGTTATCCGGGCAAGACTTGGTTCGCGCACTTCAAAGACTGGGATTCGCCGTGGTGCGGCAGTCCGGGGGCCATGTCGTCTTGAGACAAGGCGCGCGGGGATGCGTGGTTTCAAACCACAAAGAATTGAAAGTGGGGACCGTCAATGGCGTGCTGCGTCAGGCCGGCGTCTCACCTGAGCAATTGATGAGCGTTCTGTGAAGGTTCATGGTGAGCAGGGCAACGCCGCTGTGCTCACCGCTTCCCAGCTTCCTGCGCCTCCCCCTCGCCAATCCGCCGCGCGCCGTTGAAGCGCGCTTTCCAGTAAGACATGTCCATGCTCTCGATGCGGACCGCGCCGCCGGAGGAGGGGGCATGGATGAACTTGTTGTCGCCGAGGTAGATGCCGACGTGCGAAAACGCGCGCTTGAGGGTGTTGAAGAACACCAGGTCGCCCGGTTGCAGGTCTTTCTTGTCGATGTGCTCGCCGACCTGGCTGATCTCGGCCGAGGTGCGCGGCAGTTCGGTGCCGTTGGCTTGCCGGAATACATAGCGCACGAGACCGCTGCAGTCGAGTCCGTGTTCGGGCGACGATCCGCCACGGCGGTAATGGATGCCGACCAGCGACATCGCCTCCACCGCGAGGCTGGCCGCCCGGTCGGTAAAGCTGTGGATGCGCGCGAGAATGCGGCTCTGCTCGGCCGGCTGCTCGGGCTCGGCTGCATGCGCCGCGGACGCCGCGATCGCCGCCCACAGCAGCATCGCAGCGGCCGCAGCCGGCAGGATGATGCGTGGCTGACGACGGGCTGATACCGACAAAATTTCACCTATGGAAACATCGGAGCGAGCAATGTAAGCGATCCGGCCGGCCCTTGTCAAAACTTCACCGTCCCTTCTCTCGGTAGCGCGAAATGCAATTCGGCCGTAAAAAAGTTGTCGTACAATCCAGCCCTTTTCAAGAGCAACTGGAGACCAACGATGCGCTCAAAACAGGCCCTGACCCTGGACGACGTCAAGAAAATCGCTGCCGCCGCCGAGGCTGAGGCGGTGGCCAACAAGTGGGCGGTGACGATTGCCATCGTCGATGACGGCGGCAATCCGCTGTGGCTGCAGCGCCTCGACGGCGCGCCGCCGGTGTCGGCCTCGATCGCGCCGTCGAAGGCGCGCACGGCCGCGCTCGGCCAGCGCGAGACCAAGATTTATGAGGATGTCATCAACAACGGCCGTTTTTCCTTCCTGTCGGCGCCGAACATCGACGGCCTGCTCGAAGGCGGCGTGCCGATCATGGCCGGCGGCGACTGCGTCGGCGCGGTCGGCGTGTCGGGCGTGAAATCGAACGAAGACGCACAGATCGCCAAGGCAGGCATCGCGGCCCTCGGCCTGTAATCGCAGCGCGTTGCCCATCGGGCAGGCGGTGGTTTTGGTTGCCGGGGGAGGGCGCGTCGCGCTATAATTCGCCGGTTTGACCAATTACCCCGCCGCCCGCGCACATCACCTTCCCTTCGTCCAGCATCGCCCGGATTTCGCACGCCGGAAACGCGCGCACGAGCTGTGATGCAGACGCCCAGTCGCGGCGGTAACAACCCAGGAGTTACCTTTGCCGCCATTTTTTACGGCCAACAAGACGCCGGCCATCCTCGCGCTCGCCGATGGCACGATCTTCAAGGGATTTTCGATCGGCGCCGCCGGCCACACCAGCGGCGAAGTCGTTTTCAACACCGCCATGACGGGGTATCAGGAAATCCTGACCGACCCCAGCTACAGCCGCCAGATCGTTACGCTGACCTATCCGCATATCGGCAACACCGGCGTCAACCCGGAAGACGTCGAGTCGTCGAAGGTGCACGCGGCCGGCCTGATCATCCGTGACCTGCCGCTGCAGGTTTCCAACTTCCGTGCCACCCAGAGCCTGTCGGATTACCTGAAGGACGAAGGCATCGTCGCCATCGCCGGCATCGATACCCGCCGGCTGACCCGCCTGTTGCGCGACAAGGGCGCGCAAAACGGCGCTATCGTTGCCGGCAACAGCCTGAAGGAAGCGACCGCCCTCGGTCATGCGCGCGACTTCCCCGGCCTGTCCGGTATGGATCTCGCCAAGGTGGTGTCGACGACATCGGCCTACGAATGGACGCAGACCGAATGGTCGCTCGGCAGCGGCTACGGCACGCTGGCCGCTCCGCGTTTCCATGTCGTTGCCTTCGACTACGGCGTCAAGTACAACATCCTGCGCATGCTCGCCGCGCGCGGATGCAAGGTCACGGTGCTGCCGGCTCAGGCCAGCGCAGCCGATGCGCTGGCGCTGAACCCGGACGGCATCTTCCTGTCGAACGGCCCCGGCGATCCGCAGCCCTGCAATTACGCCATCGCCGCATCGCGCGAACTGATCGAGAAGGGAATACCGACCTTTGGCATCTGCCTCGGCCACCAGATCATGGCGCTGGCCTCCGGCGCGAAGACCGTCAAGATGAAGTTCGGCCATCACGGTGCGAACCACCCGGTGCAGGACCTCGACACTAAGAAGGTGATGATCACCTCGCAGAACCACGGTTTTGCGGTCGATCCGGCCACGCTGCCGGCCAACTGCCGCGTGACCCACGTGTCGCTGTTCGACGGCTCGCTGCAGGGCTTCGAGCGCACCGACCAACCCGCATTCTGCTTCCAGGGCCACCCCGAGGCGTCGCCCGGACCGCATGACATCGCCCCCTTGTTCGATCGCTTCGTGGCGATGATGGAGAAACACACCCATGGCTAAGCGCACCGACATCCAGAGCATTCTCATCATCGGCGCCGGCCCAATCATCATCGGCCAGGCCTGCGAGTTCGATTACTCCGGCGCGCAGGCCTGCAAGGCGCTGCGCGAAGAGGGCTACAAGGTCATCCTCGTCAACAGCAATCCGGCGACCATCATGACTGACCCGGAGATGGCCGACGTCACCTACATCGAGCCGATCACCTGGCAGGTGGTCGAGCGCATCATCGACAAGGAGCGTCCGGACGCGATCCTGCCGACCATGGGCGGCCAGACCGCGCTTAACTGCGCGCTCGACCTGTGGCGCAACGGCGTGCTCGACAAGTACCAGGTCGAACTGATCGGCGCCACGCCCGAGGCGATCGACAAGGCCGAGGACCGCCTGAAATTCAAGGACGCGATGACCAAGATCGGCCTCGGCTCCGCGCGCTCCGGCATCGCCCACTCGATGGACGAAGCCTGGGCCGTGCAGAAGACGGTCGGCTTCCCGACCATTATCCGTCCGTCGTTCACGATGGGCGGGTCGGGTGGCGGCATTGCCTACAACGCCGAGGAATTCGAAACCATCTGCAAGCGCGGCCTCGAGGCCTCGCCGACCAACGAGCTGCTGATCGAAGAGTCGCTGCTCGGCTGGAAAGAGTTCGAGATGGAAGTCGTGCGCGACCGCAACGACAACTGCATCATCGTCTGCTCGATCGAGAACCTCGACCCGATGGGCGTGCATACCGGCGACTCGATCACGGTCGCGCCGGCGCAGACGCTGACGGACAAGGAGTACCAGATCATGCGCAACGCGTCGCTCGCGGTGCTGCGTGAGATCGGTGTCGATACCGGCGGCTCGAACGTGCAATTCGCGGTCAACCCGAAAGACGGCCGCATGATCGTCATCGAGATGAACCCGCGCGTCTCACGCTCGTCGGCGCTGGCATCGAAGGCGACCGGCTTCCCGATCGCGAAGGTCGCCGCCAAGCTGGCCGTCGGCTTTACGCTCGACGAATTGCGCAACGAGATCACCGGCGGCGCGACCCCGGCGTCGTTCGAGCCGTCGATCGACTACGTGGTCACGAAGATACCGCGCTTTGCGTTCGAGAAATTCCCGCAGGCCGACAGCCACCTGACGACGCAGATGAAATCGGTGGGCGAGGTGATGGCGATCGGCCGCACCTTCCAGGAGTCGTTTCAGAAGGCGCTGCGCGGCCTCGAGGTCGGCGTCGACGGCATGAACGAAAA
>JAMNXS010000091.1 GCA_023653025.1 Burkholderiaceae bacterium
AAGCCCTTGGGGGCGGCATCGGTGGCGCGGGCATCGGAGACGCCGGCGGCGATCAGCGCCGCCGTCAGGTCAGCCTTGATTCGCTGCAGCGAGCCGCTGCCGCCGGCGGCGGCAGCGGCGGTTGTGGTCTGGGAAACGGTGGTTGCCATATCAGGGTGGGCCGTGGCGATGAGATTGGCCTGCTGACAAGCAACTTTTGTTCCAGTCGGAGCGCCGTCAGCGGACCGACCTCGGTGGCCGGCAAGTTCTTGCCACCGAGTGCTCAATCCTCCGTGTGGGCGAGTTGCCGTTCAGGCAAGTGACGCTGGACCAGGTGGTCGCGCGCGATGAAGAACAGCCGGTAGGCGCAGACGCTGACGACCATGCCCCACACCATGCCGGTAAACATGCCGCCGAGCATGCGGTTCAGGGCCAGCCCGGTTAGCGAACTGACGGATTGGGCAAACAAGGTCGCGCCGCCCGTCATCCCGACCAGCATCCAGGTGGAGCACAGGGCGTTCTGCGTCAGCAGCGAGCACAGGCGCCGGCATTCCGGCCGCAGCACGCGCAGGGCCGGGATGGCTGCCAGACCGCCGACGACCATCAGCAGATGCATGGCCGGCAACATGCTGGCGTGGAACAGCATCGCCTCGGCGAAGCCGCCGGTCACGGTCGTGCGGCAGAGGGCTTCAATAACGGCAAGCGGCGTTTTCGACAGGTCGATCAGCAAGCCCGCCAGCATCCCGCCCAGCCCCAGCCCCAGCATCACGTTCGGCGGCGAGAGGCCGGCCCGTTGCGGACGCAGCAGCGCGAGGGCGAGACAGCCGCTGCCGACACCGGCCAGCGTGGCGCCGAACAGCCAGGCGGGCCGGTTGTTGTCGTCGCCGGTCAGCCACAGGACTGCCGCCACGACAGCGACGAACAGCAGCGGCATCAGGTGGTTGAACCAGTTTTTCACAGGGGGCATCGGCGGCCAGTTCTTGGTTGTGCAGATATCAGATATAAGGTGCTAATATAAACCGATAGCATTTTTTCTGCCCAAACAGTCGTCAATAAAATTCACTGGGATAAATAAATTCTATTTGGTTCAGTACTGGGAAGCCTTGCCCCACCACCCTAGTCCGAGGAGGAATAAAGATGATCCCCCCGTCGTTTGCCTACCACCGCCCCACCTCCGTCACCGAAGCGCTCGCGCTGCTGGCCCGATTCGGCGATGACGCCAAGCTGCTCGCCGGCGGGCACAGCCTGCTGCCGATGATGAAACTGCGTTTTGCCGAGCCGGCCAATCTGATCGACCTGAACCGCATCGAGGAAATGCGCGGAATCCGCGAAGAGGGCGGCAAGATCGTGATCGGAGCGATGACGACCGAAAACGAGTTGATCGCATCGCCCCTGCTGCAGCAGAAACTGCCGCTGTTGGTCGAGGCAGCCGGCCAGATCGCCGACCCGCAGGTGCGCAACCGTGGCACGATCGGCGGCGACATTGCCCACGGCGACCCGGCAAACGACCACCCTGCGATTGCCATGTCGATCGACGCCACTTTCGTGCTGCAGGGACCCCGTGGCAGCCGTCGCGTGGCCGCTGTCGACTTTTTCCACGGCACCTACATGACCGACATGGCCGCCGACGAGATCCTGGTCGCGATCGAGGCCGCGCCATTTTTGCGCGGCACCGGCTATGCCTACCGCAAGCTCAAGCGCAAGACCGGCGACTGGGCGACGGCCGCTGCGTCAGTCGTGCTGCGGATGGCTGGCGGCAAGGTCGAGCACATCGCGATCGGGCTTACCAATGTGGCGCCGACCGCGCTGCGCGCGACCGCGGCCGAATCCCTGCTCACCGGGCAGCCGCTGGCGCCCGAGCTGCTGCAGGAAGCGGCGCTGTCGGTGCGGTCGATCTGCGATCCCGCGGAGGACCTGCGCGGCGACGCCGAGTACAAGACGGCGATGGCCGGCGAAATGACCAAACGCGCGATCGAACTGGCGGCCTCGCGCTGCCAGTGATGCATCGAATCTTTTCCGAACGGAGAACCGAAATGAGCAAACAAGTCGTGAGCATGACCATCAATGGCAAGACCGTCGAGGAAGCCGTTGAGCCGCGGACGCTGCTGGTGCATTTCCTGCGCGAGAAGCTGAACCTGACCGGCGCGCACATCGGCTGCGAGACCAGCCATTGCGGCGCCTGCACGGTGGACATCGACGGCAAGTCGGTCAAGGCCTGCACCATCCTGGCAGTCCAGTGCGAAGGATCCGAGGTGCTGACCGTGGAGGGTCTCGCCCAGGGCGGCGCGCTGCATGCGGTGCAGGAGGGCTTCTATCAGGAGCATGGCCTTCAGTGCGGCTTCTGCACCCCGGGCATGCTCGCCCGCGCCTACCGCCTGCTGCAGGAGAATCCGGACCCGACCGAGGAAGAGATCCGGGTCGGCATGTCGGGCAACCTGTGCCGTTGCACCGGCTACCAGAACATCATCAAGTCCGTGCAGTACGCCGCGCGCAAACTGCGCGAAGCGAAGACAGCGACGGCCTGACCCCCACCCACGACCAGATTCGCGGAGACCATCACATGAACGCACCCGATCGCAAGGCCGCCCTGATGGGCATGGGCGAATCCCGCCTGCGCAAGGAAGACGCCCGCTTCATCCAGGGCAAGGGCAACTACGTCGACGACATAAAGATGCCCGGCATGCTGCATATGGATATCGTGCGCTCGCCGCTGGCGCATGCGCGCATCAGGAAAATCAACAAGGAACGGGCGCTCGCCATTCCCGGCGTGCATGCAGTCCTGACCGCAGACGACCTGAAGCCGCTGAAGTTGCACTGGATGCCCACGCTGGCCGGCGACGTCGCTGCCGTGCTGGCCGACGAGAAGGTGCATTTCCAGATGCAGGAGGTTGCGATCGTGATTGCCGACGACCGCTACATCGCGGCTGACGCCGTCGAGGCGGTCGAGGTCGAGTATGAAGAACTGCCGGTCGTGATCGATCCGTTCCAGGCGCTCGAGCCGAATGCCCCGGTGCTGCGCGAGGATCTCGCCGGCAAGCACGAAGGCGCGCACGGCAAGCGGGAACATCACAACCACATCTTCACCTGGGAAGCCGGCGACAAGGAAGCGACCGATGCGGCATTCGCGTCGGCCGCAGTGACGGTGCAGCAGAAGATGCACTACCCGCGCGTTCATCCATGTCCGCTCGAGACCTGCGGCTGCGTGGCCTCGTTTGATCCGGTACGCGGAGAACTGACGACCTACATGACCAGCCAGGCGCCGCATGTGGTGCGCACGGTGGTCTCGATGCTGTCCGGTATTCCCGAGTCGAAGGTGCGGATCGTCTCTCCGGACATCGGCGGCGGCTTCGGCAACAAGGTCGGCGTGTACCCGGGTTACGTGTGCGCGATCGTCGCGTCGATCGTGCTCGGCCGCCCGGTCAAGTGGGTCGAGGACCGCATCGAGAACCTGTCGTCGACCGCATTTGCACGCGATTACTTCATGGATGGCGAACTGGCGGCAACCACGGACGGCCGCATCCAGGCGCTGCGGGTCAACGTGGTCGCAGACCACGGCGCATTCGATGCCTGCGCCGATCCGTCGAAGTTTCCGGCCGGCCTGTTCCATATCTGCTCCGGCTCCTACGACATCCCGGCTGCGCACTGCTCGGTCAAGGGTGTCTACACCAACAAGGCGCCGGGCGGCGTTGCCTATCGCTGCTCATTCCGCGTGACCGAGGCGGTTTACCTGATCGAGCGCATGGTCGACGTGCTGGCGCAGAAACTCGATATCGACAAGGCCGAGATCCGCCGCAAGAATTTCATCCGTAAGGAGCAGTTCCCGTACACCTCCGCCTTCGGCTTCGAGTACGACTCGGGCGACTACCACACGGCGCTGGACAAGGTGCTCGACGCAGTCGACTACCCGGCGCTGCGCGCCGAGCAGGCGGCGAAGCGCGCGGATCCGGACAGCCCGACCCTGATGGGCATCGGGCTGGTGACCTTTACCGAGGTGGTGGGGGCGGGTCCGAGCAAGATGTGCGACATTCTCGGCGTCGGCATGTTCGACTCCTGCGAGATCCGCGTCCATCCGACCGGCAGCGCGATCGCGCGCATGGGCACGATCACGCAGGGCCAGGGGCATCAGACGACGTATGCGCAGATCATCGCGACCGAACTGGGCATCTCGTCGGAGGTGATCCAGGTCGAGGAGGGCGACACCAGCACGGCCCCTTACGGACTCGGCACCTACGGCTCGCGCTCGACGCCCGTGGCGGGCGCGGCGATTGCCATGGCCGCCCGCAAGATCCATGCGAAAGCAAAGAAGATCGCGGCCCACTTGCTGGAGGTCGGCGAGAACGACCTCGATTGGGAGATCGATCGTTTCATGGTCAAGGGAAACGGCGACCGGTTCAAGACCATGAAGGACATCGCGTGGGCGGCATACAACCAGCCGCCGGCCGGCCTCGAACCCGGGCTGGAAGCCGTTCATTACTACGACCCGCCGAACTTCACCTACCCGTTCGGCATCTATCTGTGCGTGCTCGACATCGACAAGGCAACCGGCGAGACCAGCGTCCGCCGCTTCTACGCGCTGGACGACTGCGGCACCCGGATCAACCCGATGATCATCGAGGGCCAGATCCACGGCGGACTGACCGAGGGCTTTGCGGTCGCCATGGGCCAACTGCTGTCATTCGATGCCCAGGGCAATATCCAGGGCAACACGCTGATGGATTATTTCCTGCCTACCGCCGTCGAGACGCCGGCGTGGGAGACCGACTATACCGTGACGCCGTCACCGCATCATCCGATCGGCGCCAAGGGTGTCGCCGAGTCGCCGCACGTCGGCAGTATTCCGACCTTCACGGCGGCCGTGGTCGATGCGTTCTCGCATCTCGGGGTCACGCACCTCGACATGCCGCACACCTCGTACCGCGTGTGGAAGACGGCGAAGCAGCTGGGGCTGACCCGGTAACGCAGCGCAAGGCCGCCGAGGCACCCGCCCGGCCCAACGACAACCCAGCCAGGAAACACAGCAATGCAAGTCATCCTCGAGAAGATCTACCCGATCAAGGCTCCGCTGCCGGCTTGCTGGAGCGTGCTGTCCGATATCACGGAGCTGGCCACCTGTATGCCGGGTGCTGCCATCACCGAGAAAATTGACGACAGCCACTACAAAGGGCAGGTTAAGGTGAAGGTCGGTCCCGCGACGGCCGCGTTCGCGGGTGACATCGAGGTGCAGGCGATCGACGCCGACGCGCACTCGCTGACCCTGCTCGGCAAAGGGGCCGACAAGGGCGGCTCGTCGGCGTCGATGCAGCTGACGGCTACCCTGCGTGCCGAGGATGACGGCAGCACCAGTCTGGTCGGCTTGGCCGATGTGGTGGTCAATGGCAAGTTCGCGCAGTTCGGCGGCCGCATGATGACGTCGGTGTCCGACATGATCCTCGGCCAGTTTGCCGGCCATTTCGAGGCCAAGGCGATCGCTGCCGCACAGACCTCGCCGACCGCCGCAGCAGGCGCCGGATCCGTGGCCGGTCAGGAAGCGGCCACGTCGACACCGGCAGCGCCCGTGGTGGCCGGCGAGCTCAATGGCGTGGCGATCCTCTGGGGCCTGGTGAAGAATTTTTTCCTCGGACTGTTCGGCAAGAAGGCCTGACCATGCAGATTCCGCCTCCGAAGGAGGTCGCGCGCCTGCTCGACGCCGCCGGTTACGTCGCAGACGAGGGTCTGGCGACGCTGGTCTGGATGGCCTTGTCGCTCGAGCGACCGCTGCTGCTCGAAGGCGAGGCCGGTGTCGGCAAGACGGCGATTGCCTATGCGATCTCGCGCTCGATGGCGCGACCGCTGTTCCGGCTGCAGTGTCACGAGAGCCTCGACTTGAACCAGGCGGTGTACGAGTGGAACTACAGCCGGCAATTGCTCGAGATCCGGTTGCGCGAGGCGGGCCAAGGCGACGCCGGCCGCTTGCGCGACGACCTGTTCAGCGAGGATTTCCTGATGCAGCGGCCGCTGATGCAGGCAATTACATCAACCCGACCGGCGGTGCTGCTGATCGATGAAATCGATCGTGCAGACGAGGCATTCGAGGCTTACCTGCTGGAAGTGCTCGGCGAGTTCCAGATCTCGGTGCCCGAGCTGGGGACGATCAAGGCGGCGACGCGGCCGGTGGTCATCCTTACCAGCAACGGCACGCGCGATCTGTCGGATGCGCTGCGCCGACGCTGTCTTTACCATTACGTCGATTATCCGACGATGTCGCAGGAGATCGCGATCGTCAAGAAACTGGTCCCCGAGGCCGGAATGGCGCTGGTGCAGCAGGCGGTTGCCTTCGTTCACAAGCTGCGCAAGCAGGACCTGGAGAAGGTGCCCGGCATCGCCGAGACCCTGGACTGGATACGCGCGCTGATCGCGCTCGGGCGCCAGGACCTGCCCGACGAGCCGCAGACCTTGCGCGCCTGCCTCGCGGCGCTGCTGAAGACGCGCTCCGACCAGTGGCAGATGGAAGGCGAAGTGGTGCAGCGACTGCAGGCAGAGAGCAGGGTGGGGATGGATGTCGGCGTTGCCGCCGGACTGCGCTGACCCGGTCGCCGAGATCCGGCGCTTCGCAGCCTACCTGCGCGAGCACGGTTTCCTGCTCGGGCTGTCCGAGTTGCGCGCCATGGTCGAGGCCGGCATTGCGCTCGGGCCGGCGCAGCACCACCAGATCAGGCACTGCTGGCGGGCCATCGCTGCCTCGTCCGCCGCGCATTGGCGCAGGTTTCCCGACCTGTTCGACGCCTACTGGTATCCGCGCCGCGTGCGTGGCAGCACCCGTTCGACCAATGTGCAGCGCAAGTCGCGCGACCTGCAGGAGCTTGTCGCCCGCATGCACGCCGACATGGATGCGCCCGGAGACAATGGCCGCGGCAGCGTCGGCCTCGATTTCGATGCCGGCAGCGGCGATGGCGCGCCCAGCGAGAAGGCCATGGGCGGAGCCAGCCGCGTTGATCCGCTGCACAGGGATTTTCGCAGCTGGCTGCCAGACGATATCGCGAAGCTCGAATCCTGTATCGCACCGCTCGAGCAGCGTCTGCGCAAAAAGCTCATCCGCAAATGGCAGCCGACCCACCGCCGGCAACGGATCGATCTGCCGGCCTCGATCCGGCAGAGCTTGTCCGCCGGCGGCGAGTTGCTCAAGCTCAGGTACCGGCAACGCGACGAGGTAATGCCCAGAATTTACGTGCTGGTCGATGTCAGCAAGTCGATGGAGGCGCATGCGCAGTTCTTTCTCCGCATCGGCCGCGCGTTCGGCCAGCTGCTCGGCGCACGCGTGTTCGTGTTTCATACGCGGCTTGCGGAGATCACGACCCTGCTGTCGCGCAACAGCGGCCGCGTGCAGGAGAAGATCAATGCAGTAACCTTCGGTTTCGGCGGCGGTACGCGGATTGCGGGCAACCTCGAGAGTTTCCTGCGCGTCCATGCCGGGCGCAAGTTGGGCGCGCGCGATTTGGTGTATGTTCTCAGCGACGGCTACGATACCGACCCGCCGGACGAGACCGAGCGCGCCGTCCGCGCGATCCGCCGGCGCGGCGCGCAACTGTACTGGCTGCATCCGAACCGCGAGTTGCCCGGGTCGGAGGCATTGCTGCGCTGCCGGGAGCTGATCAACGGGTTCCTTGCGGTCGATTCACTGAAAAGCCTTGAGAACCTCGTGCACCTCGGCACGTCAAGAACAAGGGAAAGGTAGCAGACATGGGATGCTTGTTGAAAGGCGGGGGCGGACTGTATGCGCGTCTGCGCATAGGTGCGGTGCTGCTGGCGGCGGGCGAGGGATCGCGCATGGGCGGTGTGCCGAAATGCATGCTGTCGCTGGCCGGGGTGCCGCTGATCAATCGGCACCTGATCGCGATGAGCGGCGCCGGTGTCGACGAGGTTGTGGTCGTCACCGGCTACTACCATGCGCAGGTGGAGCCGGCCGTGGCCAGCTTCCCGGTCACGATCGCGCGCAACCCGGATCCGGCGGCAGGCCAGCAGTCATCCGTGCGGATCGGGCTCGATGCACTCGGCAGCAAGTTTGATCTCGTGATCGTTGCGCTGGCCGATCAGCCGCTGGTGGGGAGTGCCGAGCTGACCGAGCTGATTTCCGCCTTCAAGAAACGCCCGCCCGGCACCGCCGTTGTCTATCCTGAAGTGCACGGGCAGCGCGGCAATCCTGTGCTGTTCGGCGGCGAACTGCTGGCCGAGATGCTGGAGTCGGGACAGCAGGTCGCATGCCGCAAGTTCATCGACGAGCATCCGCAGCTCGTGCATGTTCACCGCACCGACAATGATCGTTTCGTGCTCGACCTCGATACGCCCGACGATATCGCCGCCTTTGAACGACGTACCGGCTGGGCGCTGGCACTGCCGGCAACTGCGCACGCATGATGCAGATGCTGTGGCCGGTGCCGTTCGATGTGCGGCAGTTTCCGCAGGCAGCAGAGGTCAATCCGGTGCTGGCGCGCGCTTTCGGCGCGATTCGGGCGGCGCTCGAGGGCGAGACGAAGCGCGCGTTTTTCGCCAGCCCCGACGACCTGCTTGACCGCGTCGAATTGCCTGAATTCCGCCAGCTGCTGCAGTTCATCGCCGGCTGCGTCCAGGAGCTTGCCCGGCAGGCGAATGCCCAAGCCTGGCCCGAGGGCCGGCTCTCGCTCGACCTGCGGTTCGCCGGCTGCTGGTTCCAGATACAAAATGGCCAAGCCTTTCACGACCTTCACACGCACGGCAATTGCTCATGGTCCGGTGTGTACTACATCCAGGTCGATTCGGCCGGCCAGCGGCATGCGCACCCGTCGCTGGGAGAGCTGAACGGTGCTACCCGCTTCTACGGGCCTTACAGTGCGCTGCAAGGCGGCGCCTACATGGACATGGGCAATGCTTATTTGCAGAGGAACAGCATGGACATCCAGCCCGAAGAGGGACGCCTGGTCCTGTTCCCGTCGTGGCTCCCGCACAAGGCGATGGCCTATGAAGGTGCTCGCGATCGGATCATCCTGTCGTTCAACCTGCAAATCAGTTCGCGCTCGGGTAACCAGGTATTTGACTACGCTGCAGCCTGAGGGCGGGGCTTGCGGGTGATGGATCTTTTTGTCGAGGAGTAACTCATGAGCCGGTCGAATTCCGTATCCGCAGCCGTATCCGGGCTTGCGCTGCTGGCGTGCATGGCCCTGCCGGCCGCGCAAGCCCAGTCGCCTGTCCGGTCAGAAAGCGAGGCCGAGCGCCAAGCGCAGCAACCGATTCCGTCAGCCCGCAATTTCCTTGGCCTCGGCATCGGTGCCTTCCCGAAAACCTCCGGCAGTAGCGGCTTGCGCACGC
>JAMNXS010000010.1 GCA_023653025.1 Burkholderiaceae bacterium
ACGGGTGGTACGGGTGGTACGGGCGGCACAGGCAATACCGGCACCGAGGCGCCGGGGCCGGTGCCGATCTCGGCGCGCGCCGGTTTCGTCGGTGTCGAAGGACTCGCCGGCGCGCGTGTGCAGGTCCTGCATGATGCGAATGCCAATGGCAGGGCGGATGCAGGTGAAGGGACTTCTGCCGTCCTTACGACGCTCAGTGACGTCGCTGGCCGAGGCCAGTTCGAGATCCCCGGTGTCCTCCCCAGCCCGGCCTACGAGCCGTCGCGCAGCCTGCTGCAACTGACGTCCAGCGGCGGCACTTCCCGCGTGTTCAGCGTGGCGGAACCTGTCACGGGGCCGGTGCAGTACATGGCTTACCTGACGAAACCCCCGGATCCGGACGCCACCCGATTCGATGCCGTGCTGAGCCCGCTGAGCACGCTCGGCTCCCACCTGCTGCGCACGCAATTGCAGCAGGGCGTGCCCAAGGATTCTGACAGGACCGCGGCCTATGGCGAACACCTGACCTACGTTGCCGACGCTCTGGGTCTCTCGATGGCCGCCGACCGGCTGATATCGACCGCACCTTCCCAGGGACCGGTACAGCGCCTCATTATCGAGCGCCAGCTAAACGCGCTGCTGGTCACGCTGGTGTCGCTGGACAGCGGCAAGGCCGACAGCAGCGCTGTCGGTTGGTCCGGCTCGATGACCGGCGACATCGCAGCCCGCCTGGGTCACCTGATCGAGCAGCGTGGAAGCATCGATTTCACCGATCCGTCGCAACTGCAGAACGTGCTGGCGAGTGTCCTGCCCTTGTCGATACCGGCTGCCCACCTGATTGCAAAGATGCTGGCGCCGCTGACGACAGCATTTGCGATGGCCGCCGACGGCGACTTCGCCGCATCGCAGGCGTCGCAGGAGGTAGTGGATAATCTTGCACGGATCATGGCGGCGCGTCATGCGAACATGATGAACGGCACGCTCGATGACGCAGCGGTTCAGACGGCACTGGGCGCAGAGCTCGATGCGCTGTCCGCGTCGCTGGCACGCGCCATCCGTGATAGCGACCCCGCCACGCGGGTGATCGTCACCGGCATCAGCACCGGTACAGGCACCGCCGCCGTCCTCGACCGTAACGCCGACGGCAGACTGGACGCGCAGGACGAGGTCAACGGTGCCCGGGTGGCGGCCAACTTCGGACCCGGCGGCAATGCCGATCCGGCCGCCGGTCGCGTCGTGATGACTTACCATGTTCTTCCTAACGCGGCACAGCAGCGTCCTCCGTCGACACTGACAGCGGACGATCGCGTCGAGATCGCTGTCGATACGGCGAACCATGGGGGCAGCATCAATCAGAGCTGGTCGGCTTCCGACGCCAACCTGATGCTCAAGGCCGTGCAGGACAGGGGACTCGTCACCGATCTATCGCTGGCGGCAAGGGGCAGGGGAACGAGTCTCCTCGCCAGCATCGGGCGTTTCGCCGACAGCAGCAGGCCGGCTGATCCGGTAACGGCGTCGCTGGGTGCGGTAACGCTGCTGGCAGCCGGCAGCGCCGCCAGCGCCGACGGTACCTTGGCGAGTACTCTGGATCTCAGGCTTGCGCTAGGCCCGTCCGCAATGGCCGGCAGCACGGCCGGCGGTCGCATCGCCGGCCCCTTGCGTATCCAGGCGGGTGGCACGCAGTCGCAGGCGAATGCGAACGTGCAATCCATGGTTGCGCTGGATACCGGCGACGTGGCGCTGGCCGCGACCGGGTTCAAGGCCCAAGCGAAAGCCGACCTCGCGTCCGGAGGGAGTGGCCTGCTGAAAATCGGACAGGCCGCGCTCGCGAGCCACTCGGCAGCCTCGCGCACGGAAATTACCTTGATGTCCGACGATGGCGGTGTGCGTACCGACCGCGGCATCTCGGCGCTGGCCTCAGGCACGGGCAGTACTTCGGTCGTCACCGTCCTGTCCGACGACGGTGCGGTTCGAATTGGCGCTGCCACTGCTGCCACGCTGACCGAGCGTGCGATCCATGTGGTCACCTCGGGCGATGCATGGCGGACCGCGCCCGGTTCGACCACCTTCAGTGTGAGCCGGACCAGTGTCACCATCATCACCGATGCCGGTGCGATCGCGGCGAGCGATGTCCATGTCATCGCCAGCGGAAGAAATGCCGGTGCGGAACTGACGATGCAATCGACGCAAGGTACGGTGCTGGTTTCCGGCGCTACCCGGGTGAGCGCCAGCGGCCAGGCTGCCACGGCGTCAGCGACCCTGAGCTCAGCCTCCCAGGTAACGGGCACTGCAGCGATAACCTTGACTGGACCGGTGACGATCGATGCCTCTGGTATGGATGCCGTGGCCTTGCTCAACCTGACGACTTCCGCAGGTACATTGAAGGCAGACCGTAACGGGCAGCTGCGCGGCGGCGGTTACGCCGCCGACGCCATGGCAACGCTGTCGGCAGCCGGCGGCATCGTGCTGGGCGGCAACTGGGAGCTGGCTGCCAGTGGCTACGCTGCACGTTCCGATCTGGTGCTTGAACAATTGGCCGACGGCCGGGCCGATCTGGGCATGGGCGCGGTTCAAGTGGTGGCCGGCGGTGCCCTGAGCACTGCGTCCGTCACGCTCCAGCGGGGTTCGGCAACCACCGGATCGATCGACATCGGCGCCCTGACCCTGAGGGCGGCGGCGAACCGTCTCGATGTGGTGAATCAGCCCGACCAGATCATCGTCCAGCTCAGGACGGCCGGACAAAATTTCACCGCCGACGGCGAGGTGCGCGTCACCGCTTCCGGGCGTAACAGTGCGGCCAGGCTGGTAGCTGGCAGCGCATCGTCCGATGCCACAGTGACGGGGGCTCTGGTCCTGGAGAGCCTCGGCTCCAGCAGCCGCAGCCAAGCCACGATCGATGCCGGCAATGCGCTGGCTATCACGCAGGGCCTGACGCTGAGCTCGCAGGGGCCGGGCGGCGTCGCCCTGCTGACACTCACCGCGGCGCACAGCCTCACGACCGGCGCGGCGTCGACGCCAGCGCTCGAGGGCAGCATTCGGGTCATTTCTCAGGGGATCAACAGCACGTCCCTGCTGCAGCTGCAGACCGACGGCGCCAGTGTACGCGTCGGGGGCAACGTGGAGCTTGAGCGCAAGGCACTGACCGGTCCAGTCGACCGCTCTACCCAGATGTCGACCTCCGAGAACACCGCCAGCATCGCCATCGATGGCCGTCTCGCCCTGCTGGCCGATGCGGCTGCGGTCGGTGGCAAACTGGCGGCCAGCCTGCATGTACGCTCGACGCTCGATGCGGCAGTGATCCCAAGCGGCAGCGTAGCGGATGACAAGCTGGCGATCATCAAGACCGGCGGCGAGTTGCGTGTGGAGTCTGCCGGATTCAATACGCTGACCGAATTCCGGGCCAATTTGACCGGCCCCCGCGCGACGCTAACGACCGGCGGCGACTTCAGCGTCATCTCTACGCGCTCCGGTGACCTGAATGTACGTAATTACGGTGCGATGTCGGATGTCAAGCTAACCGGCGTGGAGACATCGCTGAAGATAGGCGGCGACTGGGTCGTGCAGAGCTCTCAGGCGCTTGGTATCGCGAAGTCGGGTTTCGTGCTCGACCTGAGAGGCGCCGCCGCAGGCGCGGTGACGGTCGGTGACGACATACTGGTGTCGGCGCAGGGTTACGGCACGCGCGCGCAGGCGACGCTGCTGGCGGAGAACGTCGCATCATCTGGCTGGAACGTGACGGTGACCGATCGCTTCGATGTCAAGGCCTTTGGCCCCGGTGCCTTCGCCTCGCTGAATACGAATGCTCACGTGAGCGCCATCGGGGCCAGCATCATCGCCGATAGTGGCACCGGTTCGCCCGGAGGCGCTTATGCCGCGCTTACTGCCGGCACGCTCGCAGTCGGTTCACAAGCCCCGGTCTTTCTTGATGCGGTACGGTCGGGTGACATTGCGGTGCTGAACATGACGCAAGGCGCCGATGGTGCCAGCTACCAGCTCGGCTCTCCCGACAGTTCCGGAGCCGTTTATCTTAATACGGGCAAGTCCTTTGCGAAATTCATCGATATCGATTTCGCGAATGTCGGCCGTACCCACGTCGCCATCGGCGTCGAAGATCGCGACCTTAGCGCTGCCCAGGCTCGCACCAGCATGCTGACCATGGAAGGGCTCCGCCTCGGCCGGGACTGGCTCGTACTGACCGAAAGCCTTGCCCTCGAAAGCGCATTCAAAGAGACTTTGTCGTTTCCGTCATCCAGCCTTGATCAATTCCTGACGAACGCCAGCAGCAAGCTTTCCGAGTCGGCGGGCATGCACTGGGGCTTCGTGAATTCCTCGGATCCCTTAGTCCGCGCTGGCTACTACTTGGCCTTCGATTACGACAAGAATGGACTCACTGGTCTCGTTTACCTCGGCGACGTACCGAATTTGCCAACCACCGCATTCACCATTCCCTCCGGCACCGGCTTCAATCCCTACACGCCCACTCGTATCGAAGTGCTGGATGGCCGCTCCGAAACCAATTCCTCAGACAGCGTGGTTCGAGCCGATGTCGTACTGGAAGCAGCCGTTGTCGAGAAACGCCAGCTCGTATTCGACTCCACGAACGCAATGGTCTTGCTGAACCGCCTCGATATCGACGCAGATCATATGGGCATAGCGGAGGTCACGCTTTCCGGTACAGCGAATGCTGAATCGACCGTTGTGATTGCAAGCCAAACGCTGGTGGATGCCAGCGGCACGAAAAGCGCTTCGTCGCTGAGTGTGACATCGAGAGCTCGAACGAACCAGACAGGGCAAGGCGTGGTGGACTTGGGTACCGGGATAACCGTCCGGGCTTTGGGCGACCAGTCATCCAGCACGGCCAATCTGTCGGGAGATAAGTACCTTGTGGCGATGAATGGCAATCTCAACGTGGAGGCTGTCGGCACCGAGAGCGTGGCCTCGCTGCGGATGAACACCTCCTCATCGACTGCCGTGTCTTTGCTCCCCGTCGATGGTCTCTTCGCGCACGCTTCCGGGCGGCTTGCGAAAGCGGAATTCAGCTTTGCGAGTGCATCAAGCGAAGCCAAAGGCAACTTCACGGTGAACGGCAGGCTCTCGGCCAAGGCATCGGTAGAAGCGGCGGAGTCCGTGGTGACAGTGGATGCCCGCTACGGCACGATCAAGATCGGCAATGTCGAAACCTTTGCCGAGATGGCAGGCGCTCGGGCGACGACCACTCTCGGCAACCCCGACCTCGCACTGCAACAGGAGTCATACATCGAGATCGGGCAGCTGCTGACGCGTGCCTCCGGCGCAGAAGCCCGGGCAAAAACATCACTAACAGCCACGTCGTTGATCGGCGTCGGCAACCTCACTGCCGAGGCGACCGGTGACGTGAGCAAAGCGGATATCGAGATGCTGTCCGTATTCGCTCCCGCCGACCTCGGCGCGATCCGCGTGACGGCCGCCGGCGTCGATGCCCATGCCGGTGTCAAGGTCAAACTGGGCTTCCTGGATAAACAGACGATTTCAGGCGAGGTAGACGGCACTCTGGTCGCCATTGGTTTTGAGCCCGTTGTGTACGGCAGGGGCTCCGTCACGGTCACGGGTGGTACGCAACTTTTGGCGTCCGGGTTCGAGGCCGATGCCAAACTGGATTTGCGAGCACTGGGAGGTAATGTCACGATCACGGGCGGTAATTTATCCGTGACTGCAGCCGGCGCCAAGACCGAGGCATCAGCCGTTGCCGAAGCGGGTACCGTCGACGTCTACCAGGTGGGTATGCAGAGCTCAACAGTGATTGCCGTCGCAGGCAGGGTCGCCGTTGAAGGAAGTGCCTTGGCTCGTGCGGTGGGTGACCATGGTCTGGCAAAAATTTCTATCAAATCGAATGGGAGCGAAGCAAAGATCGCGCGCGACCTCGTGCTCAGTGCTGAGGCTAACCATGCTGTTGCCTTCGCAGACATCATTTCTTTTTCGGTGGATGACGCGCGCATAGCCGGCACGAGCTTGCCGGATGCGCCGGTTCGCGTGGGCGGCTCAGTTTCCGTGAGCGCTTCCGGTGCCCAATCCGCCGCATCTTCGTTGCTATTCTCCGGGCGAGGGCAGGTCAACATTGGTGGCGCCCTGAGCGTCGAGGCGGCGGGCGGCAATGCAAGCAGCGCGGTAACGCTGGACGCACGCCATGGCACGATCAAGACAGGCGGGGAAGCTCTCGTTGCTGCCATCGGGTCCGCCAGTCAGGCCAGGCTTGTCGCCAAGACCGGTGCCCCGGCAGCCGCAATTCCAGACGAGGGCAGCATCAGTTTTGACAAAGGACTGGCGTTGCTGGCGTCGGGCAGCAGTTCGCTGGCCAATGCTGAAATCAAGGCGGATTCGAACGGCAAAGTTGCTGTTGGCGGCGCGTTGAAGATCGGCGCGCACGGCGACCAGTCCAGCGCGTCGCTGACGTTGTCGGCTGCCGGTGCCGACACGGGCGGCACCGGGGGCGCGACGCTGGTGAGGGCGCTCGCCGTCACCGGACCGTTGGAAGTCGAGGCAACGGCTGCGGCTGCGGTCGCCAGTGCGCAGCTGGAGGCCAGCAGCGGTTCGTGGTCGACTCAAGGTATCGCATTGCTGGCTTTGGGAGCGACGAGCGAGGCGCGGCTGGATGCGAGCAAATTCACTTCGGCGGTCATCAGTGGCAATTTGCGCGTGCTCGCCACCGGCGACGGGGCCACGGCGGAGGTGACGCTGAAGGCGACGGACTCCGATCTCTCGCTGACCGGTGGTGCGGTGCTGCTGGCCTCGGGAGATGGCAGTACGGCGAAAGCTACCTTGACTGCGAGCGCAGGCAAGGTGGTGATTGGCACCGATGTCAATGTGGGCTCGCTCGGTGAGGGCAGCCTCGCGAGCCTGATCATCGAGCAACGCACGACGAGCGATGTGTCGCTGGCCGCAAGCCTCCGGCTGACGGCGGACAGTGGCGTCAATTCCGCCGTCGGTGCCACGGCGCGCGCCGAGCTCGCGCTGGGCAAGCTGGGCTTGGCAGAGACTGATCTGTCGATGGATGCCGTGCAGGTCGGCGACAAGGCCGGCGCATCGCTGCAGCTCAACGCCGCCGGTGGCAAGCTTCAACTCGGCGGCGAGGGACAGGCCGGCACGGCCGAACTAAACCTGCTGGGCAGGCATCTCGTCGACGACGTGTCGATATCCTTCGAGGGCAGTGCCGGGAAAGCCGTGATCAACCTGCAGGGACAGGATGTGAATGCCACCACCGCGGGCAGCATCGGGCTGGTCGAGATCGACGGCTTCCGCATTGCGCAGGACGTGATCCGGTTCCACTCGGAGGGCAGGCCCATGACGACCGTGGACTCCGGCCAGGGCACCGGCGAAGCGGCCTTCCGCAGCGAAGCGCTCGCCTACTTTGCCGATACCGCGGTGGGCAGAGGGCTGTTTGCCGAGAGCGTCGGCGATTCGATGTATGTCGCCTACGATTACGATGGCAACGGGATCGACGGCATCGTCGTCCTCGACGACGTCACGCTGACCCAGTTCCGCCAGTACCTGACCACTACCGGCCTCGGCTGAGCGCGTCGTTCATGTACGCAGCTCATGTCCGTAGCTCATGCGCGTTGCCTGACCCTGAGCGGGCTGAAATGCCTGCGCGTATCGCCCATCATCCGGCGCAGTTCGCGGATCGGTATGTCGGTCGCGTCATGAATCGCCAGCAAAATCTCGCCGCTGACGGCGAGGCGTCTGTGTCGGACCTTACTGATCACCGACGGCGACAGGCCGACCTCGCGCGCCAGCGCCGAGCTGCTGCGCACCCCAAGCCGGATAATCAGTGCATCGAGCAGTTTCTCCGGCTGGTAACGGGGTGGGTGTTCATTCTGTTGTTCATTCTTTTCCATGCGGTCCTCCGTGGGGGCGGGAACGTGCGGTCTCAGTCGAAGATCTCGCTGAGCCACGATTTCTGCTTGTGGTAGCGTTTCGGGCCGGGATACGACTGCTCGTAGCCGCGCGGCGGCCAGGCAGCGTCCTGACGACGCTCGGCACTGGGGGGCGCCGCTTGCGGAGCCTGTGCTGCCGCGCGGTCGAGCAACTTGTCGAGCTCACCCCGATCCAGCCAGACGCCGCGGCAGTTCGGGCAATAATCGATTTCCACGCCCTGGCGCTCGGTCATTACGAGCCGGGTGTCGGGACAGGTCGGGCATTTCATCCGGGTTTCCTCCGTCGGGTCAGTCGATGTCATTCGCTCGAGCCACCGAAGCCGAACAGGTGCAGCAGGCTGGTGAACAGGTTGAACAGCGATACGAACAGGCTGACCGTGGCCAGCACGTAATTGGTCTCGCCACCGTTGACGATCATGCTGGTTTCGAACAGGATCAGGCCGGCCGACAGCAGCGCCACCATAGCCGATACCGCCAGTGCGAGCGCGGGCATCTCGAAGAAGATGGCGGCAAGGCCGGCGAGGATGGCGACGATCATTCCGGCAAACAGCATGCCGCCCATCCAGCTGAAATCCCGCCGCGTGGTCAGCACCCAGGCCGACAAGGCGAGGAAAATCGCTCCGGTGGCGGCCAGCGCCATCGCGATCGTGGTGCCGCCGCCCGGCAGGCTCAGCGTGCGCGACAGCAGCGGGCCCAGCGTGTAGCCCATGAAGCCCGTCAGCGCGAACACGGCAGGCAGCGCCCAGCCGCTGTTCTTGAGCTTGTAGATGGCAAACAGCAGGCCGAAATAGCCGACCAGCGTCAGGATGATTCCCGGCGCCGGCAGGGCCAGCGACGTGCTCAAGGCCGCCATGCCGGCAGCGAACAGCAGCGTCAGCGACAGCAGTGCGTAAGTGTTGCGCAGCACCCGCTGGGTGTCCGACGGGAGCGCCGTGAAAACGTCCGCGCGTCCGGTGCCGGCGATCCCGGCGCGGGGGCGGGCAGCTACCAGGGTTTTCGGTTTTTCCAAGGTGTCCTCCATGACTGGAAAGTGGCAAATGCGCCACGAAAGTGCCGAGCCGGCACGCTCAAATCATGGGGATGGCAACGCTTCTATTAAAGCAGATTGTCTCAGACTAAAAATTCGTAAAAAACTGCAAGAGAGACGCCACTGCGAGATGCCACTGCGAGCAGCCGCTGCGAGAGGCCGCTGCGAGCAGCCGCTGCGAGAGGCCGCTGCGCTGCTCGCCGAGTCCGTGCCGTCTCGTTTAACAGTCGACATGCGACCGCCTATCCGTTAGCGTCACGGGTTTTGCGATGAAAGGAAATTGATGCAGTCCGGAATGAACGGTAGCCCCCGGTTGCCGATCCTGCTTGCGCTGTATGTCGCGGGCTGGATGTTGGCGCAGAGCCTTGCGGCGTCCAACCTCGACGGCTATGCCGACATGCTGGAAAACTATGCATGGGGCCAGACCCTGGCCTGGGGGAGCTTCAAGCATCCGCCGCTGGTCGGCTGGATCGTCGGCCTCTGGTTCCGGCTGTTTCCGGCGCACGACAGCCTGTATTTTCTGCTGTCGTATTCGGCGGCGGCGGTCGGCCTGCTCGGCATTCACCGGCTGGCCGTGGCGACCGGCCTGGGCAGGTTGGCGGCGGCAGCGGTGTTGCTACAGATGTTCGCACTGCCTTACGGCACGCTGGCCGCCAAGTTCAACGCCAATACCGTGCTGCTGCCGCTCTGGCCGTGGGTCGCGTATGCGTGGTGGTCTTGTGTTCATGGCGAACGCCGGTCGTGGTCGATGCCGCTCGTGCTCGGCGCGACGGCGGCGCTGGCCATGCTCGGCAAGTATTACAGCGGCGTGCTGCTGCTGGCGCTCGGCCTGCTGACCGTGGCCCTGCCCGAAGGGCGGCGCTGGCTGGGCACCGGCAAGCCGTGGCTGGCGCTGGGCGTGCTGCTGGCCTTGCTGCTGCCGCATCTGGCCTGGCTGGATTCGCATGACTACGTGACTTTCCGCTACCTCGGCGAACAGGGCGGCGAGGGCGTGGCGTGGGCGCAGCTGCTCAAGTTCATTGCCGCGCCCCTGCTGTACTGGGGCATTGCGCTGGCCGTATGCGTGGCCTGGTTCCACGACCGCCGTGTGCGCTGGTGGCGCCGGATCATTCTGGCCTGGCAGCCGCGCGGCTGGGGCGACGCCTTGTTCTGGGTCGCGATGCTGCCCTACGGGCTGACCTTGCTGTTCGGACTGTCGGGCATGGTCGAGTTGTCGTTGCCGTGGGCGATTCCGATCGGTTTCGGTTTTCCGCTCCTGTGGCTGCGCAACCTGTCGAGGCTCGATGCCGGCACCGACGCCGGTGCAGGTGCAGGCGCAGATACCGGCGGTCCGCTACCGCTGCGCCAGTCGCTCGTCATTTTGCTGTCGCTCATGTTCGCCGGCGGCCTCGCCGAGGGCGTGCGCGTGGCGCTGCAGGGCGGTGAGATTGCCTATCTTCCGCGCCGCGAGGCCGCGCGCGAGCTGTTGTCCCGTTGGGATGCGCTCCATCCGGCCCGGCGGCCGGCCTGGGTTGGAGGGCTGTGGGCCGAGAATGCAGCCCTCGCTTTTTACGGCGACCCGGGCCTGCGCGTGATTCCCGGCATGCCCGACGAGTTCCCGGCCAGCCTGGACCGCACCCTGGCCGCACGCTGGTCGGCCGAGCCAGGCCTGTTTTACTGCCCGCCGGTGGCGCGCCATCCCGGCGCACAGGCCGAATGCGAAGCCGACGCCCTGCGCTGGCTGCAGGGGCAGGGCCTGCCGGTGCAGAAGATTGAGTTCGACGCCAGCCGCTCCGGATGGCGCTTTCCGCGCGCCCGGCCCTTGCGCCATACCGCCTTTGTGGTCCTTCCTCAGTCGCGGTGAGTCCGCCGGTGGCTGCGTGATACCATCCGCCGGCCGCTCGCCCCGGCCGGATGGGGCTTGATCCTGACCCATCCGAGAAGACAAGAAGACGACAAGACGACTGGAGGTCCCCATGGCTTTTACCACCGAATCCCATCCCGGCGTGAGCGCTGACATCCCCGCCGCCTCGCGCGGCTTCGTGTTCAACCATTCGATGCTGCGCGTGAAAGATCCGGCAGTAGCGCTGGACTTCTACACGCGCATCATGGGCATGCGCGTGCTGCGCAAGCTCGATTTCCCCGAGATGAAATTCTCGCTCTACTTCCTCGCCCGGGTCGAAGACGCATCGCAGGTGCCGGAGGAAGCCGGCGAGCGCACCGCATGGACGTTCAGCCAGCAGGGCATACTGGAACTGACGCACAACTGGGGCACCGAGAGCGACCCTGAATTCAAGTACCACGACGGCAATGCTCAGCCGCAGGGCTTCGGCCACATCTGTTTCTCGGTGCCGGATCTGGCCGCCGCCGTCGCCTGGTTCGATTCCAACGGCGTCACTTACGTGAAGCGCCCCGAGCAGGGCAAGATGCGCGACGTCGCCTTCATCAAGGATCCGGACGGCTACTGGATCGAGATCGTCCAGCCCGATTTGCTCAAGCAGCTCGGCCGCTGAGGCATCGCCCGCCGGTCCGCGCCGCTGGACCGGCCGTTCGTCAATCCCCTTCAGGTCGTCCGGATTTTTTTGCGCCGCACGCCCGCCGCAATGCCCCCCGCGCCGGCCATTTTCCGGTCGCCTGCCAACTTTTCGTGCTGTGACGCCGCATCAATCCTGGCCGCGAACCGCTATGCACCCGCCGGCCGCCGGTTTACTCTTTCTCGTCGGGCCCGCACCCGCGGTCATTGCCGCACTCTGCCCTGCCCAAACCAAACCCAAACCCATAGAGGAGACATCGACGATGAAGACCCGGGCAGCAGTCGCATGGAAGGCGGGGGAGCCGCTGACGATCGAGGAACTCGACCTGGACGGACCGCGTGCGGGCGAGGTCATGATCGAGGTCAAGGCAACCGGCATCTGCCACACCGACTGGTACACCTTGTCGGGAGCCGACCCCGAGGGCATTTTCCCGGCCGTGCTCGGCCACGAGGGTGCCGGCATCGTGATCGAGGCGGGGCCGGGCGTGCGCAGCGTGAAGACCGGCGACCATGTGATTCCGCTCTACACGCCCGAATGCCGGCAATGCAAGTTCTGCCTGTCGCGCAAGACCAACCTGTGCCAGGCCATCCGCGCCACCCAGCGCAAGGGACTGATGCCCGATGGCAGCGCGCGTTTCAGCCTCGATGGCAAGCCGGTCTTCCATTACATGGGTACGTCGACCTTCTCGAACTACATCGTGCTGCCCGAGATCGCCGTAGCGAAAATCCGCGAGGATGCGCCATTCGACAAGGCCTGCTACATCGGCTGCGGGGTGACCACCGGCGTCGGCGCGGTCGTGTTCTCGGCCAAGGTCGAGGCTGGCGCCAACGTGGTCGTATTCGGCCTCGGCGGCATCGGCCTGAACGTGATCCAGGCCGCGCGCATGGTCGGCGCGAACATGATTGTGGGCGTCGACATCAACCCGCAGCGCGAGGCCATCGCGCGCAAGTTCGGCATGACTCACTTCGTCAACCCGAATGCCGTTGATAACCTGGTCGACCATCTGGTGCAACTGACCGACGGCGGCGCGGATTACTCGTTTGAGTGCATCGGCAACGTGAAGGTCATGCGCGCTGCGCTCGAGTGCTGCCACAAGGGCTGGGGTCAGTCCTTCATCATCGGCGTGGCGGCCGCCGGCGAGGAAATCAGCACGCGCCCGTTCCAGCTGGTCACAGGCCGCCAGTGGAAGGGCTCGGCCTTCGGCGGCGCACGCGGACGCACCGACGTGCCGACCATCGTCGACTGGTACATGGAAGGCAAGCTGAACATCGACGACCTGATCACGCATACCCTGCCGCTGGAACGGATCAACGAGGGCTTCGACCTGATGAAGCGCGGCGAATCGATCCGCTCCGTCGTCCTGTACTGAAGGGCCGGCCATGATCGAGCGTATCAGCGAGCAGCGCTGCTTCGGCGGCGTGCAGGGCTATTACCGCCACCAGTCACGCGTGACCGGCCTGCCGATGCGCTTTTCGGTATTCCACCCGCCCAGCGAGAGCCACGAGCGGGTGCCGGTGCTCATCTGGCTGGCGGGTCTCACCTGCACCGAGGAGACCTTCATGATCAAGGCCGGCGCGCAGCGGCTGGCCGCCGAATGCGGGATCATGCTGGTGGCGCCCGACACGAGCCCGCGCGGTACCGGCATAGCCGGCGCGACCGGCGACTGGGAGTTCGGCGAGGGCGCGGGCTTCTGGCTGGATGCGGAAAAGGCGCCGTGGTCCGCCCATTTCCGCATGGAGAGCTATTTGCTCGACGAATTGCTGCCGCTGGTATTCGACCAGTTCAATGACGATCACGACCGGCTCGGCATCTTCGGGCATTCGATGGGCGGGCATGGTGCGCTGACGCTGGCATTCCGCCATCCGGGCCGCTTCCGTTCGGTGTCGGCGTTCGCGCCGATCTCGTCGCCCTGCCGCTGCCCATGGGGGAGGAAAGCCTTCTCTGCTTACCTTGGCGACGATGCCGCCGACTGGGCTCGGCATGACGCGGCCGAACTGATCCGCGCGCGCGGCGCACCGCTGTTCGACGACATCCTCGTCGACCAGGGGAGCGACGACAAATTCCTGCACGACCAGCTGCTGCCACGGGAGCTTGAATCGGCCTGCCGCGATGCCGGACAGCCGCTGACGCTGCGGATGCAGCCGGGCTACGACCACAGCTACTACTTCATCCAGAGCTTCATCGAAGACCACCTGAGATTCCACCGGCGTGCGCTGGCGGCCGGCTGAGCATCAGCGCCGCCAGCTTACCGCCGCGGCCAGCTCGTCCAGCGACAGTTTTGGCGCCAGCTGCCGGATGAAATCGACCGCATACTCGCGCAGGAAAGCGCCGCGCCGCACGGCGACCCGTGTGACATTGGGGGCAAACAGATGGTTGGCGCGGATGGCCTGCAAGCCCTTCGGCAGCTGCTCCGCCGCCATCGACGCGACGAGGCCCACGCCGAGATCCATCGCGACATACTGCTGGATGACGTCGGAATCCATCGCGGTCAGCACGACGTCGGGCACGATCTGCTTCGCGCCGAAGGCGTCATCGATGTGGCTGCGGCCGGTGAAGCCCTGGTCATAGGTGATCAGCGGATAGCTGGCCAGATGGTCGAGCGTGACCCGCTTGCGCTCGAGCAGCGGATGGCCGTCGGGCACCACGATCACATGGTGCCACTCGTAACAGGGAAAGGACACCAGCCCGTCGAAGCGCGACAGGCCTTCGGTCGCGATGCCGATGTCGGCCTTGCCCGACAACACCCATTCAGCGATGTGCTCGGGCGCGCTCTGCTGCAGCGCGATCCGCACCTGCGGGAAGGCGGCGCGGAAGCGCTGCACGGCCTTCGGCAGCACGTAACGGGTCTGCGTGTGGGTCGCGGCCACCGATAGCGTGCCGGTGGTCTGGCCCGAGAAAGTCTCGCCGGCGCGCTGCAGGTTCTCGGCCTCGAGCAGCAGCCGCTCGACGATCTGCAGCACTTCCTTGCCGGGCTCGGTCAGCCCCGTCAGGCGCTTGCCGTTGCGCTCGAAGATGTCGATGCCGAGTTCTTCCTCGAGCTCGCGGATCTGGCGGCTGACGCCGGGCTGCGACGTGAACAGGGCATTCGCGACTTCGGTCAGGTTGAAACCGCGCCGTACCGCTTCTCGCACCGACCTCAATTGCTGGAAATTCATCGCGGCCTCCGTGTCATCAGCGCGTCAGACGGCTTCATCGAGGAAGACGCGCACGCGCTTGGGCTTGACATGCACGGTCGCGCCCGGCTTCAGGTTCAGCTTTGCGAACTGCTCGGTCGGCAGCACGGCCTCGATCAGGCTGCCGTCGTCGCTGCGTTCGAGCTCGAGCTGGGCGAGCGGTCCGATCGCATGCGCGCGCTTGAGCTCGGCCAAGATGCCCTCGCCATCCGGCGTGTAGGGCACGATATCGAGCTCATGCGGCCGCACATAGCCGACACCGGCCGCGTCGCGCGCATGGCTGTGGTCGGGCACCGGCAGCGAGGCGTCGCCGGCGGCCAGCACGCCCTCGTGCACGCGGCCATGGAACAGGTTCACGTTGCCGAGGAAGCCGTAAACAAAAGGCGTAGCCGGATGGTTGTAGACCTCGTCCGGCGCGCCGACCTGCTCGACCTTGCCGCGGTTCATCAGTACGACGCGATCGGCCACCTCAAGTGCTTCCTCCTGATCATGCGTGACGAAGATGCTGGTCACATGCAGCTCGTCATGCAGGCGGCGCAGCCAGCGCCGCAGCTCCTTGCGCACCTTCGCATCCAGCGCGCCGAAAGGTTCGTCCAGCAGCAGCACGCGCGGCTCCACCGCCAGCGCGCGCGCCAGCGCGATGCGCTGCCGCTGTCCGCCGGAGAGTTGCGACGGGTAGCGGTCGGCCAGCCAGTCGAGCTGCACCAGCGACAGCAGCTGCATCACCTTCTCGCGTATCTCCTTTTCCGACGGGCGCAGGTGACGCGGCTTGACGCGCAGGCCGAAGGCGATGTTCTCGAATACGCTCAGATGTTTGAACAGCGCGTAGTGCTGGAACACGAAGCCGACCTGCCGTTCGCGCACGTGGCGCACCGACGCATCTTCGCCATCGAGTATCACCTGGCCGCGATCGGGCTGCTCGAGGCCGGCGATCACGCGCAGCAGCGTGGTCTTGCCGCAGCCGGACGGGCCGAGCAGCGCCGTCAGTTCGCCGGTCGGGAAGTCCAGCGACACATTGTCCAGCGCGACGAAGTCGCCGAAGCGCTTGCCGATATTCCTGACTTCAATGCTCATGATGCATCTCCTCGCGGGCGCTGTCGGTCTCGTGACGGACGCGCCATTCAATGAAAGACTTCAGGGCCAGCGTGACCAGCGCCAGCAGGGCCAGCAGCGAGGCCACGGCGAAGGCAGCTGCAAAGTTGTACTCGTTGTACAGGATCTCGACCTGCAGCGGCATCGTGTTGGTCTCGCCGCGGATGTGGCCGGACACCACCGACACCGCGCCGAACTCACCCATCGCCCGCGCATTGCAGAGAATGACGCCGTACAGCAGGCCCCAGCGGATATTCGGCAGCGTCACATGCCAGAAGGTACGCCAGCCGGAGGCACCGAGCACCAGCGCGGCTTCTTCTTCCTCGGTACCCTGCGACTGCATCAGCGGGATCAGTTCGCGCGCGACGAAGGGGAAGGTCACGAACACGGTGGCCAGCACCATGCCGGGTACTGCGAACAGGATCTGTATGTCATGCTCCATCAGCCACGCGCCGAACCAGCCGTGCGCGCCGAACAGCAGCACATAGATCAGGCCCGAGATTACCGGCGAGACGGAGAAGGGCAGGTCGATCAGCGTCAGCAGCAGGCTCTTGCCGCGGAACTCGAACTTCGCGATCGCCCACGACGCGGCCACACCAAAGACCAGGTTGGCCGGCACGGCGATGGCGGCAATCGTCAGCGTCAGCTTGATCGCATGCCAGGCATCGTCGTCGACGATGGCGATGAGGTAGGCGTCCCAGCCCTTCTTCAACGCCTCGGTGAACACCACCGCCAGCGGCACCAGCAGGAACAGGAAGGCGAAGGCCAGCGCGATGCCGATCAGCAGCAGGCGCACCCATGCCGGCTCGGAAGTCGCCGCCGGCACATAGGGCGGCTCGATGCGCGCCACTGCCGGCGGCGCGAGCGGGGAGGCGGCGGCGCTCATCGTGCCTCCTTGCTGCTGCGCTTGCGCATCCATGCCTGCAGCAGGTTGATCGCGAACAGCATCACGAACGATACCGACAGCATCACCACGGCAATCGCCGTCGCGCCCTGGTAGTCGTATTGTTCGAGCTTGGTGATGATCAGCAGCGGCGTGATTTCTGACACCATCGGCATGTTGCCAGCGATGAAGATCACCGACCCATATTCGCCGGTGGCGCGTGCGAAGGCCAGCGCGAAGCCGGTCAGTGTCGCCGGCAGGATGGCCGGGAGGATCACCTTCGCGAACGTCTGCAGGCGCGACGCGCCGAGGCTGGCGGCGGCTTCTTCGAGCTCGCGCTCGGCTTCCTCCAGCACCGGCTGCACGGTACGCACGACGAAGGGCAAGCCGATGAACACCAGTGCAATCGCCACGCCGATCGGCGTGAACGCGATCTTGACGCCATAGGGCTCGAAGACCTGGCCGATCCAGCCCTTGCCCGAGTACAGCGCCGTCAGTGCGATGCCGGCGACGGCGGTCGGCAGCGCGAACGGCAGATCGACGAAAGCATCGAGCAGCTTCTTGCCCGGGAATTCATAGCGTACCAGCACCCACGCGAGGATGCTGCCGAAAACCGCATTCACCGCCGCGGCCGCCAGCGCGGCGCCGAAGCTCAACCGGTAGGAGGCGACCACGCGCGGCGAGCTGACCGTGGACCAGAACGCGTCCCAGGTCATGGCCAGCGTGTTGAAAACCAGCGCCGACAGCGGAATCAGCACGATCAGTGACAGGTACAGGATAGAGAAGCCGAGCGACAGCGAGAAGCCTGGCAGCACGCGCGTACCTCGTTGCCGGGCCGGCGCGGCGAAAACAGCGGAGCTCATGGGACTTTTATGGTTTTTCTGGCGGTGGAGGGCGCATTATTGAAAAGATTTGTTATGAATAGAACGAATTTTTGGGTATTTCTTTAGAAGGTTTTTGCATAAAGAAGGTCAAGAGGCATTGCGGATTTCCGCAGCGGCTGACTCCGCCCAACCGATCGATGGAGGTCTCGGGTGCGTTGATGGCGGATTTCGCTGCGCTCAATCCGCCCTACGAGTCGACCGTGTTCAGGCTTGATACGTAGGGCGGAGTGAGCCGCAGGCGAAATCCGCCGCAACCTCGCCGCACAATAAAACTGCCGTCCCCGGGAAAACCCGTCGCCGGCGCAAGGGAAAGGAGTCTATGTCGATAAATCAGACAGCGAGCTGACAGCGTGCCACGATAGAGCCCTCACTCCGGCCAGCGCATGCCTACCTGGCGGTATAGAGTCGGTCGAACAGTCCGCCGTCGGCAAAGTGGGCCTTCTGCGCCTTGGCCCAGCCGCCGGCCACTTCGTCTATGGTCAGCAGCTTCAGCTTCGGGAATTGCGACGCATACTTCTTCGCGACCTTGTCGTCGGTCGGTCGGTAGTAGTTCTGCGCCGCGATTGACTGTCCCTCCTCCGAGTACAGGTAGTGCAGGTAAGCCTCGGCCAGCTTGCGCGTGCCGCGTCGATCGACCACCTTGTCGACCAGGGCCACCGGCGGCTCGGCCAGGATGCTCAGCGACGGGACGATGATCTCGACCTTGTCCGGCCCCAGTTCCTTGATCGCCAGCAGCGCCTCGTTTTCCCAGGTGATCAGCACGTCGCCGATGCCGCGCTCGACGAAGGTCGTGGTCGAGCCGCGCGCGCCGGAGTCGAGCACCGGCACGTTCTTGTAGACCTTGCCGAGAAAATCCTGCGCGCTCTTCTCGCTGCCGCCCGGCTGCTTCAGCGCATAGCCCCAGGCTGCCAGGTAGTTCCAGCGGGCGCCACCCGAGGTCTTCGGGTTTGGCGTGATGACGGCGATGCCGGGCTTGGCGAGATCGTTCCAGTCCTTGATGCCTTTCGGGTTGCCCTTGCGGACGAGGAAGACGATGGTGGAGGTAAAGGGCGCGCTGTTGTGCGGCAGGCGCTTCTGCCAGTCTTTCGCGATCAGGCCGCGCTGCGCGATCTCGTCAACGTCATAGGCCAGCGCCAGCGTGACCACGTCGGCCGCGAGGCCATCAATCACGGCACGCGCCTGCTTGCCCGAGCCGCCGTGCGACTGCTTGAGCTTGGCACCCTCGCCGACCGCCTTTTTCCAGTGCGCGGCAAACGCCTTGTTGAAGTCCTGGTAGAGCTCGCGTGTCGGATCATACGAAACATTCAGCAGCGAGACCTCCGCCGAGTGCAGCGGCAGCGACCCGGCTGCCAGCAGCGCCAGCGCGGCGATGATTTTTTTGAACGGCATGTTGTGCTCCCTGGTGGTTCGGAACGGCGCAGCTTAAGTTTCTGCAAACCTGATGGGAACGAATAAGTTCGTACTTCCTTATGCGTTTTTTGTTCGGATCGGCGGACGCTGCCGGTTTTGAGCCTACAATTTCGGCTTTGCGCCGACGAAGCCCGCGCCGGCTGGCCAGCGTGCGACCGGCAAGACAACGGAGACAGGCATGACAGATTTCACCTCGGGGCTGGAACGCCGCGACGTCAACTTCGCACCGCTGACGCCGCTCGACTTCATTGCGCGCGCGTCGGATGTCTATGGAGAGCGGCTGGCCGTGGCCTACGGCCCGGTGCGTCGCAACTGGCGCGACACTTACGCCCGCACGCGGCGCCTGGCCAGCGCGCTGGCCGGGCGCGGCATCGCGAAGGATGACACGGTGGCCGTACTGCTGCCGAATATCCCCGAGATGGTCGAGGCGCATTTCGGCGTGCCGATGGCCGGCGCCGTGCTCAATACGCTCAACACCCGGCTCGACATGGCCGCGCTGCTGACCATGCTGCGTCACGGAGAGGCCAAGATGCTGGTCGCCGATACCGAGTACCTGCCCGTGGTCGAGGAGCTGCGCCGGGAGTTGCCCGGGCTGCAGGTGATCGGCGTGAAGGATGCACAGGCCGACACGCCGCCCGTCCCCGGACACTGGGTCGATTACGAGGCCCTGATGACCGAGGGCGATCCCGCTTTCGACTGGCAGCCGCCGGCGGACGAATGGGACGCGATCGCGCTGAACTATACGTCCGGCTCGACCGGCGATCCGAAGGGCGTGGTCTACCATCATCGCGGCGCGACCCTGAACGCGATCTCCAACATCCTCGAGTGGGACATGCCGAAGCATGCGGTTTACCTGTGGACGCTGCCCATGTTTCACTGCAACGGCTGGTGCTTCCCGTGGACGCTGGCAGCGCGGGCGGGCGTGAATGTCTGCCTGCGCAAGTTCGATGCGCAGCAGGTGCTGGCACTGATCGCTCAGGAGAAGGTCACGCATTACTGCGGCGCGCCGATCGTGCAGAGCGCACTGGCCAATGCGCCGGCCGAATGGCGCGAAGGCATAGACCACAAGGTATCGACGATGGTCGCCGCTGCGCCGCCATCATCCACGATGCTGGCGCAGATGACGGCGATGGGCTTCGACATCACGCATGTCTACGGACTGACCGAGGTGTACGGCCCGGCCACCGTCTGCGCGAAGCAGGAGGACTGGACCGCGCTGCCGCTCGGCGAACAGGCGCAGATGAATGCGCGGCAGGGCGTGCGCTATCACTTGCAGCAAGCGGTGGCGGTGATGAATCCCGATACCCTGCAGCCGGTACCGGCCGATGGCGAGACACTGGGCGAGATCATGTTCCGCGGGAACATCTGCATGAGGGGCTACTTGAAGAACCCGCGCGCGACCGGCGAGGCTTTCGAAGGCGGCTGGTTTCACACCGGTGACCTCGCGGTAATGAACCCGGATGGCTACCTGCGCATCAAGGACCGCAGCAAGGACATCATCATCTCCGGCGGCGAGAACATCTCGAGCATCGAGATCGAGGACGTGCTGTACCAGCATCCGGCGGTGGTCGCTGCCGCCGTCGTCGCCGCGCCGGACCCGAAGTGGGGCGAGGTGCCGTGCGCGTTCATCGAGACGCGCGAGGGCTCCAAGCTGACGAAGGAGGATGTCGTCGCGCACTGCAGGACACTGCTGGCCGGCTTCAAGGTGCCGAAGATCGTGATCTTCCGGGAACTGCCTAAGACATCGACCGGAAAGATACAGAAATTCATCCTGCGCGAAGAGGCGGGCTCGGCGACAGCGATCGACCGCGGCTGACCGGCGCGCGCGCCGGTCAGCGGTGGCGGCTTATTTGTTGACCAGCCTTGCCGGCACCGACAACGTCAGCAGGGTGCCGACCACCATCCCGCAGGCCAGCAGGTAGACGCCTGCATCGGTCGAGCCGGTGGCTTCCTTCAGCCAGCCGACCGCATACGGGCTGGCGAAGCCGGACAGGTTGCCCAGCGAGTTGATCAGCGCGATGCCGGCTGCGGCGCCGGCGCCGGCGAGGAAGGAAGTCGGCAGGCTCCAGAACAGCGGCAGCGTGGTCATGATGCCGGCGAGACCAAGCGTGAGTGCGGCAATGGCCAGCGCAGGATCCTTCGCGAAGATCACCGACAGCGCGAGGCCGACGGCGCCCAGCAGTCCCGGTATCGCCACATGCCAGCGCCGCTCGCCCGAGCGGTCCGCGCTCTTGGCGACGACCAGCATCACGACCACCGACACGCCGTACGGAATCGCCGAGATCAGGCCGACATCGAGCGGGTCGTTGTAGCCCATGCCCTTGATGATGGTGGGCAGCCAGAACGAGACGCCGTACAGGCCCATCACGAAGCTGAAGTAGATGGCGGCCATCAGCCAGACGCGGCCCGAACCCATCACCGACAGCACGGATTCCTCTTCCTTCTGCGCCGCTTCGGCGGCAATGTTGCGGACCAGCAGCGCGCGTTCGTCATCGTTCAGCCATTTGGCATCGGCGATCCTGTCCTTGAGCATGACAATCACCACCACGCCGAGTGCGACGGCGGGCAGGCCCTCGAGCAGGAACATCCATTGCCAGCCGCTCCAGCCGTTCAGTCCATGCGCATGCTTCATGATTGCGCCCGACAGCGGGCCGCCGATCACACCCGACAGCGCGATACCGGTCATGAACATCGCCGTCATGCGGCCGCGCCGCTGCGCCGGGTACCAGTAGGTCAGGTAGAGGATGATGCCGGGGAAGAAGCCGGCCTCGGCCACGCCCAGCAAGAACCGCAGCACATAGAACGAGGTCGGCGTCGTCACAAACATCATCGCCGACGACAGCAGCCCCCAGGTGATCATGATGCGGCCGATCCAGACGCGTGCGCCGACCTTGTGCAGGATGATGTTGCTCGGCACCTCGAACAGGAAATAGCCGATGAAGAAGATGCCGGCGCCGAGTCCGTAGACGACATCGGAAAAGCCCAGCTCCCCCATCATCTGCAGCTTGGCGAAGCCGACGTTCACCCGGTCGAGGTAGGCGATGACGTAGCAGATCAGCAGCAGCGGCATCAGGCGCCACGCGACCTTGCGATAGGTCGCCTCTTCGAAGGCGTGTGGATCGGTAACCGCGGTAGCAGTGGCTTGCATGAACAGGTCTCCGTGATGCGATTGTCGTGGGCGCTTCTCCGGGCGCGCGCCGATTGTAGCCGATAGGCCTCGGTTCCCCGCTTTCGCACAGCCAAAGTGGGCATTTGTCCGGCTGCGATGTCCTATAATCCGGAGCCTGTTCATCCGACCCCGGCCCCGGGCTGCCATTCCATGCGAGTCTTCAATTTCAGCGCCGGCCCGGCCGCGCTGCCCGAACCGGTGTTGCGGCGCGCCGCCGACGAGATGCTCGACTGGCAGGGCAGCGGCATGGGCGTGATGGAGATGAGTCACCGCGGCAAGGAGTTCACGGCCATCGCCGCCAAGGCCGAGGCCGACTTCCGCGCGCTGCTGCAGATTCCCGCGAATTACCAGGTGCTGTTCCTGCAAGGCGGGGCGCTGGCGATGAATGCGCTGATCCCGATGAACCTGCTCGGTACGAAGACCTCCGCCGACTACGTGAACACCGGCGAGTGGTCGAAAAAATCGATACAGGAGGCGCGCAAGTACTGCCGCGCCAACGTGATCGCCTCGGCCGAGGACCGCAACTTCACTTATGTGCCGCCGCAGTCCGCGTGGACGCCCGACCCCGATGCGGCCTATCTGCATATCTGCACCAACGAGACTATTGGCGGCGTCGAGTATTTCTGGACGCCGGATGCCGGCGACGTGCCGCTGGTGGCCGACATGTCGTCGCATATCCTGTCGCGCCCGATCGACGTCGCGCGATACTCGGTCATTTACGGTGGCGCGCAGAAGAACATCGGTCCGGCCGGCCTGACCTTCGTCATCGTGCGCGACGACCTGCTCGAGCGCGCGCTGCCGATCACGCCGTCGGTGTTCCACTGGAAGGAGCAGGCTGCCGCCGGCTCGATGCTGAACACGCCGCCCACCTACGGCATCTATATCGCGGGCCTCGTCTTCGAATGGCTGCTCGCGCAGGGCGGGCTGGCAGCGATCGAGCGCCGCAATATCGCCAAGGCCACGCTGCTCTACGACTGCCTCGACGGCAGCGGCTTCTACGCCAGCCCGGTCGACCCGGCCTGCCGCTCGCGGATGAACATCCCGTTCTTCCTGCACGACGCCGGTCTCGACGCAGCCTTCCTCGCAGGTGCGCGCGAGAACGGTCTCGTGCAACTGAAGGGACACCGCGTCGTCGGCGGCATGCGTGCATCGATCTACAACGCGATGCCGATCGAGGGTGTGCAGGCGCTGGTCGATTACATGAAGGAATTCGAGCGCATGTACGGTTAGCGGCGGCGCTTTTCAGCTGGCGGATTTCGCTGCGCTCTACCCGCCCTATGCTTTCCCACGGGCATAGGGCGGGTAGAGCGCAGCGAAACCCGCCCTCCCTCGGAGCCGTGGAATTTATCGCCCGCTTCTCCACTCCAATCCGGAAGTCTTGCCCGCTGCCACGGCAGCGAGGTACCTGTTCGCCTGAATGTCTTCCGGAGTGCCCATGCAGTCTTCCTTTCCGCAAGCCTCGCCGACCGAAGCCCACGAACCCAGCCTGCACGAACGGCAACGCCGCGAGTTGCTGCAGGCGCTGGCGCCCGCCGGACAGCGGCCGGTGGCGGAGCTGGCCGAGATGTCGGATGCGGAGCGCTGCAAGTGGCTGTTCTGGAACCTGCACGAGAATCTCGACGAGATACGGTTGATGGAGCCGACGCTGCAGGCGCGCGTGACCAGCATGCAGTTCACCGTGGTCGACGGGTCACCGTTGTCGGCCAATGCGACGCTCGAGAAGCGGCTGGATCTGGCCTGCAAGTGGACGCTCGAACTCAGCTATCCCGGCTACCCGGAGGAGATCACGCACTCGGTGGGCGACGGCTGGATCAATCTGGTGGTGGCCGAGCAGGCGCCTGCCTATCTCACGGTCGCGCACGGCCAGAAGGCCTATCTCGATGCCGACCACAGCACCTATCCGAACCAGTTGTACCTCGAAGGCTGGGTGACGAACGGCGTCTGGCAGGAGATGCGCCAGCATCTGTCGAATTCGAATCCGACCTGCCGCACCGACGTGGTCCTGCTCGACAATGTGCTGTTCCCGGTGAAGAACGGCTTCGATTTCGTCAACGGGCCGCCGGGCGCGATCGGCGTAGTGAACATGGAGTTCCGCGCCTTCTCGCATCCGACCGAGCGCCGCATGAGCCGCCGCGGCGAACCGCGCCGCCGGGGCTGACATGCACCGCGCGCCTGTCCCGTCGCCGGACGACGAACCCTACGAGGATGAGGTACCGCAGCCGGTGCCGCAGGAAGAGCCGGTGCCGGACCCGAACCCGGAAATTGGCTGACCCTTTCTACTCGCTTTCGCGCAGCCGTTGCACGCGGCGCATGTACCAGACCAGCGCCACGGCCACCAGTGCGAGGCTGATGCTGTTGCCCAGCCAGAAGCCGGCCGCGCCGGTCAGCAGCGGCGGCGTGCCGCCGAACACGTCGAAGCCCAGCAGGTAACCGCCGCCGAGGCCGATGCCCCACAGCGCGACCGCATACATCAGCGTCGGCACGGTCGCCACCTTGTAGGCGCGCAGCACGAAGGCCGCGCCCACCTGCACCGAGTCGAACAACTGGTAGAAGGCGATAAAGAAGAACAGCGGCAGCGCCGCCGCCGTGACGCCGGCATCGGGCGTATACAGGCCGATGATCTGCGCACGTGCGACCCACACTGCCGCGCCCACGGCGACCGCGAGCGCGGTACCGAGCCGGATGCCGGCGTTGCCGGCAAAGCGCGCGGCCTGCAGCCGGCCGGCGCCGATTTCCTGCGCGACCAGCGTGCCGGTCGCGCTGGCGATCGACAGCGGCAGCATGTAGAGGACGGTGCCGAAGTTGGCGGTGATCTGGTGTCCGGCCAGTGCCTCGCTGCCCAGCCGCGAGATGAACAGCGCCATGAACGTGAACGCCGTCACCTCGATCAGGTAGGACAGGCCCATCGGCACGCCCAGCCTCAGCAATGCCGCTTGCGCCGGCCACGACGGGCGCGTCAGGCCGCGCCCGAAGATCGCGAACTTTTCGTAGAACACGCCGCGCCGGACAATGATCCAGCCTGCCAGCAGCGCGCCCCAGGCGGCGATGCCGGTGGCGATCGCGCAGCCAGGCGTGCCGAGTGCGGGGACGCCGAGGCCACCGAAGATGAACAGCGCGTTCAGCGGTATCTTCAGCAGCAGCGCGGCCAGTTGTATCGCCATCACCATGCGCGGACGCGAGATCGCCGTGTTCAGCGACGCATAGACGCGAAAGCCCAGCGTCGCCGGCAGGGCGAGCGCCAGCAGCGCCAGATATTCGCGCACCTGCCGGTCCAGCTCCGCAGGTGCGTCGGCAATGTCGAGCAGGAAGCCGGGAAAGCAGAGCAACGCGCTGCCGAGCGCCGACAGGAAAATCGCCAGCCACGCCCCCTGCCGCACCTCCTCGCCGATGGCCTCGAATTTTTTCGCGCCATACAGCTGGCCGATGACGGGCGACAGCGCCTGCATGACGCCCGACAGGCCGACGAAGATGCTCACATAGACCGACGCGCCGAGGCCGAGCGCCGCCAGCGAGGTCGGCGAATGGCGCGCCGTCATCATCGTGTCGACCACGCCATTGGCAATCACCGCCAGCTGCCCGATGAGTATCGGCCAGGCCAGCGCGGCAACGCGCGCGGTGAACGAAGGCCCCGGCGCGCCGCCGGCGGGCTTCATCGTCCGTCCCGGCGATAGAGCCGGAAGAATTCATGCCGGTCGGATGCGCGGCGGCCCTGCCACAGCAGTGTCAGTTGCCCCTCGACTGCCCTGAGCTGCCCGCCCTTCTTGCGCAGGCCGGTGTCCTGTACCAGCAGGAAGTCGCAGCGGCTGTCGTCATCGCGCGCGAACTTCACCGCACCGAGGTAGGCGAAGGAGGCGCGCTGCGCCGGCCCGACGCCATCGGTCTGCACGCAGCGGTAAGAGGAGGGCAGGGCAGCGGCAATCTTGGCAGCCACCGGCGCGTAGCTCTGGCTGTAATTCAGCCACGGCAGCCACAGCGTCATCAGCAGCAGCCAGCACAGCACCAGCCCGCCGGTCGACAGCACGACCGCGCGCCACAGCACCGGCGGGCGGCGCCCGAGCCGCCACTGCAGCAGCAGGATCCAGCCCGCCGTGCCGGCCATGGCCAGCAGGAAAGCGAAGCCGCTGAATTCGGGCTGGAAGCCGGGGGCGAGCTTGAAGGCATTTTTCGCCAGCTGCGCCGGCCAGCCGGTCTGCTTGGCGATCCAGCCGAGCCAGATGAAGGCCGCGATCGCGGTCAGCGTCATCACGGAGAACCAGTCGATGGCGTTGATCGCACCGCGTTTCAAGGTTGGCAGGCCGAACGTGGCCAGCACAGCCAGCGGCGGCAGCAGGGCCAGCAGCACGGTGATTTTCAGGCCGGGAACGAACATCGCCAGCACGCCCAGCAGCACGACGCCGGCCGCCGGCATCAGCACGTGCAGCATCGGCTGCGCGCGCCAGGCCCAGACTGCCCACAGGGCAATGGGCCAGGCCGGCCATGCGAACCAGACGAGCGTCTTGCCGAGTTCACGCAGGCTGCCGGCCGTCGGCGCCGTGACCTGCTGCAGCGATGCGGCCAGCCAGTCGCCCGGCCCGTCGGCCGCTACCAGCGCCTCGCGGGCGAGCAGCCAGCCCGCGGGTATCAGCAGGGTCGCCGGCAGCGTCACGGCCAGCAGCCGCAGGAGGAGGTGGCGGAAATGCAGCGCGGCCAGGCCGGCGAAGGCCAGCAGCAGCACCGCAGGCAGCAGCCAGTGGCCGGCCAGGGCCAGCAGGCCGAGTGCAACGCCGAGGCCGGCTGCCGGGCGCGTGCCGGGCTTGTCGAACAGCGCGGCGGCCGCGTAGAAGGCCGTCGCCACCAGCGCCACGACCAGCGCCGGCGCCGCGGTCTCGTGGCTGCGCAGCAGCAGGCCGAGGCAGGCGACATAGATCAGCAGCGCGCCGTCGCCCAGTGTGCGGCCATAATCGAGCGCCGCCGGCTGGCCGCCGAAGGCCAGCTTCAGCGGTTGCGCCTCGCCGCGACGGCCGAGCACGAACGCCGTGCGCCAGACGGCGGCGGCACCGAGCGCGAAGAAGACGAGGATGGACAAGCGGGCTGCGAGCGCATCGCCGGCAATGCCGCCGAACAGCCGGATGAGCAGGGCGCCAATCCAGTAGGTCAGCGGCGCCTCGCCCGGCATCGGCAGGCCGACGATGTTCGGCACCAGCCAGTCGGCCAGCGAGCCGTGCGCCATCGTCCACATGATGCCGAAGCCGGCCGCATCATCGGTCTTCCACGGATCGCGGCGGATGATGCCGGGCAGGATGTACAGCAGGCACATCGCCGCCAGCCCCCAGCGCGGCAAGGCGTGCGTGGCGGCGGCGGGCAGGCGTACGGGTTTCATCCGGCGGGCAGGATCGGTGGAAGCGGTCGGGGCGGCTTGCAGGTATTTTGCCGCAAGCCCAACAAAAATGCCGCTCCAGGCGGCATTTTCAGGAGGTCAGGCAGCAGATCAGCCGGCAGCCTGGGTCTTCGAACCGACCTTGCCGAACTTCTGGCGGAACTTGTCGACGCGACCGGCGGTATCGACGATCTTGTGCTTGCCGGTGTAGAACGGGTGCGACTCCGACGAGACTTCGATCTTTACGAGCGGGTAGTCCTTGCCCTCGAAGTTGATCGTTTCCCGGGTCTGGATGGTCGAGCGGGTGATGAATTTGAAATCGGCGGACAGGTCGTGCACGACGACTTCGCGGTAATCGGGATGGATGCCTTGTTTCATGTCAGTCTCGCTATCGTTGGGTAGCCAATCGCCACTTCGTCGGTCCGTACAGCCTCTTGACCCGGTTGGCGGTCACTTGCCCGTTTAAGGGAAGCGCGGATTATATAAGTAAATCAATGGCTTGGGCAAGGGTGATGACGGCGGGTTTCGCTTCGCTCTACCCGCCATTGATACCCCGAAGGAGATTACGACCCGCCGCGCCGCATCATGTCGAAGAACTCGACGTTGTTCTTCGTGGCCTTCATCTTGTCGAGGATGAATTCCATCGCCTCGATCTCGTCCATCCCGTACAGCAGCTTGCGCAGGATCCAGACCTTCTGCAGCACGTCGGGCTTGATCAGCAGCTCTTCGCGGCGGGTGCCGGACTTGTTCAGGTTGATCGCCGGGTAGACGCGCTTCTCGGCCAGACGGCGCTCGAGATGCACTTCCATGTTGCCGGTGCCCTTGAATTCTTCATAGATCACGTCGTCCATCCGACTGCCGGTCTCGATCAGGGCGGTGGCGATAATGGTCAGCGAGCCGCCTTCCTCGATGTTGCGCGCGGCGCCGAAGAAGCGCTTCGGGCGCTGCAGCGCGTTGGCGTCGACGCCGCCGGTCAGCACCTTGCCCGAGGCCGGGATCACGGTGTTGTAGGCGCGCGCAAGGCGGGTGATCGAGTCCAGAAGGATCACGACGTCCTTCTTCATCTCGACCAGGCGCTTGGCCTTTTCCAGCACCATCTCGGCGACCTGCACGTGCCGGGTGGCGGGTTCGTCGAACGTCGAGGCGACCACTTCGCCGCGCACCGAGCGCTGCATCTCGGTCACTTCCTCGGGACGCTCGTCGATCAGCAGAACGATCAGCGTGATGTCCGGGTGGTTGGCGGTGATCGCATGCGCCAGGTGCTGCAGCATCACGGACTTGCCCGACTTCGGCGACGCCACCAGCAGGCCGCGCTGGCCCTTGCCGATCGGCGCGATCATGTCGACGATGCGGCCGGTGATGTTTTCTTCGCCGCGCATGTCGCGCTCGAGGATCAGCGGCTTGTTCGGGTGCAGCGGCGTCAGGTTTTCGAACAGGATCTTGTGTTTCGATGCCTCCGGCGGCTCGCCATTGACCTTGTCGACCTTGACCAGCGCAAAATAGCGCTCGCCATCTTTCGGGGTACGCACTTCGCCCTCGATCGAGTCGCCGGTGTGCAGGTTGAAGCGGCGGATCTGCGACGGCGAGATGTAGATGTCGTCGGTCGATGCCATGTAGCTGGCGTCCGGCGAGCGCAGGAAGCCGAAGCCGTCCGGCAGCACTTCGAGTACGCCGTCGCCGAAGATCTGTTCGCCGGACTTCGCGCGTTTTTTCAGGATGGCGAACATCAGTTCCTGCTTGCGCAGGCGGGCCGCATTCTCGATGTCGAGGCCGATGGCCATCTCGAGCAGGGCGGACACGTGAAGTGCCTTGAGTTCAGAAAGATGCATGGTCAGGTGCCGCGTCGTGCGGGCCAAAAGGTGGGGGAGGGAACTGCGTTGGGCAGGGAGGGAACAGGCGGCAGCGCGGGCGCGCTGCCGCCGCAAACCATCAGAGGTTGCCGTCGATGAAGGCGGTAAGCTGGCCCTTGGCCAGCGCGCCGACCTTCTGGGCGGCCGGAACGCCGTTCTTGAACAGGATCAGCGTCGGTATGCCGCGGATGCCGAACTTGGCCGGCACGGCCTGGTTCGCGTCGACATCCATCTTCGCGATCTGCAGCTTGCCGTCGTATTCCTTCGCGACTTCCTCGAGAATGGGCGCGATCATCTTGCAGGGGCCGCACCATTCGGCCCAGAAATCGACCAGCACAGGCTTGTCGGACTTCAGCACGTCGGCCTCGAAGGAACTGTCGGAAATGTGTTTGATTTTGTCGCTCATGTTGTCCTCAACCGGAGGTGTTGATCGATCCCGCCTTGTTGTCGATGCCTGAATCGGCTTGCGCGCCGCCTGCACTGCTCTGGCACACCGGAGTGTGTCGCACGTCGTCGGAAGGGAGTGAATGCAGGAGGGGTCGCGGCGGAAGTCGGGTGAATCATACCTGATTTTCCCGGCCTGTGGTCCTTTCACCGGGAAGGCTTGCGCCGTCGCATACAATGCCGGAAAAAACCCTCCCCGTTTCCCCGGGGCCGTCCCCGCGCCACGATGTCCGAACTTCCGCACCCGATTCCTCCCGGCCCCGACTTCTGGGCCGGGGTCGCCCGGCGGCTGCTGGCCCGGGGCGGCAGCACGGCGGACCTGTCCGAACGGCTAGTGCTGGTGCCCACCTATGCCCACATCGCCCTGCTGCGCGATGCCCTGTCGGCCGAGCTCGGCGGCAGCTTCATTCCGCCGCAGATCCGCACTCTCGATTCCTGGCTCGAGCAGCAGCCGCCGGATGCCGACGCCGGTCCGCCGGCCACGCCGACCGAACGCCTGATGACGCTGTATGCGTCGCTGCGCGACATCGGCTGGCTGAAGAAGCTGTTCGCCGCGCGCCGCAATACCGACCTGCTGCCGCTGGCCCAGACCCTGATCCAACTCGGCGACGAACTCGGCGCGGCCCTGCTGCCGGCGGCCCTCGCGCAGCCTGACGAAGCCGAAGACCGCTGGCGCGCCGCGCTAAGGCAGCTCTCGCCGCGCGCCGCGGCCTTGCTGTCGGACGAAGCGCAACTGGTCTGGCAGCTGTGGCAGGTCGAGCGCGACGAGCGCGATCCCGGGCTGGCGCGCCACCGCGCGCTGCAGCGCGCGGCCGCGGCCGCCCCCTGCCCGCTGGTCTGGTGCTCGCCGTGGGAGCCGGATGCGCTCGAGCAGGCCTTCCTCGAGCGCTGGGCGCAGCAGCAGCCGGTCGAGATGATCGCGATCGACTGGTCGGCCGCTGCGCTGCCGGGACTGCTGGCGGCCGCCTGGCCCGAACTGCTCGACGACGGCAACGCGCCCCCGCTGCCGCTCCGCCTGCCGGAGGGACTGCTGCTGCTCGAGGCCGCCGGCATGGAACATGAGGCACAGGCCGCGGCGCAGACCATCGTCGACTGGCTGGCGCAGGGCGTGCAGCGCATCGCGCTCGTCCCGCAGGATCGCGTGGTCGCGCGGCGGCTGCGCGCGCTGCTCGAGCGCGCCGGCATCGTTGTCGCCGACGAGACCGGCTGGAAGCTATCGACCACCCGCGCGGCGACCGCGCTGAATACGTGGATCGAACTGGTGGCCTCGCGCGGCGACCCGGAGCGCCTGTTGGATTTCCTGAAATCTCCGTTCATCGCCCATCCGGCGCTCGCCGACCCTGCGCAGCGCGGTGCGCTCGAGGCCGCGCTGGTCGGTGCCGGCGTGGGCGCGGGCTGGGAGGCGCTGGCCCGCGCACTTGCCGAGCAGCCGCAGGCGCAGGGACTGGTCGAAGCAATCGCGCGCGAGGCCCATCGTTATGCCGCGCGCAAGCCGGTCGCGGCCTGGGTCGATGCGACGCTGGCCGCCTTCGATGCGCTCGGCAGCGCGGCCGCGATCGCGCAGGACAAGGCCGGCGCGCAGGTGCTGGAGATGCTGGGCAAGCTCGCGCGCGACTGCGAGCGCCTCGAACCTCCGTTTTCGCTCGGCGAATGGCGCGTGCTGCTCGACCTGCAGATGGAGCAAACGGTCTTCGTCGCGCCGCATGACGACCGCCGCGTCGTCATGGTGCCGCTCAACGGCAGCATGCTGCGCGACTTCGACGCAGCCATCGTCGTCGGCGCCGATGCCGAGCATTTGCCCTCGCGCCCGGCCGAGGTACTGTTCTTCGCCAACTCAGTGCGTCGCGAGCTCGGCCTCGAGACGCGCGAGAGCCGGCAGCGGCAGCAGTTGCGCGAGTTTGCCTCGCTGCTGCTCGGCTGCCGACGCGTCGTACTGTCGTGGCAGGCCCGGCGCGACGGCGAGCCGGTCGCGCCCAGCCCGTGGATACAGCGGCTCGAACTGGCGCTCGAGGCCGCGCGCCTGCCCCGGCTGCCGCGCCACCAGCCCCGGCTGGCCCAGGTCCTGCTCGAGCCCGCGCCAGCGTCGATGCCGGCGCCCGCGGCGGCCGCGCTGCTGCCATCCAGTCTGTCGGCCAGCGGCTACAACAGCCTCGTGGCTTGTCCCTACCAGTTCTTCGCGTCCCGCATGCTCGGGCTGCGCGCAGCGGACGAGCTGAGCGAGCTGCCCGAGAAGCGTGACTACGGCGACTGGCTGCACCAGATTCTGCAGCGCTACCACGAGGCGCTGGCGCTGTCGCCGGTGCCGCGTGAGCAGCGCGGCGCGCTGATGGCCCGCATCAGCGACGACACCTTTGGCCCGGTGCTGACCCGCAACCCGGCCGCGCTCGGTTTTGCCGCGCGCTGGGCCGCCAGGCGCGACGCCTATGTCGCCTGGGCCAACGACCTGGAAGACGACGGCTGGTCGTTCGCCTTCGGCGAGGAGCGCATGACGCACCCGCTGGCATGGGAGGGCGGCGCGCTGCGCCTGATCGGCTCGCTGGACCGGGTCGACCGCAATGCCGCCGGCGAGGCCATGGTGCTCGACTACAAGACTTCCCGCCGCACTGCGCTGCAGGACCGCTTGAAGCGGCGCGAGGATCACCAACTGCCGTTCTATGCGCTGCTGCTCGATCCGGCACCGCTGCGCGCCGCCTACGTTGCGATCGACGAAGAGACGCCGGCCACCGTGGAGGCAGAGCAGCTCGACGCCTGGCGCAGTGCGCTACACGCACAGATCCGGGACAACATGGCGGCCATCTCTGCCGGCGCGCCGCTGCCTGCCTCCGGTCATGCCGGCAGCTGCGCGTGGTGCGCGATGCGCGGCCTGTGCCGCAAGGGGGCATGGTGAGCGCCGGGCCCGTCTCGCTGATGGCCAACGGTCGGGCCGTCGATGCCGATGGCTTCGTCCAGCTCGCCTGCGATCCCGCGCGCTCGGTGCTGGTCGAGGCCTGTGCCGGCAGCGGCAAGACCTGGTTGCTGGTGTCGCGCATGCTGCGCCTGCTGCTCGACGGCGCGCAGCCCGGCGAACTGCTGGCCATTACCTTCACCCGCAAGGCAGCCGGCGAGATGCGCGAGCGCCTCGTGCAGCTGTTGCGCGAGCTGGCGCTCGAGCCTGACGACGCGAAGGTCGCCGATGCACTGGTGCAGCGCGGTCTGGCGCCGGAGCGCGCGCGCGCCGCGCTGCCCGCAGCCCGCAGCCTGTATGCGCGGGTGCTGGCCAGCCCGCACGGACTGTCGGTCGATACCTTCCACAGCTGGTTCATCCGCCTGCTGCAGATCGCCCCCCTGTCCGCCGGCGTGCCGCATGGCGCGGCGCTCGACGACAGCGCCGCCGAGATCGCGGACGCGGCCTGGCTGCGCTTTATGCAGTCGCTGAACCAGCCCGACCATGCATCGCTGCGCGCGGCGCTGATGATCGTCTACGACATCGCCGGCGACTGGAGCGGCAAGGAACTGGTCGACGCCTTTCTTGCCAAGCGCGCTGAATGGGAAATCGCGCGCCAGCATGGCGATCCGCTGCAGGCGCTGCTCGATCTGTGCGGCGACGACGCTCAGCGCGATGCGAGGCTGTCCTTGTGGGACGACGCGGCGCTGACTGCGCGCATCGCGCGCATGGCGCGCCTGCTCGGCGCCGGCGCGGGTAAGCAGCAGGAAGCCGCCGTCGCCATCGAAGCCGCGCTCGGCACGGGGCCGGGCCTCGAGGCTTTCGACGCGCTGTGTGCCGCCTTTCTCACGCAGAAGGGCGAGCCGCGCTCGATGAAACTGACCAAGTCGCAGATGTCGGCGCTGTCGCCCGACGAGCAGGATGCGTTCATGAGCGAATGGTCGGCGCTGGCCGGGGCGATGGTGCTGCTGAAGCGGCGCAGCGCCGAGCTGGCGGTGCGCCGGCTGAACGAAGCGATGTTTGCCATCGGCGAAGCCGTGATCGGGCATGTCGATGCCATCAAGGCCGAGCGCAGGACGATGGATTTTGCCGACCTCGAATTGCACGCATGGCGGCTGCTGACCAGCGCCGAGCTGGCAGCCTATCTGCACGCCCGCATCGACGCCCGCTACAAGCACATCCTGATCGACGAGTTCCAGGACACCAACCCGCTGCAATGGCAGATCGTGCGCGCCTGGCTCGACGCCTACGACGGAGATGGCCAGCGTCCGAGCGTGTTCATCGTCGGCGACCCCAAGCAGTCGATCTACCGCTTCCGTCGCGCCGAGCCGCGCGTGTTCGATTCGGCGCGCGCGCTGCTGATGGAACAGCAGGCAGCCGACCTGCGCACCAGCATCACGCGCCGTAACGGCCGCCGCATCGTCGAGGTGCTGAATGCGGCGATGCAGGGCAATCCGCTGTATGCGGCACAGGACACGCTGGCCGGCGCCGAGGGCGCGGTGTGGCGGCTGCCGCTGGCGGTTGCCGACGCGCCCGCCGCTTCCGGCGGCGGCATGGATGAAAGCGCGGGCGCAGACGAAGGCTGCTTTGCGCTGCGCGACCCGTTGCGGGCCTTCCCCATCGAGGAAGAAGACCTGCGGCGTCAGCGCGAGGGCGCACTGGTCGGGCGCGCATTGCGACAGGCGCGCGCGCTCGGACCGGACGGCCAGCCCCTGCCATGGTCGCAGATGATGATCCTCGTGCGCAGCCGCACCCATCTCGCCGGCTACGAGCGCGGCTTGCGCGAGGCAGGCGTGCCCTTCGTATCCAGCCGCGCCGGCGGCCTGCTCGATACGCTCGAGGCGCTCGACCTGATCGCGCTGCTGCGCTGGCTGACGATGTCGGGCGACGACCTCGCGTTCGCGCAGGTACTGAAATCGCCGATTGCGGGCGCGACCGACGACGATCTGATCGCGCTGGCCGCGCGCGCCGGCGAGGGCAGCTGGTGGCAGCGGCTGCTGAACATGACTGGCGAGGGCGCCGGTTCGCCGGCGCTGTCGCGCATCCGTCCGCTGCTGGAGAGCTGGGTAAAGGTGTCGCAGCATCTGCCGGTGCACGACCTGCTGGACTGCATCGTCCACGAGGGCGAGCTGATACAGCGCTATGCGCAATGCGCGCCGGCCGAGTCGCGCGCACAGGTGCTGGGTAATCTCGAAGCCTTCCTTGCGCTATCGCTCGAGCTGGATGCGGGGCGCTACCCCAGCCTCGTGCGCTTCCTCGACCACCTGCGGCGCAAGCAGCGCGGCAGCGAACAGGACGCGCCTGACGAGGCCGATATCGACGCTGCGTTCGATGCGGTGCGCATCCTGACCATTCACGGCGCGAAGGGTCTCGAGGCCGAGGTGGTGGCGATCATGGGCGCGAACCACAGCGACGCGGGCAAGGACAAGGCCGGCATTCTTTGCGACTGGCCGCAGGATGCGATCGCGCCCACGCACTTCTCGGTGTTCGGCAGGTCGTCCGAGCGTGGCCACGCACGCTCGCGGCTGTTCGAGCAGGAGGAAGCCTTCCGCGTGCAGGAGAACTGGAATCTGCTGTATGTCGCGGCCACGCGCGCCCGGCGGCTGCTGATCGTCAGCGGCGTGCACGATACGCGTGCAGGCGGCGTCAAGCCCGGCAGCTGGTACGAGCGCCTGCAGGAGGTGGACGAATTCGTCCCCGACGAACTTCCGGGCGCCGCCGGCGCCGCCGGCGCGGCGTTCGCGCTGACGCTGTTCCGTCCGCAGGCCATGTCTGCGCCGCCGGCGCGCGATCGTAGCGAGGACACCGAGGCCACACTCGAGGGCAAGCGCCTGCACGCGCTGATGGAGCGGCTGACGAATCCGGGCCTGTGGCCGGTGAACATGCCGCCCGTGCCCGTCGTCGCTCGCTGGCTGGGTTGTGCGGAGAGCGAGGCGGAGGTCGCCTGCGCGCAGGCGACCTGCATTTTGTCGCAGCCGGCTTTGCAGCGTTTCTTCGATCCGTCCCAGCATGTATTCGCGCGCAACGAGATGGAACTGGTCCATCGCGGCGAACTGATGCGCGTGGACCGGCTGGTGATGTTCGACGACGCGCTGTGGATACTCGACTACAAGCGCAACCTCTACGAGTGGCAGCAGTCAGACTATCAGCAGCAGCTTGCACGGTACCGGAATGCCTGTCTGGAACTGTTCAGCGGAAAGCCGGTATCGACCGCACTGATCACTGTCGATGGACAGTTGTGGGTGGCCGACGGCGACGGCGGCGATGCCGCACGCTCGGTGGCCTGAGGGCTGCGAAACATCGTGCGAAACTGGCAAGCGCGCAGGGCGCTGCACTCATCCGTTACATGAAGATTGGATGACAAGCCCCTGAATGTATTGACGGAAATTCCGGCCCCCGACTATAGTGCCGCATGATTTCCGATTTCACTTCCCTGCTCGAAAAAACCAGGCAGCTCGCCGAGTTGTCGCAGGCGCTGCGCAACGAGAATGCCGCGCTGCGCGGCGAACTCGCGACGCTGTCGGAAGATCATGCCCGGCTGGAAGCGAGAATGAAAGAGGCACACGATCGCGTCGCCCTGCTGATCGACAAGCTGCCCGTGCCGGCGCATGACGGAGAGTCCGCATGACCACGCTCGACGTGACCATCATGGGCCAGCCCTATCGGCTCGCCTGCAAGGAGGGGGAGGAACTCGCGCTGAAGCAGGCGGTCGCTTTTCTCGACGAGCGCATGTGCGCGATCCGCGACGCCGGCAAGGTCAAGGGCACCGATCGGATTGCCGTGATGGCGGCGCTCGGCATGGCAGCCGACTTCCTCGCCGCACGCGCGGGCGACGGACCGTTTGCCGCCGAATCGATGGCCGATGTGCGCGAGAAGATTACCGTCATGCATGCGCTGCTCGACGGCGCGCTCGCGCCGCAGGAACGCCTGTTCTGACTGCGTGGCGGCACACGCGGAACAGCGCCGGAATGTCCTCTCGGTTCGCGCGTCGATTGGTGCGTCAAACCCGTTGACATGCAGGCGCGATGCGGTAGACTGAGCACTCCTGCCGTGTACGCGTTTGCCATATATTCCTTGAACCATTTACGTGCATTGGCTGTGGGATTCGTTCAGTAGGCGTGAACGTCGCTCGTCCGACGATCCCAATATTGAACTACTGCGGCCACCTTGAACCGTCAGGTTCGGGATGCCGGCACAGCGGCACAGGCGGGACTCTTTTCCGGCGGTTGCAATCGATGTTGCAACCGCCTTTTCGTTTGCGCGGTCGTCCGCGCCCTCTGTTGCGCCGCACTCAACAACAACATGCGCTACTGGCTGATGAAATCCGAGCCCGACGAGGCGAGCATCGATCACGCGCTGGCCGCGCCGGACCGGACCCTGCCCTGGACCGGCGTGCGCAACTACCAGGCACGCAATTTCATGCGCGACGACATGCGCATCGGCGATGGCGTGCTGTTCTATCACTCCAGCTGCGCGGAGCCCGGCATTGCCGGCATCGCGGAAGTGGCGAGCGGCTGTTATCCGGATCCGACGCAATTCGACCCGGCGAGCCCCTATCACGACCCGAAATCCACGCGCGAGCAACCGCGCTGGCTGCTGGTCGACGTGCGCGCGCTGCAGAAAACCCGCCTGATTCCGCTGCCCGAGTTGCGTTCGCATCCGGCGCTGGCGGGGATGCAGATGCTTCGCCGCGGCAACCGGCTGTCGATCACGACAGTGTCGGCTGACGAGTGGGAGTTCATCGTCGGGCGCCTCGCGCAGGGCGCCTAGTGGATGCCTTGCTGGCTGTCGCGCTGCTCGCGCTCGGCAGTTTCACCGGTTTTGCCGCCGGCCTGCTCGGCGTTGGCGGCGGCATGCTGACCGTGCCCTTCATCACGATGCTGCTGTCAGCGCGCGGCTTCCCGCACGAACTGGTCGTCCATGTCGCGATCGCCACCTCGCTAGGCATCATCCTCTTCACGTCGATCTCGTCGGTGCGCGCTCACCACCGCCATGGCGCGGTGATGTGGCCGGTGGTGAAGCGGCTGGCGCCGGGCATTCTGGTCGGCTCGTGGATCGGTCCGTGGATCGGTGCGCAGATTCCGTCGGCGGCGCTGGCGCTGTTCTTCGCGCTGTTCATCAGCTTCTCGGCTACGCAGATGCTGGCCGACCGCAAGCCGAGGCCCTCGCGCGAACTGCCGGGCACGGCTGGCATGCTGAGCATGGGGCTGGCCACCGGCACGCTGTCGGGCCTGGTCGGCGCGGGCGGCGGCTTCATCTCCGTGCCGTTCATGGCCTGGTGCAATGTAAGCATCCACAACGCAGTCGCCACCAGTGCGGCGCTTGGCTTTCCGATCGCGCTGGCGGGCACGCTGTCGAACGTGGTGGTCGGATTGCAGCAGCCGGACCTGCCGGCGGGGACACTGGGTTTCGTCTACCTGCCGGCGATGGCCCTGGTGTCGTCAGCCGCCGTGCTGACCGCGCCGCTCGGCGCGAGGGCGGCGCATGCGCTGCCGGTGAGGAGCTTGAAGCGGGTGTTTGCGGTGCTGCTGTACGGGTTGGCGGGGTATATGCTGGTCAAGGGTATGGGTTGACGGAGGACTGTCGGGAATGGCGGGTTTCGCTGCGCTCTACCCGCCCTACGGCAAGAGGACAGCCCATGCTCAAATCGTAGGGCGGATAGAGCGCAGCGAAATCCGCCGTCAATCCCGCCGCCAATCCCGCCGCCAATCCCGCCGCCAATCCCGCCGTCAGTCCCGCCGTCAGTCCCGCCGTCAGTCCCGCCGTCAATCCCGCCGCATCACCCCCCAAACCGCTCTCTCAGCACATTCTTCTGCACCTTGCCCATCGCATTGCGCGGCAACTCGTCGACCACGTGTACGCGCTTGGGAACCTTGAAGTTCGCGATCCGCGCCTTCAGTGCCCCGATGACGGCCGGCTCCAAAATCGCCGCGCCGTCGCGCGGCACGACGATGGCCGTCACGGCTTCGCCGAAGTCCGGGTGCGGTATGCCGATCACGGCCGATTCGAGCACGCCCGGCAGTTCGTCGAGCACGCTTTCGATTTCCTTCGGGTAGACGTTGTAGCCGCCGGAGATGATCAGGTCCTTGCTGCGACCGACGATCGACAGGTAGCCGTCGGCATCGAAGCGACCAACGTCGCCGGTCCTGAAGTAGCCGTCGGCGGTGAACTCTTCGGCGGTCTTGTCCGGCATCTGCCAGTAGCCCCTGAACACGTTCGGGCCCTTCACCTGGATGTCGCCGATCTCGCCGCTTGCGCAGTCCTTTCCTTCCGCATCCACGACGCGCACCGATACGCTGGGCAGCGCCGGACCGACAGTGCCGGCGCGGCGTTCGCCCTCATACGGGTTCGAGGTCAGCATCGCGGTCTCGCTCATCCCGTAGCGCTCGAGGATGGTATGGCCGGTCCGTTCGGCGAACTCGGTGAAGGTGTCGGCCAGCAGCGGCGCGGAGCCGGAGACGAACAGGCGGATATTCGCGCATGCGTCGCGCGTGAAGTCCGGGTCCGACAGCAGCCGCACGTAGTAGGTGGGCACGCCCATGAAGACCGTGCTGCGCGGCAGGCGGCCGATGACGGCGCCGCTGTCGAACTTCGGCAGGAAGATCATCTTGCTGCCGTTGTAGAGCGCGCCATGGGCGGCGACGAACAGGCCGTGGATGTGGAACAGCGGCAGCGCATGCAGCAGCACGTCACCCGGCTGCCAGCGCCATGCGTCGTGCAGCACGGCGATGTTCGAGGCGAGGTTGCCGTGCGTGAGCATCGCGCCCTTGCTGCGGCCGGTGGTGCCGGACGTGTACAGGATGGCTGCCAGGTCGTCGGCGTCGCGGTGCACGGTGTCGAAAGTGTCCGGGAAGTGCACGGCGCGCGCGAGCAGCGAGCCGCTGTTGCGGCCCTCGGCAGGCGCGTCCAGCGTGTAGACATGCGAGACGCCGGACGAGAACGCGATCTGCGCGACCCAGCCGAAATCGGTCGGCGAGCAGACGACTGCCGCCGGTGTGGCGTTGCCGATGAAGTAGGCCATTTCGTCGGCGCGATACGCAATGTTCAGCGGCAGGTAGACCAAGCCGGCGCGCACGGTCGCCAGATAGAGCATCAGCGCCTCGGCCGATTTCTCAACTTGCACGGCAATGCGCGAGCCGGCCGGCAGCTTCAGGCTGGCGAGCAGGTTCGCGATCTTTGCGCTGCCGCGCTCGAGATCGCGCCAGCTGTAGTACCGGCCGTCGGCCGTCTCGAGCCAGCAGTCGTCGAGGTCGGCCGGGAAGCGGGAGCGGAACAGTGCGTACAGGTTGGCGTTCGGCGTGCTGGCGGTGGATCCGGCGGTCATGTCTGCGGGCTGGGTTCGTTGGTTTTTCGGGAATGGGCGACGGCCAGCAGCACGATCCCGAGCGCAATCATGGGCAGCGACAGCAGCTGCCCGGCCGACAGGACCCAGCCGCCGAGATCGACTTCGTAATCCGGCGTGCGGAAGTATTCGGTGAAGAAGCGCGCCAGACCGTAGCCGGCGGCGAACACGCCGCTGACCGCGAGGTAGGGACGCGGCTTACGCGCGTACAGCCAGAGGACGACGAACAGCAGCACGCCATCGATCAGCGCCTGGTAGATCGGCGACGGATGGCGCGGCAGGCTGTCGATGTTCGGCCAGATCATGGCCCACGGCAGCGACGCATCGGCGACCCGGCCCGGCAATTCGGCGTTAATGAAGTTGCCGAGGCGGCCGGCGGCATAGCCGAGCGGTACCAGCGGCGCGATAAAGTCCATCACGTCCATCCAGCGGCGACCGCGCCGCCGCGCCCAGACAGCCATCGCGAACAGCACACCGAGGAAGCCGCCGTGGAAGGACATGCCGCCCTTCCAGACCGCAATGATCTCGGCCGGATTCGCGAAGTAGTAGGACGGGTGGTAAAACAGCACCTCGCCGAGGCGCCCGCCGATCACCACGCCCAGCACGCCGTAGAACAGCAAGTCGTCGATATCGTCGGCACGCCAGCCGGCGGCAGCCATGTGCGGCTGGCGCGCGCGCAGGCGGCCGAGCAGGATCACCTGCACGAAGGCGACGAGGTACATCAGGCCGTACCAGCGCACGGCCAGCGGCCCGATCGCGAGCGCGACCGGGTCCGGCATCGGGTGGATCAGCATGTGGTGTTCTTTCGCATCTGGTCTAGGAAGGCAGCCAGCACCGGCGACGCATTGTCCCTGCGCCACGCGAGTCCGACTTCCACCGTCGGCGCGGCGTCTTTCAGCTCCCGGTATTCGACGCCCGGGCGCTTCAGGTTGGAGACGGATTGTGGCACAAGGGCGATGCCCATGCCCGCGGAAACGAGGCTGACGATGGTCTGCATCTGTATCGCTTCCAGACCGACCTGCGGCGACAGGCCGGCGCGCCCGAACATGTCGAGGATGAGGTCGTGCAGACGCGGCGCGATGCGGCGCGGGAAGATGATCAGCGGCAGCTGCGTGACCTGCGCCAGCGCAACCGCTTTCGGCCGCCCCGGGATGCTGCCCTCCGGAAGCGCCAGCATCATCGACTCGGACAGCACCGGCAGATAGTCGAACTCGCTTTTGAGCTTGTCGGGCAGCGGCGGGATCAGGAAACCGACATCGAGCGCGCCGCCGGCCAGCAGGTCGAGCTGCACGTCGGTCGTCGCCTCCTGCAGCCGGATGGCGACTTCCGGGCAGCTGCGCCGGAATTCGCGCAGCGCCGGCGGCAGCACGCTGTAGTCGGCGATCGAGATGAAGCCGATCGACAGCCGGCCAAGCGCGCCGGCCGCCGTCTTCTGCACCAGTGCCGGCAGCTGGCCCACCTGCTGCAGGATGCGCAGGGCCTCGGGCAGCAGCGCCTCGCCGGCCGCGCTCAGCGCGACCGAGCGTCGCGTGCGCGCGAACAGCGGCGCGCCGAGTTGCGCCTCGAGCGCCTGTATCGATTGCGACAGCGGCGGCTGCGTCATGTGCAGCCTGCGCGCCGCCCGGCCGAAATGCAGCTCCTCGGCCACGGCGACGAAGTGGCGCAGCTGGCGCAATTCGATGGGCGACGTCAATTGATATCCTAAAAAAATCAATACCCTGTCAATAATATATTTGACAGGGTATTCGTCGCAAGGCAAGGTGACGCCGGTTCCATATCCACCCCCTTTGTCCGGAGACATCATGGCCGCCAACGATCGTTCCAAGCACATTACCGAGGGCGTTGCCCGCAGCCCCAACCGCGCGATGTATTACGCGATGGGCTACCAGAAGGCTGATTTCAGCAACCCGATGATCGGCATCGCGAACGGTCATTCGACGATCACGCCGTGCAACTCGGGGCTGCAGAAGTTGGCCGATGCCGCGATCGCGGCCACCCGCGACTCGGGCGCCAACCCGCAGGTGTTCGGCACGCCGACGATCTCCGACGGCATGTCGATGGGTACCGAGGGCATGAAGTACTCGCTGATCTCGCGCGAAGTCATTGCCGACAGCATCGAGACCTGCGTACAGGGCCAGTGGATGGACGGCTGCGTCGTCATCGGCGGCTGCGACAAGAACATGCCGGCCGGGATGATCGCGCTGGCGCGCACCAATGTCCCGGGCATCTACGTCTACGGCGGCACCATCAAGGCCGGCAAGTGGAAGGGCGAGGACCTGAACATCGTGTCGGCGTTCGAGGCCGTCGGCCAGTTCACCGCCGGCAAGCTGTCGCAGGAAGACTTCGAGGGCATCGAGCGCAATGCCTGCCCGTCGACCGGCTCCTGCGGCGGCATGTACACCGCCAACACCATGTCCTCGTCGTTCGAGGCGCTCGGCATGTCGCTGCTGTATTCGTCGACGATGGCCAACCCGGATGAAGAAAAGGTGCGCTCGGCCGAGGAGTCGGCGCGCGTGCTGGTGCAGGCCGTGAGGAACAACCTGAAGCCGCGCGACATCATCACGCGCCAGTCGATCGAGAACGCGGTCGCCGTCATCATGGCCACCGGCGGTTCGACCAACGCCGTGCTGCATTACCTCGCGATCGCGCATTCGGCCAATGTCGAGTGGACCATCGACGACTACGAGCGCATGCGCAAGAAAGTGCCCGTCATCTGCAACATGAAGCCGTCGGGCAAATACCTGGCGACCGACCTGCACGCCGCCGGCGGCATTCCGCAAGTGATGAAGATCCTGCTCAACGCCGGCCTGCTCAACGGCGACTGCATGACCATCACCGGCAAGACCCTGGCCGAGGAACTGGCGCACGTGCCTGACCAGCCGCGCGCCGACCAGGACGTCATCATGCCGATCGAGAAGGCGATCTATCAGCAGGGCCACCTCGCCATCCTGAAGGGCAACCTGTCGCCCGAAGGCTGCGTGGCCAAGATCACCGGCCTGAAGAACCCGGTCATCACCGGCCCGGCGCGCGTGTTCAACGACGAGCAGTCGGCGATGGACGCCATCCTGGCCGACAAGATCCAGGCCGGCGACGTGGTCGTGCTGCGCTACCTCGGCCCGCGCGGCGCGCCGGGCATGCCGGAGATGCTGTCGCCGACCTCGGCGCTGGTCGGCAAGGGCCTTGGCGAGTCGGTCGGCCTGATCACCGACGGCCGCTTCTCGGGCGGCACCTGGGGCATGGTGGTCGGCCACGTCTCGCCGGAGGCGGTCGTCGGCGGCACCATCGCGCTGGTGGAAGAGGGCGACTCGATCACGATCGACGCGCACCAGTTGCTGATCCAGCTGAACGTGCCGGATGAGGAAATCGAGCGCCGCCGCCTGGCTTGGACGCCGCCGGCGCCGAGGTACACGCGCGGCGTGCTGGCCAAATTTGCCAAGTTGGCATCATCGGCATCGAAGGGCGCCGTCACCGACTGAACTCCGGCCGCCGGACCTGCGCGCATTGTGTGAGCGAGTGTAACCATTGCTGGCCGTCCGCGGCCGGCAATGTTATGTTCGGCACTGAGCAGGTTGGCAAATTGGGGTTACAATCCTGCCGCTTTATTTTTTACGGAGAGACAAATGAAACGTATCCTGGTAGCCGCAGCAGCGATCGCTGCGCTGGGTTCGAACGCAGCATTCGCCAGCGAGCAGCTGGCCAAAGAGAACAACTGCCTTGCCTGCCACGCAGTAGACCAGAAGCTGGTCGGCCCGGGCTTCAAGGAAATCGCGGCCAAGTACAAGGGCGACAAATCCGCCGAAGGCAAGCTGGTAACCAAGATACAGAAGGGCGGCAGCGGCGCCTGGGGTGCTATCCCGATGCCGGCCAACCCGCAGGTCGACGACAACGAGGCGAAATCCCTCGTCAAGTGGATCCTGTCGCTGAAGTAATCGCTTCCGCGTCCAATGAAAAAACGCCCCGGGGGGGGGCGTTTTTTCATTGACGGGCCCGGCAGGACTTGCGGGCAGAGCCGGACGCTGCGCGCTGTCCGGAGCCGGACCCGGCTATCGCACGACCGCGATCTGCGAGCGCTTTCCGCCCCTGAATGTGTAGAGCGTCAGCGTGCCGTTCTTCATGTCGCCGCGCGCATCGAACTCGATGACGCCGGTCACGCCCTGGTAGCGGGTCTTCGCGAGCTCGGGCAGGTACTTGCCCGGCTCGGTCGAGTTTGCGCGCTGCATCGCATCGACCATCACCATCGTCGCATCATATACATAGGGCGCGTACAGCTTCACGTCGGCCCCGAACTTCTTCTTGTAATCGGCCCGGAAAGTGTCCATCACCTTTTTCTGGCTTTCCTCGACGCCGCCGGCTTCCGCGCAGACCACCTGCTCGTCGCCGAGGCCCGCGCCGGCCAGAGACGGCAACTGCTCGGTGCAGATACCGTCGCCACCCATGAACTTCGCAGCGATGCCGAGCTGCTTCATCTGGCGCAGCATCGGCCCGCCGACGGCATCCATCCCGCCGAAGAATACCAGCTCCGGACTCTTGCCCTTGATCGCGGTGAGGATCGCATTGAAGTCGGTCGCCTTGTCGTTCGTGTACTGGCGGCTGACGACCTGGATGCCGGCGGCCTTGGCCGCCTTCGCGAACTCGTCGGCGACACCCTGCCCGTAGGCGGTGCGGTCGTCGATGATCGCGACCGTTTTCAGCTTCAGCGGGCCGGCGGCATAGCGGCCCAGCGCACCGCCCAGCTGCTCGTCATTGGCCACGACGCGGAACGCGCCCTTGTAGCCGCGCTGCGTGTACTTCGGGTTGGTCGATGACGGCGAGATTTGCGGAATGCCGTTCGTGTTATAGATCGTCGAGGCCGGCATCGTGGTGCCCGAGTTCAGGTGCCCGATGATGCCGTTCACCTTGGCGTCGACCAGTTTCTGCGCCACGGCCGTCGCCTGCTGCGGGTTCGCCCCGTCATCCTCGGCCAGCAGCTGGAACTTCAGCTTTTTGCCGGCTATCGTCAGCCCCTTCGCGTTCAGCGCGTCGATTGCCATTCGCGCTCCGTTTTCATTGTCCTTGCCGAGGTGTGCGATCGGCCCCGACAGCGGCGCCACATGGCCGATCTTCACGATCTGTTCCTGCGCGCCGGCGGCCGATGCTGCGGCGAGCAGCACGATCAGGGGCAGGACGGGGGTACGAGAGCGCATGGAGATCCTCCGGAATGGGTGAGCGAGGCGTCGGGATGAAATTCAGCGTTGAAGGTTAACCAAGTCGTGCCGATGTGGCAATCTCCGGCATAAAAAACGGGGCACGCGGCCCCGTCCGTTGTTGTGCCGGCGATGTCCTGTCGGTCAGCCGCGCGCCGGCACCGAGATCAATGCGGGCGATGGCCGCTCGCGCGGCACGCCGATGAACTCGAAATCCACGTCGGGCCGACGTCCGGAAACGATATCGGCAATCGCGCGTCCCGACCCACAACCCATCGTCCAGCCCAGCGTGCCATGGCCGGTATTCAGAAACAGATTCGATATCCGTGATTTGCCGATGTAAGGCACATTCGACGGCGTCAGCGGTCGCAGTCCGGTCCAATAGATCGGGCGCTCGAAATCGCAGGCGTCGGGGAACAGCTCACGCGTGCGGCGAGTGATCGCTTCGCAGCGCACGCTGTTGAGGTCGCGCGTGTAGCCGTTGAGCTCGGCCGTGCCGGCGACGCGCAGCCGGTCGCCAAGGCGCGAAATCACCAGCTTGTGGCCGTCGTCGGTGAGCGAGACGGTCGGCGCGCGAGCCGCGTTGGTCACCGTATAGGTGGCCGAATAGCCCTTGCCCGGGTACAGCATCAGGCGTATGCCCAGCGGCTGCAGCAGCGGCTGCGAGTAGCTGCCCATCGCGACCACGAAGGCATCGGCACGCAGCACCTGGTGGCGGCCATGGTCATCAATCAGTTCGACGCCGGTGACGCGGGCTGCCGCGCCGCTGCCTTCGTGCAGCAGGCGGGTGACGCTGTGGCCGAAGCGGAAGGCGACGCCGGCATCGGTACAGCGCTGCGCGAGGCCGGTGGTGAACTTGTAGATGTCGCCCGACTCGTCGGTGGCGGTGTAGTCGCCGCCGACGATCTTTTCGCGAATGGCGGCCAGCGCCGGCTCGATGCGCACGACGTCGTCGGCGGCTATCGTCTGGCGCGGACAGCCGAGTTCGCGCATCAGTCGCGCCGCCGGCAGCGATTGCCGGAACTCGTTCTCGTCGGTGTAGAAATGCAGGATGCCGCGCGTCTCGCAGTCGTAGGCGATGCCGGTCTCGGCGCGCACAGCCTGCAGCGTCTGGCGGCTGTACTCGGCGATGCGGACGATCTGGCGGATGTTGTGTGCCGTGCGGCCCGGCGTGCATTCGCGCAGGAACTGCAGGCCCCAGCGCCATTGCAGCCATTCGGGGCGCAGGCGGAACAGCAGCGGCGCATCTTCGCGGCCCAGCCACTTCAGCAGCTTCAGCGGCGCCGACGGATTCGCCCACGGCTCGGCATGCGAGACCGAAATCTGCCCGCCGTTGGCAAAGCTCGTCTCCTGCGCAGGGCCGGGCTGGCGCTCGATGACGGTGACCTCATGGCCTGCTTTCTGCAGAAACCATGCGGAAGCGGTGCCGATGATGCCGGCACCCAGTACGATGACTTTCATGAATTCAGTCCTGTCGATGGCGGCAAGGTGAGCATACCGCGGTTGGCGTCAGGATTGGTGGGAGGACAACTGCCGCATTTCCTCTGCAACTGCGCGTCGGACTTCGTCTTGCAGCCGCTGTTCCAGCAATCCGCCGACTTCGTACGCGACTTGGGCTGAAAGTTCCCGTGCGGCAGTCTGCGCCGCAGCCGGCAGCGCATTCGTCAGCGCACCGAGCAGCTCGGCCTGCAGTCGTGCGCCCATCGCCTGCGGCAGATGCTCGCGCAGCGCGGCCTCCACCAGCACGGGTATCTGCAGCGACAGTTCGCTGGTCAGCCGCGCACCGAGCGCCTGTGCCATCTGCTCGAGGGCATACGGACCGGCCGCGGCTGTCCTGACGCTGCCCGCGGGCGCAGCCGGGTCGTTGATGACATCGGTTAGGACGGGAATGTCGAGGTCGTCTGCGTTCATCATTTTTCGGCGACAAAGTGGGTCAGCGGATAACCGCGCTGCTGATATTGCCGGTAGCGCTCGCGCCCGGCCGCCAGGTCGGCATCGTCGGTAGACACGATTTCGAACATGCGCTCGAAGCGCGCAAAATGCCCGGGCGTTTCCATCGACAGGTTGACCAGTACCTGATGGTGTGGCAACGCCTGCCCAGGGTCGCCGCAGAGGATTACCGGCGTGCGCGCTGCCAGTTCGTCATCGGCTGCCACATGCGGAATGAAGTCCTGCTCGGAAAAGGTCCACAGCGCGTCGTCGAAGGCGGCAAGCTGCGTGTCGTCGCCATGCACCACGACCTTCATGCTGGCCGCGCGCGCCTTGCGCACGAGACGGCAGGCATAGAAGATCTTGTCGGGAACTTTGCTATGGAAGTCGATGCGGGTCATTGGCCGGCCTGATTCATCCCATTATGCCTGAGCAGGGCATCGATGCTCGGCTCGCGGCCGCGGAAGGCCGTGAAAGATTCGAGCGCCGGACGCGAGCCGCCGACCGACAGAATCTCGCGGTGGAAGGCCAGTCCCGTCTCGGCCAGCCGGTTCGGGTCGCCCTGCGCCTCTTCGAATGCGCCATAGGCATCGGCGGACAGCACCTCGGCCCACTTGTAGCTGTAGTAGCCGGCCGCATAGCCGCCGGCGAAAATGTGCGAGAACGAATTCTGGAAGCGGTTGAACGCCGGCGGCACGACCACGGCGACGCGATGGCGGACTTCGGCCAGCACCTCGGCCACGGTCTTGCTGCCGCGCGGTTCATGGTCGTAGTGCAGGTGCATGTCGAACAGCGAGAACTCGACCTGGCGCAGCATCTGCAGGCCCGACTGGAAATTCTTGGCAGCGATCATCTTGTCGTACAGCGCGCGCGGCAGCGGCTCGCCCGTCTCGGCATGCGCGGTCATGTGCTGCAGCACGTCCCATTCCCAGCAGAAGTTCTCCATGAACTGCGACGGCAGCTCGACTGCGTCCCATTCGACGCCGGCGATACCTGCCACGCCGAGTTCGTCGACGGCAGTCAGCATGTGGTGCAGGCCGTGGCCGAACTCGTGGAACAGCGTGATCACTTCATCGTGCGTGAAGCAGGCCGGCTTCTTTACGCCATCGACGACGGCCGGCTCGGTGAAATTGCAGGTCAGGTAGGCGATCGGCGTCTGCACGTCGCCCGGCAGGTTCTTGCGGCCGCGCGCATCGTCCATCCACGCGCCGCCGCGCTTGCCATTGCGCGCATACAGGTCGAGGTAGAACTGGCCGACCAGCCGGCCTTTCTTTTCTATCCGGTAGAAGGTCACGTCCGGATGCCAGACCGGGCCGGCGTCGGGCCGGATCTCGACGCCGAACATGTTCCGGATCAACCGGAACAGGCCGGCCACCACGTTCGGCTCGGGGAAGTACTGCTTTACCTCCTGCTCGGAAAACGCGTAACGCTGCTCACGCAGCTTTTCCGATGCATAGGTGATGTCCCAGGCCTGCAGGTCGTCGAGGCCGAGTTCGGCCTGTGCGAATGCACGCAACTCGGCGAGGTCGTTTTCGGCGAACGGACGGGCGCGGCGGGCGAGGTCGTCGAGGAAGGCGATGACCTGCGCCGGTGAACTGGCCATCTTCGGCACCAGCGACACCTCGGCGAAATTGGCATAACCGAGCAGCCGCGCTTCTTCGTCGCGCAGCTGCAGCAGCTCGACGATGTTGGCCGTGTTGTCCCACTCGGGCTTCGCTCCCAGCTCGGACGCCTTGGTCGCGTTGGCCCGATAAATGGTTTCGCGCAGCGCGCGGTCGTCCGCGTACTGCAGGATCGGAAAGTACGATGGAAAATGCAGTGTGAAGCGCCAGCCCGGCTTGCCCTCGCGCTCGGCCGAGACCCGCGCGGCCTGTTTCACGTCGTCCGGCAGGCCGGCCAGCCGCGCCTCGTCGTCGACCATCAGCTCATAGGCATTGGTGGCGTCGAGCACGTTCTCCGAGAAGCGCGTCGCCAGCGCGGCCTGCTGCTCCTGGATCTCGGCAAAGCGAGCCTTACGGTCGTCCGGCAGTTCGGCACCGCCGAGGCGGAAGTCGCGCACCGCGTTGTCGACGATTTTCCTGCGCGCCGCCGACAGCGTGTGGTATTCCGGGCTTGCCTGCAGCGCCTTGTACTTGTCGAACAGCTTCAGGTTCTGGCCGAGTTCGGTCCAGAACTCGGTGACCTTCGGCAAATTCTCGTTGTAGGTCGCGCGCAGCTCTGGCGTATCGACGACGGCATTCAGGTGACCGACCACGCCCCACGCGCGACCGAGCCGCTCGGTGACGGCTTCCAGCGGCACGACGAACTGCTCCCAGCTGACCGGTGCCTCCGGCGCCTCGAGTTGGGCCACCACGCGGCGCGCGTCGTCCAGCAGCTGCGCCACGGCCGGCGTGACGTGCGCCGGCGAGAACAGGTCGAAACGGGGAAGGTCGGTGAAGTCGAGCAGGGCGTTGTCGGTCATGATCCTGGGTTTCAGTGGTTGGCTGCGCGCTCGGCGGCTTCGATCGTGTTCACGAGCAGCATGGTAATGGTCATCGGCCCGACGCCGCCGGGCACGGGCGTGATCCAGCCGGCCACTTCGGCGCACGGGCCGTAATCGACGTCGCCGCACAGCTTGCCGGCATCGTCGCGGTTCATGCCGACGTCGATCACCACCGCACCGGGCTTGACCATGTCGGCCGTCACGATGTTCCTCTTGCCGGTGGCGACGACGAGAATATCGGCGTCGCGCGCGTGATGGCCGAGGTCGCGCGTCTTCGAGTTGCAGATGGTGACGGTGGCCCCGGCCTGCAACAGCAGCATCGCCTGCGGCTTGCCGACAATGTTCGATGCGCCCACGACCACCGCGCGCGCGCCGCGCACCGGATAGTCGATCGACTCCAGCATCTTCATCACGCCATACGGCGTGCAGGGCCGGAACAGCGGCTGGCCCGTCATCAGCAGGCCGGCGTTGCTGATGTGGAAACCGTCCACGTCCTTCTCGGCGGCGATCGCCTCGATCACTTTGTTCGCATCGATATGCTGCGGCAGCGGCAGCTGTACCAGGATGCCGTTGATCTTCGGATCGTGGTTCAGCGCATCGACGCGCGCCAGCAATTCGGCCTCGGTCAGGCTGGCGTCGTATTTTTCGAACACCGAATGAATGCCGTTTTCCTCGCAGGCCTTGATCTTGTTGCGCACATAGACCTGCGACGCCTGGCTGTCGCCAACCAGGATCACGGCCAGCCCCGGCTGGTGGCCTTTCGCGGTCAGGGCAGCTGCACGTTGAGCGACTTCGCCGCGCAACTGGCGCGACAACGCGTTTCCATCAATGATTTTTGCGGGCATGGGTTGTCTCTGATTTTTGTTGGGGGGATCTCCGATTATAAGTGGGAGCGCTGAGCCGCGCTCCGGGCCGGCGGCGCTGGAGTAAGTGCGTCCGGGAGTGCGTCTTTTTCGTCAATTTATCATATTATGAAATCGTGTATCGCAGTTTGAAAAACAATGAAGTCCTGCTACACTCGGCCCCATTGAACTCCCGCCAGATTCCGCTGTAAGGTGGATCTGCCGGCTTCCCCCGGACAACGGCCACGACAAGAATCCAGGAGACTTCATCATGGCAGCGCAAATCGACACCATTCTGGCGCAAGCCGCCAACGACCCTGACACGATGGAGACCCGCGAGTGGCTCGATGCCCTCGAGTCCGTCATCGAGCATGAAGGCGCGGAGCGCGCCCACTACCTGCTCGAGCGCATGGTCGATCTCGCCCGCCGCCGCGGCGCGCACATTCCGTTCTCGAGCCATACCGCCTACGTCAATACCATCCCGGCTCACCTCGGAGAGCACTGCCCGGGCAACCTCGAGTACGAGGAGCGGCTGCGCTCGTACATGCGCTGGAACGCGATGGCAATGGTGGTCAAGGCCAACCGCGCCGATGGCGACCTGGGCGGCCACATCTCGAGCTTCGCGTCGCTGGCCAACATGCTGGGCATCGGCTTCAACCATTTCTGGCATGCGCCGAACGAGCACCACGGCGGCGACCTGCTATACATCCAGGGCCATTCGTCGCCCGGCATCTACGCGCGTGCCTTCCTCGAGGGCCGCATCAGCGAAGACCAGATGCTGAACTTCCGCCGCGAGGTCGATGGCAAGGGCCTGTCGTCGTATCCGCATCCGAAGCTGATGCCGCAGTTCTGGCAATTCCCGACCGTCTCGATGGGTCTCGGCCCGCTGATGGCCATTTACCAGGCGCGCTTCCTGAAATACCTGCACGCGCGCCAGATCGCCGACACCGCGAACCGCAAGGTCTGGGCCTTTTGCGGCGACGGCGAGATGGATGAGCCGGAATCGATGGGCGCCATCGGCATGGCCGGCCGCGAGATGCTCGACAACCTCGTCTTCGTTATCAACTGCAACCTGCAGCGTCTCGACGGGCCGGTGCGCGGCAACGGCAAGATCATCCAGGAGCTTGAAGCCGATTTCCGCGGCGCGGGCTGGAACGTCGTGAAAGTGATCTGGGGCTCGAACTGGGACGACCTGCTGGCGCGCGACAAGGAAGGCGTGCTGCAGCGGATCATGATGGAAACGGTTGACGGCGAATACCAGAACTACAAGGCCAAGGACGGCGCCTATGTGCGCAAGCATTTCTTCGGCAAGGATCCGCGCACGCTCGAACTGGTCGCCAACATGTCCGACGATGACATCTGGCGGCTGCTGCGCGGCGGCCATGACCCGCACAAGATCTACGCCGCCTACAAGGCCGCGCAGGAGCACAAGGGCCAGCCGACCGTGCTGCTGGTCAAGACCGTCAAGGGTTATGGCATGGGCAAGTCGGGCGAGGCGCGCAATACCGCGCACCAGACCAAGAAGCTCGACGACCAGGCGATCCGCGAGATGCGCGACCGTTTCGGCATCCCGATCCCCGACGACCAGCTGGCCGACGTGCCGTTCTACAAACCGGCCGACGACGCGCCGGAAATGAAGTACCTGCACGAGCGCCGCCGCCAGCTCGGCGGCTACCTGCCGCAGCGCCGCACCAGGGCCGAGGAATCGCTGCCGGTGCCGGAACTGTCGGCGTTCCAGCCGGTGCTCGAGCCGACGGCCGAAGGCCGCGAGATCTCGACCACGCAGGCCTACGTGCGCACACTCACTGTCCTGCTGCGCGACAAGAACCTCGGCCCGCGCGTGGTACCTATCCTCGTCGACGAGGCGCGCACCTTCGGCATGGAAGGCTTCTTCCGCCAGATCGGCATCTTCAGCCAACAGGGCCAGCTGTACGAGCCGGTCGATAAGGACCAGGTCAGCTACTACCGCGAGGACAAGGCCGGCCAGATCCTGCAGGAGGGCATCAACGAGGCCGGCGCGATGAGCTCGTGGGTCGCTGCCGCGACCTCGTACTCGACCAACAACCGGGTGATGATCCCGTTCTACATCTTCTACTCGATGTTCGGGCTGCAGCGCATCGGCGACCTCGCATGGGCTGCCGGCGACATGCGCGCGCGCGGCTTCCTGCTCGGCGGCACCTCGGGCCGCACGACGCTCAACGGCGAAGGCCTGCAGCACGAGGACGGTCACAGCCACGTTCTGGCATCGACGATCCCGAACTGCCTGCCCTACGATCCGACCTTTGCGCATGAAGTCGCCGTCATCGTCCACGATGGCTTGAAGCGCATGGTCGAAAAGCAGGAGGATGTGTTCTATTACATTACCCTGATGAACGAGAACTACAGCCATCCGGGCCTGAAGGCCGGGCAGGAAGCAGGCATCCTCAAGGGCCTGTACCTGCTGCAGCCGTCGCAGAAGCAGGGAAAGCAGCGCGTGCAGCTGATGGGCTCCGGCACCATCCTGCGCGAGGTCATCGAGGCGGCGAAACTGCTCGAGCAGGACTGGGGCATCGCGGCCGACATCTGGTCGGCACCGTCGTTCACGCTGCTGGCACGCGACGGCCAGGACGCCGATCGCTGGAACATGCTGAACCCTACGGCCGCAGCGCGCGTTCCCTACGCGACCTCGCAGCTGCAGTCCGGCGAGGGCCCGATCATTGCCGCCACCGACTACATGCGCTCCTACGCCGAACAGATTCGTCCATTCATACCGAAGGGCCGTTCGTACAAGGTGCTTGGCACTGACGGCTTCGGCCGCTCGGACACCCGTGCCAAGCTGCGCGAGTTCTTCGAGGTGAACCGCCATTTCGTGACGGTCGCCGCGCTCAAGCAGCTGGCCGACGACGGCAAGATCGACGCTGCCGTGGTGGCGCAGGCCGTCGCGAAGTACGGCATCGATCCGGGCAAGCCGAATCCGACGACGGTGTGATGGTTTGCGCGGCGGGTTTCGCCTTCGGTTCTACCCGCCCTACGGACCGGGGGATTCGTAGGGCGGGTAGAGCAAAGCGAAACCCGCCGGATCATCGACTGCAGTCCGAAACCGCCACGAACAACACCAACGCTAGCCATCACCCAGCCATGCATCCCGGCACCCTCTCCCCGGCGGCCGGAACACGGAGAAAACAACAATGAGCCTCATGGAAATCAAGGTCCCGGACATCGGTGATTTCAAGGAAGTGGAAGTCATCGAATTGCTCGTCAAGCCGGGCGACACAGTCAAGGCCGAACAATCGCTGATCACGGTCGAGTCCGACAAGGCCAGCATGGAGATCCCGAGCAGCGCTGCCGGCATCGTCAGGGAGCTGAAGGTCAGCATAGGCGACAAGGTGGCGGAGGGATCGCTGGTGCTGCTGCTGGAGGCGGCTGACGTTGCTGCCGCGCCGGCGCCGGCGCCGGCTCCCGCTTCTGCACCTGCACCTGCCTTTGCCGCCGCACCCTCCGCCGCACCCTCCGCAGCGCCCGCCGCAGCGCCTGCCCCGGTGCAGGCGGCTGCGCCGGTAGCCGCTGCACCGGCCGCCGACGGCCAGAAACCGCATGCGTCGCCGTCGGTGCGCAAGTTCGCGCGCGAACTGGGAGTGGACCTGTCGCGCGTGACCGGCTCCGGCCCGAAAGGCCGCATCCTGACCGAAGACGTGCAGGGCTTCGTCAAGGGCGTGATGGCCAGCGGTTCGGCCGCACCGGCTGCCGGCGGCGGGGCGGCGCTCGGGCTCTTGCCGTGGCCGTCGCTGGACTTCTCGAAGTTCGGCGAGACCTCACTCGAGTCGCTGTCGCGCATCAAGAAGATCAGCGGCCCGAACCTGCATCGCAACTGGGTGATGATCCCGCACGTGACACAGTTCGACCAGGCTGACATCACCGAGCTCGAGGAATTCCGCAAGAGCGCCAACGAGTCGCTGGCGAAATCCGGCGTCAAGCTGACCATGCTCGCCTTCGTGATCAAGGCCAGCGTTGCCGCGCTGAAGAAATTCCCGGCGTTTAATTCCTCGCTCGACGCGAACGGCGAGAACCTGATCCTCAAGCACTTCTACCACATCGGCTTTGCTGCCGACACGCCGAACGGCCTCGTGGTGCCGGTCGTGAAAAACGCCGACCAGAAAGGTATCGCGCAGATCGCGAAGGAAATGGGCGAGCTGTCCGGGCAGGCGCGCGAAGGCAAGCTCAAGCCGGCCGACATGCAGGGTGCGACCTTCACCATCTCGTCGCTGGGCGGCATCGGCGGCACGTCGTTCACGCCGATCATCAATGCGCCGGAAGTCGCGATCCTCGGCCTGTCGAAGTCCGAGATCAGGCCGGTCTGGGACGGCAAGGCTTTCGTGCCGCGCCTGATGCTGCCGATGTCGCTGTCCTACGACCACCGCGTGATCGATGGCGCGCTAGGCGCACGCTTCACCGTGTACCTCGCCGAGGTGCTGGCCGACCTGCGCAAGACCCTGCTGTAAGGCTGGCGATGACAACCTGCGTCGTCGTCCGCAAGGACGATCAGATAGCGATCGCCGCCGACTCGTTGGTGACCTTTGGCGACACTCGGCTTTCGCACGCCTACGAGACGAACGAAAAGATCGTCGAGATCAACGGCTCGTACCTGTCGCTCTCCGGCTCCACCGCGCACTTCCCGGTGATGAAGAAGCTGCTGGCCGACATGGACGACGAGTGCAGGCTCGGCTCGCGCGACGAGGTGTTCGATACCTTCACGCGCGTACACCAGATCCTGAAGGACAAGTACTTCCTCAACGTCAAGGAGGAAGAGGACGATCCCTACGAGTCGTCGCAGATCACCACATTGATCGCCAATCCGCACGGCATCTTCGGCGTGTACTCGTATCGCGAAGTATTCAGCTTCGACCGCTTCTGGGCCATTGGCAGCGGCAAGTGCTTCGCGCTAGGCGCGATGTATGCCGCCTACGAACGCGAGTCGTGCGCGCACGCCATTGCGGAGATCGGCGTGCACGCCGGAGCGGAGTTCGACAAGAACTCGGCGCTTCCTTGCCGAACGATCAGTTTTCCGATGAAAAGATAACGGAGCCCCTCATGAGCCTCATCGAAATCAACGTACCCGACATCGGTGACTTCAAGGAAGTCGAAGTGATCGAGCTGCTGGTCAAGCCCGGAGACACCATCCAGCCGGAGCAGTCGCTGATCACGGTCGAATCCGACAAGGCCAGCATGGAAATCCCGGCCTCCGCCGGCGGCGTGGTCAAGGAGCTGAAGGTCAAGCTCGGCGACAAGGTGTCCAAAGGCTCGCTGCTGCTGCTGCTCGAGGCGACCG
>JAMNXS010000011.1 GCA_023653025.1 Burkholderiaceae bacterium
TAGGTCGGGAAGCGGTTGGTGAAATCCTCGATGAAGTCGAGCAGAGAACCCTGCCGGTTTTCGTTCAGCTTCGCGATGGCCTTGTCGTTGCGGAGCAGCGATGCCTTGTATTGCGGCATGGCGTCCGGCAGGTCGCGATAGACGCCGCCCGGACGGTAGTAGGCCGCGTGCAAGCGCGCGCCCGACACGGCCTCGTAGCAGTCCATCAGGTCTTCGCGCTCGCGGAACGCATACAGGAACACGCCCATCGCGCCGACGTCGAGCGCATGCGCGCCCAGCCACAGCAGGTGGTTCAGCAGGCGCGTGATCTCGTCGAACATCACGCGGATGTACTGCGCGCGCAGCGGCACCTCGATCTCGAGCAGTTTCTCGATGGCCATCACGTAGGCGTGCTCGTTGCACATCATCGACACGTAGTCGAGGCGATCCATGTACGGCACCGACTGCAGGAAGGTGCGGGTCTCGGCCAGCTTCTCGGTCGCGCGGTGCAGCAGGCCGATATGCGGGTCGGCACGCTGGATCACTTCGCCGTCGAGCTCGAGTACTAGGCGCAGCACGCCGTGCGCGGCGGGGTGCTGGGGGCCGAAGTTCAATGTGTAATTTTTAATCTCGGCCATTTTTTACCGAACTCCGTAGTTCTCTTCGCGGATCACGCGCGGCACGTTCTCGCGCGGCTCGATGGTCACCGGCTGGTAGATCACGCGCTTCTGGTCGGGGTCGTAGCGCATCTCGACATAGCCGCTGACCGGGAAATCCTTGCGGAACGGGTGACCGATGAAGCCGTAGTCGGTCAGGATGCGGCGCAGGTCGTCGTGGCCGTCGAACAGGATGCCGAACAGGTCGAAGGCTTCGCGTTCGTACCAGTTGGCGGCAGGCCAGATCGACGTCATCGACGCGACGAGCGGCATGTCGTCGTCCGGGGCAAACGTGCGCACGCGCACGCGCCAGTTATGCTTCACGGACAGCAGGTGCGACACGACGGCGAAGCGCGAGCCTTCCCAGCGACCGTCGCCGTACTGCTGGTAATCGACGCCGCACAGGTCGAGCAGCTGCTCGAAGCGGGTGGCGTCGCTGTCGCGCAGCGCGAGCATCGCATCGGCATAGTCGGCGGCGCGCACGACGACGGTGATTTCGCCAAGCGATGTCGTCAGGCTACGGATCTTGTCGCCCAACACCTGCTGCAAGGCGTTCGCCAAGGTTTCGAGTTTCGTGGTCATGTCGGGCGTTTGGTCTTTTATCGTGCGATGGTGTTCGTTCGCCTGATCTTGTTTTGCAGTTGCATGATCCCGTACAGCAGCGCCTCTGCGGTCGGCGGACAGCCGGGAACGTAGATGTCGACCGGCACGATGCGGTCACAGCCGCGCACGACCGAGTACGAGTAGTGGTAGTAGCCGCCGCCGTTGGCGCAGGAGCCCATCGAGATCACCCAGCGCGGCTCGGCCATCTGGTCGTACACCTTGCGCAGGGCGGGCGCCATCTTGTTGCACAGCGTGCCGGCGACGATCATCACGTCCGACTGGCGCGGCGACGGACGGAACACGACGCCGAAGCGGTCGAGGTCGTAGCGCGACGCGCCGGCGTGCATCATCTCGACCGCGCAGCAGGCCAGGCCGAAAGTCATCGGCCACATCGAGCCGGTGCGGGTCCAGTTGATCAGCTTGTCGGCCGTGGTGGTGACGAAGCCTTCGTTGAGGATGCCTTCAATAGCCATTGATCATTCCCAGTCCAGAGCGCCCTTCTTCCATTCGAAGATCAGGCCGACCACGAGCACGCCGAGGAAGACCATCATGGCCCAGAAGCCGATCAAGCCGACGTCGGACATGGCGACTGCCCACGGCACGAGAAAGGCCACTTCGAGGTCGAACAGGATGAAAAGAATCGCGACGAGGTAGTAGCGCACGTCGAATTTCATGCGCGCGTCTTCGAAGGCTTCGAAGCCGCATTCATAGGCGGAGGCTTTTGCCGCGTCGGGCCGGTGCGGGGCGAGCAGGCGCCCCAGTATCTGCGGAGCGACACCCACGCCGATGCCGACTCCGATGAAGAGCAGTATCGGGAGGTAGTTTTGGAGGTCCACGATGCGTTCAGTACAAATTGCCCGGTCCACGTGCGGACAAACCAGGCGGAACCCGAAATGACAACTTCTGCCAATTCGTCAAAAAGCCAGCGCAGGGCACCCCCGGGCTGGCCTCCCAAAAACCTGTGTGAAAGCTTGCTGTGCGACGCAGGCGCCAATCACAGCGCGCACGATGATAACAACAAGCAACGGTTCAATCCCGAAAGCCCTTCACTTTTCCTAGGCTTTGATGGAGGCGAACGACTTTCAGACAGGTTCTTCGTACTGTTTTGCTAACTGGTGCCGACGGCGAGACTCGAACTCGCACAGCTTTCGCCACTACCCCCTCAAGATAGCGTGTCTACCAATTTCACCACGTCGGCCAAGCGCGCTAGTTTAACCTGTTTGCTGCGCTCCTTCAATGCCGGTTTGGCATGAGGACGCAGCGATCATGAATTATTTGGGAATTTCACCCGATTGCCCCGGTGCCTTCGGCGCATCCTGCGCAGGCGCGGATTGCGTTGGCTGCGAGTTTGCAGGGATCTGGTCCATCACGCCGCCGCCGCCTGCCTGCGGACGCGAACCGATGAAGCTCAGCGCCAGCGTCGCGACAAAGAAAACGGCTGCGGCGATGCCGGTGGAGCGCGACAGGAAATTCGAGGAGCCGCTCGCGCCGAACAGGCTGCCGGACGCGCCGGAACCGAACGCAGCGCCCATGTCGGCGCCCTTGCCATGCTGCAGCAGGACGAGGCCGATGATGATCAGGGCGGTGACCACCTGAATGACAATGATGATCGCAAACAGAGAATTCATTGAATCGGTTTTCCAGTGTTGATGAATGAAGATGAGGCCATCACGCGGCGTGCGCGATGGCGAGAAAATCTGCGGCCTTCAGCGATGCGCCGCCGATCAGGCCGCCGTCGATGTCGGGCATCGCGAGCAGGTCTTTTGCGTTGTCCGGCTTCATGCTGCCGCCGTAGAGGATCTGGACCTGCTGCGCTGCGGCCGCATCGCGTTGGGCAAGCGTGGCGCGGATCAGTTCATGCACCTGCTGCGCCATCTCCGGCGTGGCTGTCTTGCCGGTGCCGATTGCCCACACGGGCTCATAGGCCACGACGATCTTCGCAAGGTCGGAGCCGACCGCGTCGAGCACGGGCTTGAGCTGGCGGACCACGACGGCTTCGGTCGCGCCCTGCTCGCGCTCGGCCAGCGTTTCGCCGACGCAGACAATGGGCACCAGCCTCGCGGCAAGCGCGCGCGCCGTCTTTTGCGCGACGAGTTCATCGCTCTCGCCGTGGTAGCTGCGGCGCTCCGAATGACCAACGATGACGTAGGTGCAGTCGAAGTCGCCGAGCATGGCCGCCGACACTTCGCCGGTGTACGCGCCGCTGTCATGAACCGACAGGTCCTGCGCGCCCCATGCCACGGCGGAACCGGTCAGCGCCGCCTGCGCCTGAGCGAGATAAGGCGCAGGCACGCAAACGGCCAGCTGCGCCCTGGACGCACCCGAGCCGGCACGAACATCGTCCAGCAGGCCCGCATTGGACGCGAGGCTGCCGTTCATCTTCCAGTTACCGGCGATCAGGGTGGCGCGCATGGGGGATGGGGACATTCGTTCACGTAACCCGCAATTTTATCCTGTGACAAGGGTCGGGAGCAAATTCGCGCGACACAGGACGCTGCCCCGGGTCGCCAACCCCATTTCAACTTAAGCAACACCTGAGGACGCAACCGGCCAGCCGCCCCTGCATGAAACCACGGCTCCGATGCAAGCTGCTCAGGCACTGCCCAGTGCAACTCAGTTCCCCGCCGGGCCCATCAGGCCTACACGGTGGCGTCTTTCGAATAGATAGCTGGCGAGAATTCGCCGCCCTTGTAATGGCTCGCGAGACGTTCAACCGAGTGATCACGGCCGAAAGCCAGAGCCACGCTCAGCGATTTGCCTTGCATCACCTGCTTCATTTTCGCCATCAGGATCTGTTCGACTTCCTCGAAAAAGAGGTGGCGATCCTCTGGCGGCACCGAAAATTTATTGGCGATGAAACGCGCACGACTCGCCGCATTGTTGTAGTAGGCGTCGTGCTTGGCCACCTGACTCGGCGTTATTGTGGCATGCAACGTGACACCAGGAACCAGGTGACCGTAGATCAGACATCCGCCCGCATAAAGCAAGTTCTCCAATCCCGGAGAAATGGCATCACCCGGACGATATCCTGAAAAGCATGCGCGAATCTTGTCCCTCGCTGAGGCATTCGCACTTCCGGCTTCAAATTTGTCCGGCACCAGCGTCTGCTCCAGCCCCTCAGAAAAGACATGCTTGATCCCGCTGTTCAGAAGCTCATCGAATATCTTGCGCTGGCATTGAACAACTTTGGACTTCAGCTGCGACCCCATCTTGTAGGGCGCACCTTCGGAGGCAAGGAGACCGGGAATTTCGACCTGATGCAACTGGCCGAAGTGCAGGATCACGCAATGTCCTGCCCGTCCATGCTGCACCACACGAAATCCTGCAGCTCTGGCCTGGCCTTCCGATACCAACTCGCTACCACGCACTCTTATGACCATACTTCCGGATTTTTCTTTTTCCGGCGGCATTGAATTTTGAATAAGCTTCTGCAGCGCTTCGATTTCATTGGCACACTCCCTGCGCCCTTCATTGCTCTGATTCGGCACCTGTTTAATCGCAGGCGGCTGCCTGCGCTGCTCCCTGACGACTGAATGACCCATAACGCTGGCCACGGTTGTCCGTGCGGCAGGACTCAATTGCACTCCCACGCTGTTCATGAACACCTCCTGTTTATCGACGAGTGATAGAAGCTTACGCAGTCATGTCTTTGGAATAAAAAGCCGGCGAGAACTTCTCCGGGTCAAAACAGCCAACGAAGCGCTCAGGCTAATGAGTCTTGCCAGATATCAGGGCAACCTTCATGGATTTTCCCCGCATTACCTGCTTCATGAACGTGACGGCATCCTGCTCGGGCCCGTGCAGGAATAAATGGTTTTCCGAAGCTGGAAAGGACAAGCCATGCACTTTGAATAGATCTCGGTTCGCGAGCAGATAAGCATCTCGCTTCGCGATCTCTTTTGCAGTGGTTGTCGGATGCATGGTGACTCCGGGAGTCACATAGGGGTACAGCAGGCTCGCGCCGCATGCAAAAAGCCGTTCCTTGTCCGGATCCAACTTCATGCCTGGTTTATAGCCCCGCAAATGCGCCTGAACTTTATCTCTCAGAATGGCGTCGGCGCTGCCGGGTTCAAAGGTATCTGGCACCTTCGTACGATCCAGCCCTTCGTAAAATATGTGCTCGATCCTGTTCGCAACAAGGTCGTCGAAAATTTTGCGCTGGCACCGGGCGACTTGCATCAGAAGCTCTCGCGAAAGCGAGGTGGGACAGCCGTCAGCCGGGCGATCTGCCCCGGGAATAGTTACGTTGTGTATTTGCGCGTAATGGAGCACCACTCCCTGGTCAGGCACGCCCTCATTCACCACCCGAAAACCTGCTGCCACAGCCTCACCGACAGACATCGGTACTTGACTCCGAACATTTGAGACTGGCTTGCTTGCCCCCGCGTTGTTCGTCGTCAGCTGGCCCGGCTTCGCCGGCACCCGCCCCCGCTTCGTCGTCAACTGCTCCTGGATTATCAAAAGCTGCTGTTCGATTTCCAAATCTCGCTCCCGGAGCGAAGCAGATTTCTGATCTTAAATCGATTTGATGGAAGGCTTTTGTGCAGCTCGCTGAGGGCTGGCGGACTGAGGGGCAGCTGTCCCCAAGATCGCATTTGAACGGTAGATGCCGCTGATACTCTCTGTCGCGCCTCTCATTCGTTACTCCTTTGTTTGAAATATTCAAAACAAACAAGTAACCTGGGCAAGCGTTCAGTTCATGGAGACAGCCCGCACGAACGTTCTTTTATCGAACAATATCCAGCACGAGCTTTCCGACATGCGTGCTGGACTCCATGAGCGCATGCGCATTTGCCGCCTGCTCAAGCGAGAACGTCTTGTAGATCACTGGCTTGATCCGTCCTGCTTCGAGAAGCGGCCAGATCCGCTCGAGCAGCTTGTGCGCAATATCCTGCTTGAACGCGACCGGACGCGGGCGCAGCGTCGAGCCGGTCACGGTCAGCCGGCGACGGAGGATCTCGCTGAAGTTCACCTCGCCCTTCGCGCCGCCGAGCAGCGCAATGATCACCAGACGTCCGTCGTCGGCGAGGCATTGAATCTCGCGGTTCACATAGGAACCCGCGACCATGTCGAGGATGACGTCCGCTCCCTTGCCGCCGGTGAGCGACTTCACCACATCGACGAAATCCTCGCTGCGATAGTTGATGCCGCGCTCGGCACCGAGGCTCTCGCACGCCCGGCACTTGTCGTCCGAGCCGGCAGTGGCGAACACGCGATGCCCGAGCGCTGTCGCCATCTGTATCGCCGTCACGCCGATGCCGGAGCTGCCGCCCTGCACCAGTAGCGTCTCGCCCTCGCCCAGCTTCGCGCGCTCGAACACATTGCTGTAGACGGTGAAGAAGGTTTCGGGCAGGGAGGCAGCCTGCAGCGCGCTCCAACCTCTCGGTACCGGCAGGCACTGAGCGACCGGCGCGGCGCAGTACTCGGCGTAGCCACCGCCCTGCACCAGCGCGCAGACCAGTTCGCCCTTGCTGAAGCCGCTGCCCTCGAGATCGCCTCCGACGATCTCGCCAGCCACTTCAAGACCGGGAATGTCGGAGGCCCCCGGCGGCACTGGGTAGTTGCCGGTTCGCTGCAGCACATCGGGCCGGTTGACGCCGGCCGCATGAACCTTGATCAGTACCTCGCCGGCCTTCGGCACGGGCATCTCGCGCTCGCACGGCAGCAGCACCTCCGGCCCGCCCGGCTTGACAATTTCAATCGCACGCATCGCTGTCTCCTCGCTGTTCAATGAAAAAGGCCGCCCGGTTGCGCGGGCGGCCTTCATCGCTGCAGTGGCATGCGCCACGCAGCATTACTGCTGCTGGGCGGCCTCGCCCGACTCCTCGGCTGCGGCTGCCTTCATCGACAGCTTCAGGCGACCGCGGTCGTCGGTCTCGAGCACCTTCACGCGCACCTGCTGGCCTTCTTTCAGGTAGTCGGCCACGGCATTGACACGCTCGTTGGCGATCTGGCTGATGTGTAGCAGGCCGTCCTTGCCCGGCATGACCTGGACGATCGCGCCAAAATCCAGCAGCTTCAGCACGGTGCCTTCGTAGACCTTGCCCACTTCGACCGACGCGGTCAGTTCCTCGATGCGGCGCTTGGCTTCCTGGCCGGCGGAGGCATCGACCGAGGCGATCGTGACGATACCCTCGTCGGTGATGTCGATCTGCGTGCCGGTCTCTTCGGTCAGCGCACGGATCACGGCGCCACCCTTGCCGATCACGTCGCGGATCTTCTCCGGGTTGATCTTGATCGTAATCAGACGCGGCGCGAAGTTCGACAGCTCGGTGCGGCCGGAAGGCATCGCCTCCTGCATCTTGCCGAGGATGTGGTGGCGGCCTTCCTTCGCCTGGGCCAGCGCGACCTGCATGATCTCTTTCGTGATGCCCTGGATCTTGATATCCATTTGCAGCGCGGTGATGCCGCCGGCGGTGCCGGCCACCTTGAAGTCCATGTCGCCGAGGTGGTCCTCGTCGCCGAGGATGTCGGACAGCACGGCGAACTTGTTGTCTTCCTTGATCAGGCCCATCGCGATGCCGGCCACATGCGCCTTCAGCGGGACGCCTGCGTCCATCATAGCCAGGCTACCGCCGCAGACCGATGCCATCGACGACGAACCGTTCGACTCGGTGATCTCGGAGACCAGGCGCAGCGAATAGCTGAACTCTTCTGGCGCCGGCAGGACCGCGACCAGCGCGCGCTTGGCGAGGCGACCGTGGCCGATCTCGCGGCGCTTCGGCGAACCGACGCGGCCGGTTTCACCGGTGGCGAACGGCGGCATGTTGTAGTGAAGCATGAAGCGGTCGCTGTACTCGCCGGTCAGCGCGTCGATCTTCTGCTCGTCGCGCGCGGTACCGAGCGTGGCCACGACCAGTGCCTGCGTCTCGCCGCGCGTGAACAGCGCCGAGCCGTGGGTGCGCGGCAACACGCTGGAACGGATCGTGATCGGGCGCACGGTGCGGGTGTCGCGGCCGTCGATGCGCGGCTCGCCGTCGAGGATCTGCGAACGAACGATCTTCGACTCGAGGCCGAACATGATGTCGCCGAGTTCGGCCGAGTCGACGCCTTCCGGCATCTCCTCCGCCAGCTTGGCGGCCACTTCGGAATGGACGGTGCGCAGCTTATCGGTGCGTGCCTGCTTTTCCTTGGTGCGGAAAGCGTCGCGCAGCTTGTCTTCCGCCAGTGCGGTCACGCGCGCAATCAGCGTCTCATTCTTCGCCGGCGGCGCCCACGGCACTTCCGGCTTGCCGCCGTCGCGCACCAGATCGTGGATCGCGTCGATGACGACCTTCATCTGCTCATGGCCGAAAACGACCGCGCCCAGCATAATTTCCTCGGACAGTTCCTTCGCCTCGGACTCGACCATCAGGACGGCCGCCTCGGTGCCGGCAACGACCAGGTCCATCTTCGACGCAGGCATCTGCGACACGTTCGGGTTCAGCACGTACTGGCCGTCGATGTAGCCGACGCGCGCAGCGCCGATCGGGCCGTTGAACGGGATGCCAGCGATGCACAGCGCAGCCGACGCGCCGATCATCGACGGGATGTCGGGATCGATCTCCGGGTTCACCGACAGCACATGGATGATCACCTGCACTTCGTTCAGGTAGCCCTCGGGGAACAGCGGGCGGATCGGGCGATCGATCAGGCGCGAGGTCAGCGTCTCTTTCTCGGACGGACGGCCTTCGCGCTTGAAGAAACCGCCGGGGATGCGGCCGGCGGCGTAGGTTTTCTCGACGTAGTCAACGGTGAGCGGGAAAAAATCCTGGCCCGGCTTGGCTTCCTTGCGGGCGACGACGGTCGCGAGGATGACGGTATCCTCGACCGACACCACGACGGCGCCGGAGGCCTGGCGAGCGATCTCGCCAGTTTCCAGCGTGACCGTGTGCTGGCCGTACTGGAAGGTCTTCGTGACTTTGTTGAACATTGGGCATTCCTTTCTATTTTTGCCGACAGATTTTCAGGCGCTGTCGTTCACCTCACCACGGACGGCGGATCTCCACCGCCTTGCAACGACTCGATGCTGCTGCGATCGAGCAAGCTTCAAAAACGCGAAATGCCCGCATCAGGCTGGCTGATACAGGCATTCCTGCGATACTTGCGCTGGCAAATGATTATTTGCGCAGGCCGAGTTTCTCGATCAGGGCGCGATAACGGTCAGCGTCCTTGCGCTTCAGGTAAGCCAGAAGGCTCTTGCGACGGTTGACCATCATGATCAGGCCACGACGGGAGTGATGATCCTTGGCGTGGGCCTTGAAGTGGCCGTTGAGTTCGTTGATGCGGGAGGTCAGGAGGGCGACCTGGACTTCGGGAGAGCCGGTGTCGTTCTGACCGCGCGCGTTGGCAGCGATGACCGCTGCCTTGCTTTCTTTCGTGACTGCCATTTTCTTGCCTTTCACATGCGGCGCCGGGAGTCGCAACCCCTGAAGCCGTGATTACGTTAAAAGTTTGGCCATTTCGGACCAAGGCGAGATTATAGCCGAAAAGGCGGCCTGATCACGCACTGCTGTGACGATGCCGTCCCGGGCATGAAGTTTTCATTGAAACAACCCGGTTCTCCCGCCGTTCAAGCCTCTTGAAATGCCGTCGCTCTGCCCTATCTTGGGTGCATCGGGGCGGGCCGCCCCACCAAAATCTCTTGAGGAGGAAACCATGAACATGATCCTGCGCCAGCGCAACGGCTACCCGCTGCGTCCCACCCTGTTCGGCAACCTGTTCGACACAATGCTCGAGGAGTTCCTGAGCCCGACGGCCGAGGCCGCGCGCGAGGGCGGCGCCTTCAGCCCCCGCATCGACGTGGTCGAGAACGAGCGCGGCTATCAGGTCGAGGCCGACCTGCCGGGGGTGACCAAGGAGCACCTGAAAGTCAGTGTCGACGGCTCGCGCGTCACCATCGAGGCCGAAGTCCGCCGCGAGGCCGAGCGCAAGGAGGGCGAAACTGTCATGCACATCGAGCGTGTCGTGCGCAAGTACGCCCGCAGCTTCGAACTGCCGCACGAGGTCGATGATGCGCAGGCGGTCGCCAGACTGGAGCATGGCGTGCTTGTGCTGACGCTGCCGAAGAAGCAGGCGGCGCAGAGCCGGCTGCTGCAGATCCAGTAAGGAGGCCGGAATGGCAAGGCCGTGCGCACAGCACGGCCTTGCGGGTTTGAATGGCCCGTCGCTGGACGCTCCTTGAATGGTGGGTTTCGCTGCGCTCTACCCACCCTATGGCCAACGGGTTCAAAGACAGTCATCGTCATGGGGCGGGTAGAGCGCAGCGAAACCCGCCAGAGTCACAGCAAGCCCCACACTCACCGGAAGCTGAAACCGTAGGGCGGGTAGAGCGCAGCGAAACCCGCCAAAGTCACAGCAAGCCCCACACTCACCGGAAGCTGAAACCGTAGGGCGGGTAGAGCGCAGCGAAACCCGCCAAAGTCACAGCAAGCCCCACGCTCACCGGAAGCTGGAACCATAGGGCGGGTAGAGCGCAGCGAAACCCGCCACCGATCCTCAAAGCTGTGGATTCAGCTTCTCGTTCTTCGACTGCAGCTTGTTCAACGCCGACAGGTAGGCCTTCGCCGACGCCACCACGATATCGAGGTCGGAGCCCACACCGTTGACGATGCGGCCGCTCTTCGACAGACGCATCGTCACCTCGCCCTGCGACTGCGTGCCGGTCGTGATCGCATTCACCGAAAACAGCAGCAGCTCGGCGCCGCTCTGCGCGTTCGATTCGATCGCATTGACGATCGCATCGACCGGGCCATTACCCTGCCCTTCGCAAGTCAGTTCCTTGCCGCCAGCAGAAAAAGTGATTTTCGCGGCCGGCTTCTCGCCGGTTTCCGAGTGCTGCGACAGCGACACGAAGTTGTAGAACTCCTGGTCATGCGAATGCTGTTCGTCCGAGACCAGCGCCATGATGTCCTCGTCGAAGATCTCGGACTTGCGGTCGGCGAGTTCCTTGAAGCGGGCAAAGGCAGCGTTGACCTCGGCCTCGGAATCGAGCTGGATGCCGAGCTCTTCGAGGCGTTGCTTGAACGCGTTGCGGCCCGAGAGCTTGCCGAGCACAATCTTGTTGGCGGTCCAGCCCACGTCTTCGGCGCGCATGATCTCGTAGGTGTCGCGCGCCTTCAGGATGCCGTCCTGATGGATGCCCGATGCATGGGCAAAGGCATTCGCGCCGACCACCGCCTTGTTCGGCTGCACGGCAAAACCTGTGATCTGCGACACCAGCTTCGACGTCGGCACAATTTGCGCGGTGTCGATGCCGACGTTCAGGTTGAAGAAGTCCTTGCGCGTGCGAACCGCCATCACGATTTCTTCGAGTGCGGTATTGCCGGCACGCTCGCCCAGGCCATTGATCGTGCATTCGATCTGGCGCGCGCCGCCGATCATCACGCCGGCCAGCGAGTTGGCCACGGCCATGCCGAGGTCGTTATGGCAGTGTACCGACCAGACCGCCTTGTCGGAATTCGGTATGCGCTCGCGCAGCGTCCTGAGCATGTTGCCATACAGCTCGGGTACGCCGTAGCCGACGGTATCAGCAAAGTTGATCGTGGTCGCGCCTTCGTCGATCACACCCTCGAGCACGCGGCAGAGAAAGTCGATATCGGAGCGGCTGCCGTCCTCGGGGCTGAATTCCACGTCATCGGTGAACTGGCGCGCGAAGCGCACGGCAAGCCGCGCCTGCTCGTAGACCTGCTCCGGCGTCATCCGCAGCTTTTTCTCCATGTGCAGCGGCGAGGTCGCGATGAAGGTATGGATGCGCTTGCGCGCGGCCGGCGCAAGCGCCTCGGCCGCACGCGAAATGTCGCGGTCATTGGCGCGCGACAGCGAGCAGACGATGGACTCCTTGATCGTACCGGCGATGGCCTTGATCGCCTCGAAGTCGCCCGGCGACGATGCCGCGAAACCGGCCTCGATCACATCGACCTTCAGCCGCTCCAGCTGGCGCGCGATGCGGATCTTCTCCTCGCGGGTCATCGAGGCGCCAGGCGACTGCTCGCCATCGCGCAAGGTGGTGTCGAAAATGATCAGCTTGTTGGCATCGGCCATGATGGGCTCCCGGGATGTTCAAAATTTGCATGCATTCTCGCCTGCCCTCGCGGTTCCTGCGCGGGCCGGGCAAAACACGAATTGTGGGGTGGGGGATGTCTGCGCGGTCAGCGCAGTAGATGTAGCAGCAGCAGGCCGGACGGGCTGCCGGAAGAAAAAGTCTGCGATGGGCGATAGGCGCTCGACATGAATGAAAGAATACGGGGGAATGCCGGAAAGCGCAACATGGGCGTCGCTATCGGTGCGATAGCCTGCTCCGGCCCCGGCTCACTTCTCGTCGCCATTTTCGGGATCGGTCTGCACGATGCTGACCGGACGGCCCTTGCGCCAGTGCCAGGCCGCCACTGCGTAACCCGACAGACCGTAGACGACGAACAGCCCAAACAGGACTTTCGGCGGGTCGCTGGAGACGGCCACGAAGATCAGCACGATCAGGAAGATCGCGATGAACGGCACCGACTTCTTGAAGTTCACGTCCTTGAAGCTGTAGAACGGCACGTTGGTGACCATGGTCAGTCCGGCATAGACGGTAATGCACCAGCCCAGCCAGCTGAAATCCTTGCCGGCGATGCGCAAGTCGTCCATCAGCCAGATGAAGCCGGTCAGCAGCGCCGCAGCCGCCGGGCTCGGCAGCCCCTGGAAGAAGCGCTTGTCGACGACGCCGATATTGGTGTTGAAGCGGGCCAGTCGCAGCGCGGCGCCGGCGCAATAGACGAAGGCAGCCAGCCAGCCGAGCTTGCCCATCCCGCGCAGGGCCCATTCGTACATGATCAGCGCCGGCGCCGCGCCGAAGGACACCATGTCCGACAGGCTGTCGTACTGGGCGCCGAACTCGCTCTGGGTATTGGTCAGGCGGGCGACCCGGCCGTCGGTCGCGTCGAGCACCATGGCCGCGAAGATCGCCACGGCTGCGTTCGTGTACTGCCCGTTCATCGCCATCACGATGGCGTAAAAGCCGCAGAACAGCGCGGCCGTCGTGAAGGCGTTCGGCAGCAGGTAGATGCCGCGATGGGGTACCGGAGGCGTTGCCGACTCGCCGACGGCCGGCGCGCGCCGCAGCGGCAGCCGGTTCAGGCGAAACGGCTTGGCCGTCGCCTTGGACTTGTTCTTGCGGGGGTTGAAAATCGCCATGAGCCTATGTTAGCTGAGCGGATGATCGTGCGGATCAGAGTTCCGCAAGTATGGTTTCGGTTGCGGACACCTTGTCGCCGACCGTGACCAGCGGCCGCGCCGTCAGCGGCAGGTAGACATCCACCCGCGAGCCGAAACGGATGAAGCCGTAACGCTGGCCGCGCGCCAGCCGGTCGCCCTTGCCGACGTAGCACAGGATGCGGCGAGCGATCAAGCCGGCCACCTGCACGAAGGTGACGACCGTGCCATTGTCAGTGGTCACCACCACGGCGTTGCGCTCGTTTTCGGTGGATGCCTTGTCGAGGTCGGCATTGACGAACTTGCCCGGGAAATACTCGACACGTTCGATCGTGCCATCGACCGGCGAACGGTTCGAGTGCACGTTGAAGACGTTCATGAAAACGCTGATCTTCAGCGCCTCGCGGTCGGCGTGGGGATCGCGCGCCTTCTCGACCACGACGATGCGGCCATCCGCCGGCGACAGCACGGCATTGGCCTGCAGCGGGACGGTGCGCGCCGGGTCGCGGAAAAACTGCAGCACGAACAGCGCGATGACCCAGAACGGCCACGACCAGCCGCCAAACAGCGAGGTCGCCGCCAAGGCCACGACCACAGCGAGGGTCAGAAAGGGCCAGCCCTCGCGGGCGATGATGGGGTGCGGATAGTGGTTCAAGACAGCTCCGGAATCGTAAAACTCCGGGATTGTACTAGTGCATCGCGATTTGCGGCATTTTAGAAACAGCCGGATTAGTACAGGGGATACGCATCATGACTGCGTGTCCGGGCGAACAAGCAGCCAAACTCGTTGACCAAAGTCTTGCCAAAATCAACATTCCCAGGTGCCCGCCCATGCCCGGTCCCAGCGTAAACCGTATCAAGCAGACAGCCGACGAGGCCGTTCAGGTCATCAATCATGCTCGCAAGTACGGGCAATCGCTGGAGGTGACGAAGGACGGCAACATTGCCGTCAAACAGCCGATGCCACATGTATTCGTCGTCTGGGCAAGGAAACTATTTGGCAGCAGTGTTCATTCCACCGCAGATGACATCAGGACGCTGAAATCCGTCCTCGCCACGAAGATGAAGATCGACCTGGTAATTGCGTCCAAGCATTCAAACGAACAGCTCCGCACCTCACTGGAAACCATAAAAAAAATCGACAGCGGTGGTCAACTCAATGAGTTGTGCGATGCATGGACGGGGATAAAGAACACGGTTCAGTTAACAAATAGTCAGATGAGGGATAACTTGCGTTTACTGGATGAGCAAAAACGGCACTTGCAGACGAGCAGTGACAATGCCAGCACCGTCGTACATCATGGCACCGCCGCCCCTGCCCCTGCCCCTGCCCCTGCCCCTGCCACCGCCGCTACCGCACCGTCATCGGCCCCTCCTGTCCGACGCAGGATCGACGAGGCGAATCAGGCATTGCCGGCAGCCATGCCGAAAATCACTCGTCTCGGGGAGACGGTGAAGTGTACGCTCAAGGTTCCCGAGAGCGCGCAGTTAAAGATCTTTGATAGCTGGCGCGACTGGGAGACTCACGCCAAGCCTCAGTCCTCGTCCGATCCGGACCCTTTTGTCGGTTTGTCGGAGCAGTTCTTCAAGTATGCCGAGCGAATGACCTACGTATTTGAGGGCAGCGACGGCTTTCCAGTCGAATGCGAACGCAACTCCGAAAGCGTTGCGATCGCGCTCAAGCAAGCCGCCGGGAAAAACGCGATGCGCCAGCTCATTTTGTCTCACCTGCTGGATCAGGGCATCGTGCTTGATATGCTAAAGCTCTTGCTGACTGCGCATCCCAGAGCGGACGGAAACGCATGTATCCTGGCCGGCCCGGTCGATAGGCCGGAGTTTAGCCAACAGGTTTTCCGCACGACGGCACATGACAATGGCGATATCGACATCGAGTATCTCATCATGAATAAGTGCACGAAATTGGCGCGCAGTGACGGTACCGCGATGTCCATCAACTCAAGTTCCACATTCGACGGCCCGATTAGTCCGGAAAACGCCAGCACTGTGCAAAGCATGAAAATCCGCCTGCTGAATGCCGACCTGAACCGCGGCCAACTGTTGCCCCAGATCTTGAAGCCCTTGCAACTCGACTTGAAAATCGAGCTGCCAGTCACTGAACCTGACGAATGACGGGGGCGATTACCAGAGCGGCAGCCGCTGGCTATCCCGGCGACCCGCGGAGCATATGAGGCCGTAAAAAAAGCCACACCTGCGTGTGGCTTTCAGGCCGAGCGCGGGGTGCGCTTGCAAGCGCATCCCGCATGATGCCCGGTGCGACCGTCTTAGAGTTTAGTTCTTCGACTGATCGACCATCTTGTTCTTGGCGATCCAAGGCACGTGAGGCCGTAAAAAAAGCTGTGCCTGCGCACAGCTTTTAGGCCGAGCGCGGGGTGCGCTTGCAAGCGCATCCCGCATGATGCCCGGTGCAACCGTCTTAGAGTTTAGTTCTTCGACTGATCGACCATCTTGTTCTTGGCGATCCAAGGCATCATCGCCCGCAGTTTCTCCCCCACCACTTCGATCTGGTGCTCTGCATTCAGGCGACGGCGCGAGATCAGGGTCGGTGCGCCGGCCTTGTTCTCGAGGATGAAGCTCTTCGCGTATTCACCGGTCTGGATGTCCTTCAGGCACTGACGCATCGCGTTCTTGGTGTCTTCGGTCACGACGCGCGGGCCGGTCACGTACTCGCCGTACTCGGCATTGTTCGAGATCGAGTAGTTCATGTTCGCGATGCCGCCTTCGTAGATCAGGTCGACGATCAGCTTCAGTTCGTGCAGGCACTCGAAGTACGCCATCTCCGGTGCATAGCCTGCCTCGACCAGCGTCTCGAAGCCGGCCTTGATCAGCTCGACAGTGCCACCGCACAGCACGGCCTGCTCACCGAACAGGTCGGTCTCGGTCTCTTCACGGAAATTGGTCTCGATGATACCGGCACGGCCACCACCGTTGGCCATCGCGTACGACAGTGCGATGTCGCGCGCGGCGCCCGACTTGTCCTGATAGACGGCGACCAGATGCGGCACGCCACCGCCCTGGGTGTAGGTGGCGCGAACGGTATGGCCCGGGGCCTTCGGTGCAACCATGATCACGTCGAGGTCGGCGCGTGGCACGACCTGGCCGTAATGCACGTTGAAGCCGTGCGCAAATGCCAGCACGGCGCCCTGCTTGGCGAAGGGCTCGATGTTCTCCTTGTAGACCTGCGCGATATTCTCGTCAGGCAGCAGGATCATGATCACGTCGGCGGCCTTGACTGCGTCATTGACCTCGGCGACCTTCAGGCCGGCCTTCTCGACCTTGGTCCAGGACGAACCGCCCTTGCGCAAGCCGACGGTGACGTTCACGCCGGAGTCGTTCAGGTTCTGCGCGTGCGCATGGCCCTGCGAGCCGTAACCGATGATGGCGACGTTCTTGCCCTTGATGAGGGACAGGTCGCAGTCCTTGTCGTAAAAAACTTTCATGATGTTCCCGTGAATGTGAGTGGTTGTTGTTCGGTTCAGACCTTCAGGATGCGCTCGCCGCGGCCGATGCCCGAGCCGCCGGTACGGACGGTCTCTAGGATGGCGGAACGGTCGATCGCGTCGATGAAGGCGTCTAGCTTGGATTTGGCACCGGTCAGTTCGATCGTGTAGGTCTTGTCGGTGACGTCGATGATGCGGCCGCGGAAAATGTCGGTGGTCCGCTTCATTTCCTCGCGCTCCTTGCCGACGGCGCGCACCTTGATCAGCATAAGTTCGCGCTCGATGTGCGCGCCTTCGGTCAGGTCGACCACCTTGACGACCTCGATCAGGCGGTTCAGGTGCTTGGTGATCTGCTCGATCACGTCATCCGAGCCGCTGGTGACGATGGTCATCCGCGACAGCGTTGCGTCCTCGGTCGGCGCGACGGTCAGCGTCTCGATGTTGTAGCCGCGTGCGGAGAACAGCCCGACCACGCGCGACAGGGCACCAGCTTCGTTTTCCAGCAGTGCAGAAATGATATGGCGCATTACAGGTCCTCCGAGCCGAGCAGCATTTCGGTCAGGCCCTTGCCTGCCTTGACCATCGGCCACACGTTCTCATCGCGGTCGGTGATGAAGTTCATGAAGACCAGCTTGTCCTTCATCGCAAAGGCCTCGCGCAGCACGCCCTCGACGTCGCCCGGCCTGGTGATGGTCATGCCGACATGGCCGAAGGACTCGACCAGCTTGTCGAAGTCCGGCAGCGAGTCCATGTAGGACTCGGAGTAGCGCTTGCCGTAGTCGATCTGCTGCCACTGGCGCACCATGCCGAGGTAGCGGTTGTTGAGCAGGACGATCTTCGGCGTCAGGTGATACTGCCGGCAGGTGGCGAGCTCCTGGATGCACATCTGGATCGATGCCTCGCCGGTGATGCAGGCGACCGTCGCGTCCGGGTTGGCCATCTGCACGCCCATCGCATACGGCAGGCCGACGCCCATCGTGCCGAGGCCGCCGGAGTTGATCCAGCGGCGCGGCTTGTCGAAGCCGTAGTACTGCGCGGCCCACATCTGGTGCTGGCCGACGTCGGAGGTAATGTAGGCATCGCCCTTCGTCACTTCCCACAGCTTTTCGACCACCGCCTGCGGCTTGATGACCTCGTCCGAGCTCGGATACTTCAGGCACTCGCGGCCGCGCCATTCGTTGATCTGCTTCCACCACGACGCCAGCGCGGTCGCATTCGGCCTGCCCTCGGCGGCGTCGATCTGCGCCAGCAAGTCCTGCAGCACTTCCTTCACGTTGCCGACGATCGGCACATCGACCTTGACGCGCTTGGAAATCGACGATGGATCGATGTCGATGTGGATGATCTTGCGCGGCTGGGTCGCGAAATGCTTCGGGTTGCCGATCACGCGGTCGTCGAAGCGCGCGCCGATGGCGATCAGCACGTCGCAGTGCTGCATCGCCATGTTCGCTTCATAGGTGCCGTGCATGCCGAGCATGCCGACGAACTTGTCACTCGACGCGCGATAGCCGCCGAGGCCCATCAGCGTGTTCGTGCAAGGGTAGCCGAGGGTATCGACAAGGCGGTTCACTTCCGGCGCGGAGTCGGACAAGATCACGCCGCCGCCGGTGTAGATCATCGGCCGTTCGGCCGACAGCAGCAGCTGTACCGCCTTGCGGATCTGGCCCGCGTGGCCCTTGTCGACCGGCTTGTACGAGCGCATCTCGACCGTCTTCGGGTACTCGTAGGCCGCCTTGGCGATGGTGATGTCCTTCGGGATGTCGACCAGCACCGGGCCCGGGCGGCCAGTGCTGGCGATGTAGAAGGCTTTCTTGACCGTCTCCGCCAGCTCCTTCACGTCCTTGACGAGGAAGTTGTGCTTGACGCAGGGACGGGTAATGCCGACGGTGTCGCACTCCTGGAAGGCGTCCTGACCGATCGCGTGGGTCGGTACCTGCCCGGTGATGACCACCATCGGGATCGAATCCATGTAGGCGGTCGCGATGCCGGTGACGGCATTGGTCACGCCCGGGCCGGAGGTGACGAGGCACACGCCGACCTTGTTAGAGCTGCGCGAGTACGCGTCGGCCGCGTGCACGGCGGCCTGCTCGTGGCGCACGAGGACATGCTCGAACTTGTCCTGCTTGTAGATCTCGTCGTAAATGTAGAGAACTGCGCCGCCGGGATAGCCGAACACATGTTCGACGCCCTCTTCGGCGAGACAGCGCACGAGTATTTCGGCGCCGGTGATCTCGGGAGTCATTGCTCAGTCCTTTCAAGGTCCATTGGAAATTGATCGGATGCTCTCTCCTGACGGAAGCGATCGCTGCGACACCTCTGGCGCGTCCCTTGAGCGTGCGGTCACGCCGATCCTTCGTGCGCACCGGGCGCACTCCAAACCGACGCTGAATGCACTTCGTTCAGCCCCTGCTGGTGTCGCTGCTCGCGCATCCTCACGCTTTTGGCATGGGTTAGAGCAAACAGCTCTTCGGCAGGCAAGGCTGCCTGTCGAAAAATCAGGCCGGCGCAGCGCAAGGCATCATGGGCAATGCGGCAACAGCCAAAAAATACCCCTCGCTGTGGCGAGGGGAACGATACGTTAATGCGTTGCAGCAGACAGGTCAAGGAAAATCTTGAAAAAAGCCAATGAAATCAAGCGTTTTACCTGATCTTTGTCGAGCATTCCGCCAGTCGGGCACGCACATGGATCGGGCATTGGCATTCCTGCATCGGTGCTGTTCAAGCGCGCAGTCATCGACGCTGCGGCAGCGGACGTACAATGCCGGGCTCCGACCCAGCCCGCTGCCTGCCGTGACCGACACCGCCCCGCAAGAACTGCTCGCCGTCCCCGTCAAGAACCGCCTGTTCGGCATGCTCTACGAGGGCATGCTGCTGTTCGGCGTGCTGTTCATCTCCGGCTGGCTGTTCTCGACACTGCTACAGCAGCGGCACGCGCTGGCGCTGCGCCATGCGCAGCAGGCCTGGCAGTTCCTCGTGCTGGGGGCCTACTTCGTCTGGTTCTGGACACACGGCGGCCAGACGCTGGCGATGAAGACCTGGCGCGTGCGCGTCGTGTGCGCCGATGGCAGTCCACTGCGCTGGACACGCGCGGTGCTGCGCTACCTGCTGGCTTATCTGTGGTTCGTACCCGGGCTGGCCATCGCCTACCTGATCGGCGCGCAGGGCTGGATGCTGTTGCTGCTGCCGGCGCTGAATGTCGTGCTGTGGGCCGCGACCGCGCGCTTCGACCGCGACCGCCAGTTCCTGCACGACCGGCTGGCCGGCACCCGCCTCGTGCTGGCGCCTGCGGCGAAGCCGCGCAGTCCCGAACGCCGCGCCTGACGCCGGCAGGCCGCCATGATCGCCGCACTCACCCGCTCGATGATCGTGCTGCAGGTGATCCTGCTGGGGGTGGCGGCGCTGCTGCTGGTGCAGGCGGGCGGGCTCGGGTGGCCGGCGGCGCTGACGGCGGCGGGCGGACTGCTGCTGGCGGTGCGGGCGGCGATTGTCTTCAACAACTACCTGCTGTCGGATGCGCTGCGCCAGCCGATGCAGGACGGTACGCGCGCACCGGCACCTAAGCTCGCACTGTGCTTCGCGCAGGAGTTCTGGTGGAGCATGGTGTGCTGGTTCCGCCTGTTCCCGACCGGCCGCCCGTTCTCCGTCCGCGCCGACGATGCCGGCGACTATCCGGTGCTGATGCTGCACGGGTATGGCGCCAACGCCGGGTTCTGGACGCCCTGGTCGCGCCGGCTGGCCCGTGCCGGCATCAGCCACGCCGCCATCGACCTCGAGCCCGTGCTGGGCGGGATCGACGACTACGCGCCCCTCGTCGAGCATGCGGTATCCGCGCTCTGTCGCGCGACCGGCGCGCCAAAAGTGATCCTGCTCTGCCACAGCATGGGCGGACTGGCGGCTCGCGCCTGGCTACGCGCCTGCGGCATGGAGCGCGCCGCCTGCGTCATCACGCTCGGCACGCCGCACCACGGCAGCCGGTTGGCGGGTTACGGGCCGGGCCTGAATGCGCGGCAGATGCTGCCGCCGGCCGGCGGATCGGCGGACTGGCTTGTGCGACTGGCCGGCGCCGAAGATTCGGCGCTGCGCTCGCTGTTCGTGTCGATCCACACGCGGCACGACAACATCGTGGCACCGCAGGCATCAGCGATTCTGCCGGGCGCACGCAACGTCGGGGTCGACCTGGTCGGCCACGTCGCGCTCGGGTTTGACAGGGAAGTGGGCGAGCGCGTGCTCGCCGAGATCATTGCAGCCCGCCGAAACAGGTCGACAGCAGGAAGTCGATGACCTGCTCGTCGCTATACTGCTCGTTCGTGCGCAGGTAATCCAGCGTCGGGTCGCAGGAGCGCGCGTAGATGGTGAACAACACGACCTCCGTCGGCAGGTCGGCACGGATCGCGCCCTGCGCGCGTGCCTTTTCGATCAGTTCGCCCATCAGTTCGTTCAGATCCATCAGCCGCGTGATGTAGCGGGTGTTGTTCAGCAGCGCCTCGCGCAGGCCGGTGTTTTCCGCCGGCAGGGTCGGCAGGCCGCCCTTCATCCGCACCTCGAGCGCCCACTGCAGCACGCCCTTGAGCTGGTCGATCGCGGGCTGGTCGGGCGCGAGGCCACGCACGAAGGCCAGCGTGTTCTCGAGCAGGCGGATCATCGCCGCCGCCGCCAGCGCCTCTTTCGACGGGAAGTGCTTGTACAGGCTGGCCTTGGCAATGCCCACGTCGGCCGCCACCTCGTCCATCGTCATCAGGTCGAAGCCCTTTTTCGCCAGCAGGCTGTTGGTGGCGTCGACGATGGCGTTCTCGCGCACGATCAGTTGCTGCTGCTTGAAGGAAAGCTTGGGTTCTGTACTCATCGGTTGCGATTAAGGCGGGGCGGTTTTGAACTTTCGCGATTATACGGCAGCCGAATCATGGGCGCTCACTATTGTCCATATGCTAATGACAATTTTTATAGAGGACCTCCATGCCGCGACTGTTCATCTCGGTCATCGCCGCGCTGACGGCGCTGACGGCCCTGCCGGCGACCGCCGAAGATCTGCTCGACACGGCGCACCGCGCCGGCTCCTTCAAAACCTTCATCGATGCCGTCCGTACGGCCGGCCTCACCACGCAGATGAAAGCCAACGGCCCCTACACCATCTTCATGCCGACCGATGCCGCATTCGACCAGCTCGACGCCGGCCGCTGGGCGGCGCTGCGGCAGGACAAAGATCAACTGGCGCGCGTGCTGCGCTATCACGTCATTCGGGGCAAGGTGAAAGTCACCGAGGTCAAGCCCGGCAAAGCGAGGAGCGAGGCCGGCGCGCTGCTGGCGCTGAAGTCCGACAACGGCATGGTAACGGTGAATGGCGCCCGCGTGACGGAGAGCGACCTCGCCGCCGACAACGGCATCATTCACGGCATAGACGCCGTGCTGATGCCACCCGACTGACGGCCAGGCGGCTTCGGCTATCATCTCCGGATGAGACATGCGTTGCGATCCCTGTGCGTCTATTGCGGCTCGGCTGCCGGTCATGATCCCGCTTTTGCCGACGCAGCCCGGTTGCTCGGCCGGCTGATGGCAGGGCAAGGCCTGACGCTGGTCTACGGCGGCGGCCATGTCGGCCTGATGGGCATCATCGCCGATGCCGTGCTCGCGGCCGGCGGCGAAGTCACCGGCGTGATACCGCGCGCGCTGATGGACAGCGAGGTCGGCCACGAGCGGCTGACCCGCCTGTGGGTCGTGGCCGACATGCACGAGCGCAAGGCGCTGATGGCCGAGCATGCGGACGGCTTCATCGCCCTGCCGGGCGGCATCGGCACGCTGGAAGAACTGTTCGAGGCCATGACCTGGCTGCAGCTGGGCTACCATGCGAAGCCGATCGGGCTGCTGAACGTGCAAGGCTTCTACGACCCGCTGCTGGATTTTCTCGACCGCCAGGTCAGAGCGGGATTCCTGCGGCATGAGCATCGTGCGCTGCTGATGACGGAGACGGATCCGGCGGCGCTGCTGCAGCGCCTGAGGGGATTCGTGATGCCGGAGGGAGTCAGCGTGTTCAGCCGGCGCGAGGCGAGGAACTTGGTACCCTGATCCTGATGGCGGGTTTCGCTTTGCTCTACCCGCCCTACGGGAACCAGTCGGCGCGGGGACGTAGGGCGGGTAGAGCGAAGCGAAACCCGCCGCACGACACAAGCGCGTTAATCCAGCGCCTGCCGGAAATCCTCAATCAGATCCCCGGTATCCTCGATCCCCACCGACACCCGGATCAGCGACTCGGCAATGCCCATCGATGCCCGGCGCTCGGGCCCCATCTCGTGGAAAATCGTGTGTGCCACCGGAATCACCAGCGTGCGGGTGTCGCCGAGGTTGCTGGCCGGGACGGCGATCTGCAGGCGGTTCAGGTAATCGAAGCAGTCGATGCCCGCGGCCAGCTCGAAGCTGAACAGTCCGCCATAGGCGCGGAACAGCGATGCGGCGATCGCATGCTGCGGATGCGAAGGCAGGCCCGGATAATGGACGGCCGCCACGCGCGGATCGTCGGACAGCATGCGCGCCAGCGCCAGCGCGCTGCCCGACTCGCGCTCGATGCGCAGCGCCATCGTCTCCGAGCCAACCGACAGATGGTGCGCGGCCTCCGGTCCCAGCGCCGCGCCGAAATCGCGCAGGCCCTTGGCGCGCAGCTGGGCCATGCCCCAGGCGCCGGGTACGAAGCGCTGGTAGCTGTCGGCTATGTTGGGAAAACGGGTCCAGTCGAACAGGCCGGTATCGGTGAGGCTGCCGCCGAGGGCGTTGCCGTGGCCGCCGATCGACTTCGTCAGCGCATTGACCACGAGACCGGCGCCGACCGCCTTCGGCCGGAACAGGTAGGGCGAGGTCATCGTGTTGTCGACGACATACAGGATGCCCCGCTCGCGGCACAACGTGCCGATGCGCTCGAGGTCGGCCACCTGCGTGCGGGGGTTCGCGATGGTCTCGACGAACACGAGGCGGGTATTCGGCTGCAGCGCACGCTCGACATGGGCGACATCGGTGGGATCGACGAAGGATACCGGCATGCCCTGCTGGCTGACAGTCTGCCACAGGCTGTTGGTGTTCCCGAACAGGAAGGACGACGACACCACATGGTCACCCGAGCGCAGCAGGCCCTGCACGATCGCGCCGATTGCCGCCATGCCGGTCGCGAAGCACAGCGTGGCCATGCCATCTTCCATGCGGGTGATCTTGTCCTCGAGCGCGGACACGGTAGGGTTACCCTGCCGGCCGTAGCGGTAGCCCGCCTTCTTGCCCTGGAAAACATCTGCCAGCTCGCGCGCGTCGCGGTAACCGAAGGCTACCGCCGTGTGGATCGGCTTGTGCAGCGAACCGTGCTCGATCGGCTTTTGCCGGTCGCTGTGGAGGACGGTGGTGGTGAATCCGCGGTTCTTCTTGTCAGTCATGCGCTGCGCCCTGCCCCCGTTCAGTCGACCCGTGCGAGGTTCAGGTTCAGCTGGGTGCGCACCGCATCTTCGGCCACATCTTTCGGATGCGCGCGCGCATATTCAATGCGGTCGAGGTAGTCGCGCGAGATGTCGCCGGTGATGTAGTCGCCGTCGAAGCAGGAAGCCTCGAAGCGCTTCAGCGCCGGGTTGACATCGCTGATCGAGCGCTTCATCGCCTCGATGTCCTGGTAGACCAGCGCATCGGCGGTGATCTCACGGCACACTTCGTCCTCGCTGCGGCCGTAGGCGATCAGTTCGCTGCGGGTCGGCATGTCGATGCCGTAGACGTTCGGGTACTTCACCGGCGGCGCTGCGGACGCGAAGATCACGCGCTTGGCGCCCGAGTCGCGCGCCATCTGCACGATCTCGCGGCTGGTGGTGCCGCGCACGATCGAGTCGTCGACCAGCAGCACGCTCTTGCCCTTGAACTCGGCGCTGATCGCGTTAAGCTTCTGGCGCACCGATTTCTTGCGCACGCCCTGCCCCGGCATGATGAAGGTGCGGCCGATGTAGCGGTTCTTGATGAAGCCTTCGCGGAAGGTCAGGTTCAGCTTCAGCGCGAGCTCCATCGCCGACGGACGCGACGAATCCGGGATCGGCATCACGACGTCGATGTCGCCGTGGCTGAGCTCGCGACGGATCTTGTCGGCGAGGTGCTCGCCCATTTTCAGGCGGGTCGCATAGACCGACGCGCCGTCGATCACCGAATCCGGGCGCGCAAGGTAAACGAACTCGAACGCGCACGGGTTCAGCGTCGGGTTCTGCGCGCACTGCTGGTTGTAGAGCTGGCCGTCGTTATCGATGAAGATGGCCTCGCCCGGCATCACGTCGCGCAGGAAGCGGAAGCCCAGCCCCTCGAGCGCGACCGACTCGGATGCCACCACGTACTCCGGCCCCTTGTCGGAGTCGGAAAAGCCGATGCACAGCGGGCGGATGCCGTACGGATCGCGAAACGCCAGCAGGCCGTGGCCGGCGATCTGCGCCACCACCGCATACGAGCCGCGCACGCGCTTGTGCAGCGATGCGACGGCATTGAACATCGTGCCGGGGTCGAGCGAAAAGCCGGTCGCGCTCTGCTGGATCTCGTGCGCCAGCACGTTGAGCAGCACCTCGGAGTCGGAGTCGGTGTTGATGTGGCGCCGGTCGTTCTTGAACAGGTCGATCTTCAGCTGCCCGGCATTGGTCAGGTTGCCATTGTGCGCGAGCGTGATACCGAACGGCGCATTCACGTAAAACGGCTGCGCCTCTTCCTCGCTGGAGGAGCCGGCCGTCGGGTAGCGGCACTGGCCGATGCCGGAGTTGCCTGGCAGCGAACGCATGTTGCGGGTCCGGAACACGTCGCGCACGAGGCCATTCGCCTTGTGCATGCTGAACGTGCTGCCGTGGTTGGTGGCAATGCCGGCTGCATCCTGTCCGCGATGCTGAAGCAGCAGCAGCGCGTCATAGATGAGCTGGTTCACAGGGCCGTGCGATACGACGCCGACGATCCCGCACATGGTGGACTCCTTCAAAAAACTCAACCGACCGCCATTGGCCGATCAGGGGTGATGCCGAATACTCAACCAGGCTGGACGGTGCCGGACAGTCCCATCTTGCCTAGGCGGGCCCGAATCCGATCGGCCTCGTCGCGGCTGCCGACCGGGCCGATGCGAACCCGGAAGCGCTCGCCGTCGCGGGTAGCGACCTTCTGCGAATAGGCTTTGAGCCCTGCTTTTTTCAACCGGTTCTGCAATTCTTCCGCTTTTGCCTTGTTGGCCACGGCAGCCACCTGCACAATGAATCGGCCCTTGTCCTTGTCGGCAGGCTTGGCAGCCGGTTTCTCCGGCGCCTTGTCGGCCGGCTTGTCGGCTGCCTTCTCGCCGGCAGTCGCGGCCGGTCGGGCGACGTCGACCACCTGATCGACGCGTGCCGGCGGTGCCTCCGCCACCGGCGCGGTGGCCGGCTTGTCGGCAGCGGGCTTGTCGGCAGCAGGCTTGTCGATCTGTGCTGCCTCCTGCGGCGCCGGGGCCGGAGGCAGCGGCAGCGGATTCAGTGCGGCGCCCTGCGCCTTGTCGCGCGGGGGAATCTGGATGTTGATGTCGTCTGCCAGCGGCTTGGGTTCGGAGTCGAACACCATCGGCAAGCCGATGATGGCGGCCAGCACCAGCGCGGTGGCGCCGATCAGGCGCCGGCGGGCGCGTTTCTTCTCCGGCAGCATGGGGTCGATCGGTTCCTCGTCCTGCGCCCTGGCCGCACGGCTGCGGCGCGGCCTGACCGGCACGTCGGCGTCGTCGGCAGGATCCTGCGGTTTCTTGCGAAGAAAGGAGAACACGCCCATAGAGAATTCTTGCTTCGACAGGAGGAGGGTGCGCAGCGGTCAGCCCGCTGATTTCGCCGACATCACGCCGGCGACGGTGAGGAAAGATCCGAAGACCACAATTCTATCATTCTCGCCGGCATCCTCCCGCGCTGCTGCATACGCTGCTTCCGGTGTCGCGAAGCGGCGGATGCGGCGCTCGGCACCCTCGTCGTCGCGTGCCTCGATGCCGGCCCCGGCCAGCGCGACGGCCAGCATGTCGGCGCTGGCCGCCCGGTGCAGCGGCAGGTCGGTCAGGTACCAGTGGTCGATGCGGTCTTTCAAGTGCGACAGCACGCCGGCAATGTCCTTGTCGGCCATCGCTCCGAACACGGCCAGGGTGTACGGATGGAAGCCCATGTTGTCCAGATTCTGCGCCAGCGTTGCGGCCGCATGCGGATTGTGCGCGACGTCGAGGATGACCGACGGCCGGCCCGGCAGCACCTGGAAGCGTGCCGGCAGTTCGACGAGAACGAGGCCGCTGCGCACTTCCTGCGCGCCGACCGGCAGGCGGTCGCGCAGCGCCTCGAGCGCCGCCAGCGCGGCGCTCGCGTTGAGCAACTGGTTCGCGCCGCGCAAGCTGGGGTAGGCGAGCGAATGGCGGCGCAGGCTGCGTCCGCCGTAGTTCCACTGCTGGCGGTCGCCGGCATAGTTGAAGTCGCGGCCGAACAACCAGAGGTCGGCGCCGATCGCCTCCGCATGCGCGACCAGCGACGCGGGCGGCGACGGGTCGCTGCAGATCGCCGTACGGCCGGGGCGGTAGATGCCGGCCTTCTCGAAGCCGATTTCCTCACGCGTGTCGCCGAGATACTCCATGTGGTCCATGTCGACGCTGGTGACGATGGCGACATCGGCATCGACGATATTGACTGCATCGAGCCGGCCGCCGAGGCCGACCTCGAGTATCACCGCATCGAGGCGCGCATCGGCGAACATCTTCAGGATGGCCAGCGTCGTGAACTCGAAATACGTGAGCGACTCGTCGCCACGCACGGCCTCGACCTGTGCGAAGGCCGCGCAGAAGGCGTCGTCGCCGGCCGGCACCCCAAGGATCCGGGCCCGCTCGTTGAAACGAAGGATGTGCGGCGACGTGTACAGGCCGACGCGGTAGCCGCCCTGCATCAGGATGGACTCGAGCATCGCGCAGGTCGAGCCCTTGCCGTTGGTACCGCCGACCGTGATGACCGGGCAATCGAATGCGAGGCCGAGACGGCGGGCCACGGCGGACACCCGGGCGAGTCCCATGTCGATGGCCTTCGGATGCATCGATTCGAGCCGGGCAAGCCAGTGGGCGACAGAAGTTGGCAAGGTGTCCATCAGGGAAGAATCGTGCGGATGCGCAGAGGGGACGGCGCGGATTATACCCGTGCCGTCCGCATCAGTCGCTCATCGGAAATACAATGCGCGCCGGGCAGCGACGAAAAAAAACCCGGCGCGGCCGGCCGGGTTCGATGGTCCGCGGGGCCGCGGTCCGGTCGGTCGCTCAGGCGATCACGTCGACAGCCTGCCCCTGCAGCAGCGCCAGCAGGTGGGCGATTTCCTTTCGCATCTCGCGGCGGTCGACGATCATGTCGATCGCTCCCTTCTGCAAGATGAACTCCGAACGCTGGAAGCCTTCCGGCAGCTTTTCGCGCACGGTATTCTCGATCACGCGCGGGCCGGCGAAGCCGATCAGGGCCTTCGGCTCCGCGATGACGACGTCGCCCATGAAGGCAAACGACGCCGACACGCCGCCCATCGTCGGGTCGGTCAGCACCGAGATGAACGGCAGCTTCTTCTCCGACAGCTTGGTCAGCATCGATGTCGTCTTGGCCATCTGCATCAGCGACAGCAGGCCTTCCTGCATCCGCGCCCCGCCGGTGGCGGTGATGCAGATGAACGGCACCTTCTGCTCGAGCGCGGTCTGGGCGCCACGCGCGAAACGCTCGCCGACCACCGAGCCCATCGAGCCGCCCATGAATTCGAACTCGAAGCAGGCCACGACCACCGGTAGGGCCATGATCGCGCCGCCGACGACGATCAGCGCATCGGTTTCGCCGGTGCCGTCGAGCGCGGACTTCAGGCGCTCCGGGTATTTTTTGCTGTCCTTGAACTTCAGGGTATCGACCGGCAGCACTTCCTGGCCGATCTCGTAGCGGCCCTCGGGATCAAGCAGCGCGTCGAGGCGGTCACGCGCGCGGATCCGCATGTGATGGTCGCACTTCGGGCACACCTGGAGGTTGGATTCGAGGTCGGTGCGGTACAGCACGGACTCGCAGGACGGACATTTGACCCACAGCCCCTCGGGGACCGAGCGGCGGGTGTTGGGGTCGGAACGCTGGATACGGGGCGGGAGGAGTTTCTCTAGCCAGCTCATCGGGACTCGCTTTCGTTCTGGGGCGCAGCGCGCCGGATAAGCCGGGATTCTACTCGGTGCGAGGGGATCGGGCTAGATTGGGCTGTTGCCATAGTCACAATCCCGCCATCCCCGGAGCCTGTCAGCCAGCCACCTCGTCCATGGCGGTTCGGATCCCCGTCAGGAACCCGCTCACGGCCTCGATGGCATGCTCCTTCGGCGTGGTCTCGAGTTCCTGGATGATGCGGCTGCCGATCACGACTGCGTCCGACACCGACGCCACCGTCCTTGCCGTTTCCGCATCGCGGATGCCGAAGCCGACGCCGATCGGCAGCTTCACGTGTTTTCTGATGGCCGCGATCCGCTGCGACACCTCGGCGGTGTCGATATGGCCGGCGCCGGTCACGCCGCGCAGCGACACGTAATACGAAAAGCCGCTGCTGATCTGCGCGACCTGCTGTATGCGCTCTTCAGTCGAGGTCGGGGCGAGCAGGAAAATCAGGTCCATGTCCTGGGCCTTGAGTTTCTGCGCGAACTCGGCGGCTTCCTCGGGCGGGTAGTCGACCACGATGGCGCCATCGACGCCGGCCGCCTTCGCCTCGTTGACGAAGCGGTCGACGCCCATGCGCTCGATCGGATTCGCATAGCCCATCAGCACCACCGGCGTGTCGGGGTCCTGCTCACGGAAGGTGCGGACGGCCTGAAGGACATCCCGCATGCCGACGTTGAACTTCAGCGCGCGCTCGTTGGCGCGCTGGATGACGGGCCCCTCGGCCATCGGGTCCGAGAACGGCACGCCGAGCTCAAGAATGTCGACGCCGCTGCTGACCATCGCGTGCATCAGCGGCACGGTCATGTCCGGCGCCGGATCGCCGGCGGTGATGAAGGTGATCAGCGCCTTCTTTTTTTGCGCTTGCAGGTCGGCGAAAGTTTTCTGGATGCGGGACATGGGATGTTGGATTTGGGGTTGGGGCGGTGTGACGGCGGGTTTCGCTTCGCTCTACCCGCCCTACAACCAGAAGAGGAATCCATAGGGCAGGTAGAGCGAAGCGAAACCCGCCATCCGCCGAATCAATGCTTCGGCTGCGCGTGTTCCTTGTCGTACTCCTGCACCGTATGCATGTCCTTGTCGCCGCGGCCCGACAAATTCACCAGGATGGTCTTGTCCTTGGGCAGCGTCTTTGCGAACTTCAGCGCATACGCGATCGCGTGGCTGGTCTCGAGCGCGGGAATGATGCCTTCGATGCGGCAGCAGTCGTGGAACGCCCTGATCGCCTCGTCATCAGTGACGCTGACGTAGGCGGCGCGCTGCGAATCCTTCAGCCACGCATGCTCGGGTCCGACGCCCGGGTAGTCGAGGCCGGCCGACACCGAATGCGTCTCGATGATCTGTCCGTTCTCGTCCTGCAGCAGATAGGTGCGGTTACCGTGCAGCACGCCGGGCACGCCACCGGTCAGTGAGGCCGAGTGTTTGCCGGTGTCGATACCCTCGCCTGCCGCCTCTACGCCGATCAGCTTCACCTCGGGATAAGTAATGTACGGATGGAAGATGCCCATCGCATTCGAGCCGCCGCCGATGCAGGCCATCACGTAATCGGGCTGGCGACCCGTCATCACCGGCATCTGCTCGATGCACTCCTGCCCGATCACGGACTGGAAGTCGCGCACCATCATCGGATACGGATGCGGGCCGGCGACGGTGCCGATGATGTAGAAGGTGTTTTCGACATTGGTGACCCAATCGCGCATGGCCTCGTTGAGCGCGTCCTTCAGCGTCTTAGAGCCGGACTCGACCGGCACGACGGTCGCGCCGAGCAGCTGCATCCGGTACACGTTCTGCACCTGGCGCTTGACGTCCTCGGCGCCCATGTAGACCACGCACTCGAGGCCGAAGCGCGCGCAGATGGTGGCCGTCGCCACGCCGTGCTGGCCGGCGCCTGTCTCGGCGATCACGCGCGGCTTGCCCATGCGCCTAGCCAGCAGCGCCTGCCCGATCACATTGTTGATCTTGTGCGCGCCGGTGTGGTTCAGGTCTTCGCGCTTGAAATAGATCTGCGCGCCGCCGTTCTCCGACGACCAGCGACGGGCATGATAAATCGGGCTCGGACGGCCGACGAAATGGGCGAGTTCGTAGTGGAATTCGCGCAGGAACTCCGGATCGTTCTGGTAGCGCGCGTACTCGGCCTTCAGGCGCTCGAGCGCGAAGGTCAGGGTTTCGGAGACGAAGCTGCCGCCGTAGGGGCCGAAATGGCCGGAAGGATCGGGAAAATCGTAGGCGCCAACATGCGCGGGGTGGTGGTCCATGGGTCTCTCCTCGGTGCTGCTCTATGACGCTTGGTCCGCTGCGCGGACCGCCGCAATGAAGGCGCGCATCAGCGCGCCGTCCTTGACGCCCTTCGCCGACTCGATGCCGCTGCTGACATCGACGGCGTGCGGGCGCACCCGACGCACGGCGTCAGTCACATTTTGCGCGTTCAAGCCACCACTCAAAGCGGCCCGACGCGCGATATCTGCGGGAATGAGAGACCAATCGAATACCTTTCCGGTGCCACCGTACGCATCGCTCCAGGTGTCGAGCAGCGGCCCGGAAAACAAGGGGCTGCACGCACGGTACTGGCGATCGAATTCTAACAAATCTGCGGCCGTTGTCTGCGGTCTGACCCTGAGCGCGCGCATGAAGGGCAGGCGCACCGTCTGCGCTATGGCGGCGCACTGCGCCGGCGTCTCGTCTCCATGGAATTGCAGCATCGTCAACGGTGCGGCCGCCAGCACCTCCTGCACTTGCTCCGGCGTCGGGTTGACGAACAGGCCGACGGCCGTGACATAGGCGGGCAATTGGGCTAGCAGGCGACCGGCCTGCCCGGGCGCCACATGGCGCGGCGACGGCGGGTAGAACACCAGGCCAATCGCGTCGGCGCCGGCATCGACGGCTGTGGCCACGTCCTCGGGACGGGACAGGCCGCACAGCTTGATTCGGGTACGTGGCTTCATCGTTGATCAGAAAAACGGCAGGCTGTCCTGCGCCTCGGGCAGGCCCCAGCGCGCATCGTAGTCGACTTTCGCCAGATACAGGCCGTCCGGGCAGAAAGTCGGCGCGGCCAGCTCGCGATTGCGGCCGGCCAGCAGTTCGGCGATCCAGCCGGCCGGCCGGTTGCCGCTGCCGACCTGGATCAGTGAGCCGACGATGTTGCGCACCATGTGGTGCAGGAAGGCGTTCGCGCGCAGCGTGACGACCACCAGATCGCCGCGCCGGCGCACATCGATCGCGTGCAGCTGCCGCACCGGCGACAGCGCCTGGCATTCGGCCGCGCGGAACGCGGAAAAGTCATGTTCGCCGACCAGTGCCTGCGCCGCCGCCTGCATCGCCTCGGCCGCCAGCGGACGGAACACCCAGCCGGCACGGCCCTGCCACAGCGGCGAGCGCACCGGATGGTTATAGATGACGTAGTGATAAGTGCGCGCGGTGGCCGAAAACCGCGCATGGAAGCCGGCGTCGCCGCCTTCGACCTCGGCCGCCCAGCGCACCGCGACCGAGGGCGGCAGGAAGGCATTCACGCCGCGCACCCACGAGAATGACTCGCGGCTGGCGTCAGTATCGAAGTGCACCACCTGCCCGATGGCGTGCACGCCCGCGTCGGTGCGGCCCGCGCAGGTCGTCGCCAGCGGCGTCTGGCAGAACTTGTCCAGCGCGGCCTCGAGCGTGTCCTGCACGGTCTGCCGGTGCGGCTGCGTCTGCCAGCCTTGCCACGGTGTTCCGTCGTAGTGGAGGCCGAGGGCGATGCGTTTCAAGGGATGCGGGTCGGGTGCGGTGGGTAGTTGAGGAATCGGCGGATTGAGCGAAAACGAAGTTTCGCCAAACCCGCCAGCCAAAGTCAGCAGCCCGCGATTTTACGCGAGTTGCCTGAGCAGAGACTGAGCCCGCGACGACAACTCCGGATCGTGCGCCGCCAACACCTCGTTCAGCAGTTCGCGCGCACCTTCGTTGTCGCCGATTTCGCGGCAGGCGAGCGCGAGGTCGAGCTTGGTCGTCAGCGCCGCCGCGTCCGGCCGGTCGTCGAGCCGGGGCTCGATTCGGGGCAAGGCCGGGGCCCGGGCCGGGCCCTCCTCCAGCTTAGACTTCGGCGCCCCAATGCCGGACAGGCCGAAATCCAGCGGCCCAGGCGCGGACGGCTCGCTCATCGCCGCCGGCGCGGACGGATGATAATCGCGGCGACGCTCATCAAGCAGGCCTTCGAGCTTGAGCTGGAAATCCGCAACCGGCGAGACGGCAGGCGGCGCTGGCGGGTCGTTGGGCTTCGGTGCCATCGCTGCCATCGGCGACATCGCTGCCGGCGCGGTCACGGGCTGCGGCGGTGCGCCGAACAGGCGATTGCCCGGGTCGAACAACTGGCCCAGGCGCGCGGCCTGCGCCCAGTCCTCGCCCTGCCCATGGGTCAAGACGCGCAGTTCGGCCGCCACCGTGCCGAACTTTGGCTTGTCCTGGCGCGCCGCATAGATCTCGAGCAGTTTCAAGCGCAGCGCGTGCCGTTCCGGATGCGCGCGCAGCGCATCGAGCAGAATCTCCTCGGCTTGCGCATCGCGGCCGTAGGCTATGTACACGTCGGCCTCGGCCACGGCATCGACTTCGTTGGCATCGATCTGGCTGACCGATGGGACGAAATTCGAATGGAAGGCGCTGTGGGCCGTATCGACGTGCCGACCGCCGGCTTCGGCGATGACGGTCTGCGCAACCGTGGTGTCCGATGCCGGCACCTGCCTGCCGGCCGCGCGGCGGCGGCGCCAGACCAGCCAGCCGAGAAGCGGCAGCAGCAGCAGGCCGCCGATGCCGGACAGCAGGCGCGGATCGTCCGGCAACCGGAAGCCGCCAGCGTCGCCGGTGACGAGGTCGGGTGCGGTCGCCGGCGCCGCTACTGCCGGCGGAGCGGCAGGCACGGCTTCGGCGGCGCGCTGCTGCGCGTCGGCCAGGCCCCGATTCTGCAGCGCCATCAACTGCTGCATGTCGGCGATGCTTTTTTCGAGTGCGGCGATGCGCGCGTTGGCGTCGGCCAGCGCCTTGTCGGCCGCGATCTGGTCGAGGGCGTCGGCGGCCATGGGCCCGGCGGCGCTCGGTTCGCCGCCGCCGGGAGCAGACAACGTTAGCTTGTCCTGTGCGGAGGCGGTCGAGCGCGGTTCGGCGATCTGCACGCCGACCCGACCGCCGCTGCTGCGGTTGCCCGGCGGCTCCGGCGGCGCCGGAGCGCCGGCCGAATGCGCGCCCGCGCGCTCGGCGAGCGCCCTCTGGTAGCGCAGGAAATCAGCGGTCTGGACGCGCAAGCTGCGCCGCGCCGTGGCGGGATCGACCGCGCGCATTGCATCCGCATCCGGGATGCTGAGCACGCTGCCGCTCCGGACCCGATTGATGTTGCGACCGACAAAGGCCTCGGGATTGGCAGCCTGCAGTGCGACCAGCACCTGCTCGAGCCGCACGCCGTCGGGCTGCACGGCTGCGCCGATGGCGGCCATCGACTGCCCTTTGCGGACGACGACCGTTGCCGGAGCCGGCCGCGACGAAGGGTCCAAAGCCGGTCCCGGAGCGGAAGCAGCAGCAGCCGGTGGCGGCGCGGCGGCCTCGGGTGCAGCGGTGGCTCCGGCTGCCTGTACCACAGGCTCGGCAGCCGGCGCGGCTGGTACCGGCGGTGTTACGGCGGCGGCCGCACGGTCGGCCGGCGTCTCGACGGCCGGCGGATCGATCAGCAGCGCATACTGCCGCACCAGCCGCGAGCCGTTCGTGCTGATCTCGATCAGCAGCGTGACGAAGGGATCATTGACCGGCAGCTCGGATGTAACGCGGATCAGGGTGCGGCCGGCGCGCCTATCGACCGACACGCGCATCGAGCGGACCACGGCGGTGTAATCGAGGCCGGCTTCGGCGAACAGGTCGGCCGGAGCAATGCGGACGGCAAGGGAATCGGCTTCCGCTGCGGACAAGGCCGCAAACTCGATGTCAGCATCCAGCCGCTGGCCGAGGAACGAACGGACGTTTGCATCGCCCAAGGCAGCCGCGCCGGCCACGACCGGCACCGACAGAGCGCCGCACAAGGCGGCGCGAATCAGGAATCGACCGAGGAGAGAGGAGCGCAGCGCGGAAAACATCGCGTGACCTTAACACTGCGGCCAAAGCCGCCGCAAGCGATGCCCTTGCGCCTTGTCAACAAACAACGGCCGGATGTCCGTTGGCCGCCGGAAAGCAGCCTTTCGGTTGTAACGTAACAACGCCCGCCGTGAGCGGCCAGCTCAGTCCAGCACGATGCGCAGCATGCGGCGCAGCGGCTCAGCGGCGCCCCACAGCAGCTGGTCGCCGACGGTGAAGGCCGACAGGTACTCGCCGCCCATCTGCATCTTGCGCACGCGGCCGACGGGAATGGTCAGCTTGCCGGTCGTGGCGGCCGGCGTCAGGTCATGCATCGATGCCTCGCGCGTATTGGGGACGAATTTGACCCACTCGTTATCGCTGACGATGATGTCGTTGATCTCGTCGAGCGGAACGTCCTTCTTCAGCTTGATCGTCAGCGACTGCGAATGGCAGCGCATCGCGCCGATCCGCACGCACAGGCCGTCGACCGGGATGGCCGGCTTCGCAGCCGCGCCGAAGGCGTCGCCGCGGCCGAGGATCTTGTTGGTCTCCGCGCCGCCCTTCCACTCTTCCTTCGACTGGCCATTGCCGAGGTCCTTGTCGATCCACGGGATCAGGTTGCCGCCGAGCGGCACGCCGAACTGCCGGGTCTCGTCGGCCGTGAATGCGAGCTGCCGGCCCAGCACCTTGCGATCGATCTCGAGGATGGCCGAGGCCGGGTCGTCGAGCAGCGTCTTCACCTCGGCATGGATGCTGCCGAATTGCGTGAGCAGCTCCCGCATGTGCTGCGCGCCGCCGCCGGAGGCCGCCTGGTAGGTCATCGAGGTCATCCATTCGACCAGGTCGTGCTTGAATAGGCCGCCCAGCCCCATCAGCATGCACGACACCGTGCAGTTGCCGCCGATGAAGTTCTTCACGCCCTTGGTCAGCGCACTTTTGATCACGTCGAGGTTGACCGGATCGAGGACGATGACTGCATCGTCCTTCATGCGCAGCGTGGAAGCCGCGTCGATCCAGTAGCCGTTCCAGCCGGCCGCGCGCAGCTTCGGATAAATCTCGGTCGTGTAGTCGCCGCCCTGGCAGGTGAGGATGATGTCGCATTTTCTCAGCGCATCGATGTCGTTGGCATCCTTCAGCGATGCTTCGTTTTTCGCCATCGCCGGGGCCTTGCCGCCGGCATTCGACGTCGAAAAAAATACCGGTTCGATGTGCGCGAAGTCGTTCTCTTCCCGCATGCGCTGCATCAGGACCGAACCGACCATGCCGCGCCAACCTACCAGACCCACGAGTTTCATTTGCATTCCTTGAAGGTAGAAACGCGGCGGATTTCGCCTTCGGCTCTATCCGCCCTACGCCCTTGATTTGCGTCTTACGTTGATGACCGAAACGCAGCAGGTTCCGCTGCGCTCACCCCGCCCGACGGACCTGCAATGCTTGTCCGATCCGTAGGGTGGATAGAGCGAAGCGAAATCCACCGATCCGGTCGAATTACGCCAGCGCCCTCACCACCGCCTCGCCCATCTCCGCCGTGCCGACCCGGGTCGTGCCTGCTTCGAAGATGTCCGGTGTGCGCAAGCCCTGCGACAGCACTTTCTTGACCGCGTTCTCGATGCGGTCGGCTTCGGCGGGCAGGTTGAGCGAGAAGCGCAGCATCATCGCGGCCGACAGGATGGTCGCCAGCGGGTTGGCAATGCCCTTGCCCGCAATGTCCGGGGCGGAGCCGTGCGAGGGCTCGTACAGGCCCTTGTTGTTCGCGTCGAGCGACGCCGACGGCAGCATGCCGATCGAGCCGGTCAGCATCGCCGCCGCGTCGGACAGAATGTCGCCGAACATGTTCCCGGTGACGATCACGTCAAATTTTTTCGGCGCGCGCACCAGTTGCATCGCCGCGTTGTCGACATACATGTGATCGAGCTCGACGTCCGGATAATCTTTCGACACGTCGATCATGATGTCCTTCCAAAACTGGAAAGTCTCGAGCACGTTGGCCTTGTCGACAGAGGTCAGGCGCTTGCCGCGCTTGCGCGCGGCCTGGAAGGCGACATGGGCAATGCGGCGGATCTCGGGCTCCGAGTAGCGCATCGTGTCGAAGCCTTCGCGCGCGCCCTTGAACGGGCCGTCCGGCGCCTCGCGCAAGCCGCGCGGCTGGCCGAAGTAGATGTCGCCGTTCAGTTCGCGCACGATCAGGATGTCGAGGCCGGAAACCACCTCGGGCTTGAGCGTCGATGCGCCGACCAGTTCCGGGTACAGGATCGCCGGACGGAAATTGGCGAACAGCGTCAGCTCCTTGCGCAGGCCGAGAATAGCCTGTTCGGGACGCAGCGCGCGCTCGAGCGCATCGTACTTCCAGTCGCCGACGGCGCCGAACAGGATGGCATCGGCCTCCTTCGCCAGCTTCAGCGTGCCGTCGGGCAGCGGATGGCCGTGCGCCTCGTAGCCTGCGCCGCCGACCGGCGCGGTTTCCGTCTCGAACTTCTGGCCAAGCGCATTCAGGACCTTGACGGCCTGTTCGACGATCTCGGCGCCAATGCCGTCACCCGGCAGGATTGCGATTTTCATGGGCGTGAAAAAATGGGAATTACGAAATCGTGTTGGCCAGCCACGGGAAGCGCGCGATGTGGCGCTCCTCGAAGCCGCGGATGGTGTCCGCATGCTTGAGCGTCAGGCCGATGTCGTCGAGTCCGTTGATCAGGCAGTGCTTGCGGAACGGGTCGATCTCGAAGCGGAAGATGCTGTCGCCGTTGGCGGTCGAGACGGTCTGCGCCGGCAGGTCGATGACGAGCCGGTAACCCGGAAATGCCTTCACCTCGTTGAACAGCCGGTCGACTTCCTGCTCGGAGAGCACGATCGGCAGCAGGCCATTCTTGTAACAGTTGTTGAAGAAGATGTCGGCAAAGCTCGGCGCAACGATCGCGCGGAAGCCATACTGCTCGAGCGCCCACGGCGCGTGTTCGCGTGAGGAGCCGCAGCCGAAATTCTTGCGGGTCAGCAGGACGGACGCGCCCTGGTAGCGCGGCTGGTTCAGCACGAAGTCCGGGTTCAGCGGGCGCCGGCTGTTGTCCTGCCCGGGCTGGCCGACATCGAGATAGCGCCATTCGTCGAACAGGTTTGGGCCGAAGCCCGTGCGCTTGATCGACTTCAGGAACTGCTTCGGGATGATCGCGTCGGTATCGACGTTCGCGCGGTCGAGCGGTGCGACCAGGCCATCGAGTACGGTAAATGTGTTCATGATGAGAATGGGGGGTTTACTTCTTGCTCGCGTCCTGCACTTTTTCGCCGAGGCGTTCAAAGTCCTTGCCGATGCCGTTGATAGTGTTGCAGCCCGCCAGCAGCAGGGCCAGCGCGACAAACATGACTGCGGTCTTGTTCATTGTTGTTCTCCCTGGAGTTGGCGGATGTCGGCTACAGCGCCCGCACGTCGATGAAATGCCCTGCCACGCCGGCGGCCGCGGCCATCGCCGGGCTGACGAGGTGGGTGCGGCCGCCGGCTCCCTGCCGGCCTTCGAAATTACGGTTCGACGTCGACGCGCAGCGCTCGCCCGGCTCGAGCCGGTCGGCGTTCATCGCGAGGCACATCGAGCAGCCCGGCTCGCGCCATTCGAAACCGGCGTCCTTGAAGATCTTGTCGAGGCCTTCGCGCTCGGCCTGCTCTTTCACGAGGCCCGAACCCGGCACCACCATCGCAAGCTTCACGTTCGACGCACGGAACTTGCCGCGCACCACGGCCGCAGCCGCGCGCAGGTCTTCGATGCGCGAGTTGGTACAGGAGCCGATGAAGACCTTGTCGATGCGGATGTCGGTGATCGCGGTATTCGGCTTGAGGTTCATGTAGACCAGCGCCTTTTCCATCGCGTCGCGCTTCACCGGATCCTTTTCCCGGTCGGGGTCGGGCACGCGCGCATCGACCGGCGCGACCATCTCGGGCGAGGTGCCCCAGGTGACCTGCGGAATGATCTCGGCCGCGTCGATCATCACCGCTGCGTCGAACTTCGCGTCCGGATCGGAGTGCAGCGTGCGCCAGTGGGCGACGGCCTGCTCCCAGTGCGGGCCAACGGGCGCGAACGGGCGGCCCTTCACGTAGTTGATCGTGGTGTCGTCGACGGCGATCATGCCGGCGCGCGCACCGGCTTCGATCGCCATGTTGCAAACCGTCATCCGGCCTTCCATCGACAGCGAGCGGATCGCCGAGCCGGCAAACTCGATCGCATAGCCGGTGCCGCCGGCGGTGCCGATCTTGCCGATCACGGCCAGCACGATGTCCTTCGCGGTGACGCCGGCGCCGAGCCGGCCCTCGACCTGCACCAGCATGGACTTCGACTTCTTCGCCAGCAGCGTCTGCGTGGCCAGCACGTGCTCGACTTCCGAGGTGCCGATGCCGTGCGCCAGCGCGCCGAAAGCGCCGTGCGTCGAGGTGTGCGAGTCGCCGCAGACCACGGTCATGCCGGGCAGCGTGGCGCCCTGCTCCGGGCCGATCACGTGCACGATGCCCTGGCGCTTGTCGCGCATGTTGAAATAGGTGAGACCGTATTCCCTTGCGTTGGCGTCCAGCGTCTCGACCTGCAGCCGCGATACCGGATCGGCGATGCCGCCCTCGCGGTTCGTGGTCGGCACGTTGTGGTCGGCCACGACGAGGTTCGCCGCGTTGCGCCAGGGCGCACGCCCGGCCAGCTTCAGGCCTTCGAAAGCCTGCGGGCTGGTGACTTCATGGACCAGATGGCGGTCGATGTAGAGAATGGTAGTGCCGTCCTCCGCGGTGTGCACCACGTGGGACTCCCAAAGCTTGTCGTACAGGGTTTTTGCCATGGCGGGATCGCGCGGACAGCGCGCCGGATCGGGGAAAACAGCCCGAGATTATGCCATAGCGACAGGGGTTCACCCCGGAAAATGGGGCGGGCAACGTTCATCCGGCGGGTTTCGCTTCGCTCTACCCGCCCTACGAAGCGCACCGGAGCCGTAGGGTGGATAGAGCGAAGCGAAATCCACCATCAACCTTGGGACTCACCGCTTCGCCTGCTGATACAGCGGCATCACCTTCTCCGAATACACGGTCAGGTCCTGCATGCGCTCCGAGCGCGGCGGGTGGGTGGACATGAACTTCGGCGGTTCGCCGCCGGAGGCTTCGCCCATTTTCTTCCACAGGCTGATGGCCGCGCGCGGGTCGTAACCGGCACGGGCAGCCAGCTCGACGCCCATGCGGTCGGCTTCGGTCTCGTGCGCGCGCGAGTTCGGCAAGCCGAGCAGGCCCTGGTACGCGTACTCCATACCCTTCTGCCCCAGTTGGCCCACGCCGGCCACCGTGGCAAGGATGGAAATGCCGAGCCCGGCGACTGTCTGCTCCGAGGCTCGCTCGCGCGAGTGCTCGCGCAGCGCGTGCGCGATCTCGTGGCCCATTACCGCTGCGAGTTCGTCGTCGGTGAGTTTCAGCTTGTCGATGAGACCGGTATAGACGGCGATTTTCCCTCCCGGCATGCACCAAGCGTTGATTTCCGGCGAATCGAGCACGTTGAATTCCCATCGCCAGCCTTGCGCATCGGGGCGAAACGCCGGCGTCTGCCGGATCAGCGAGTCAGCAATGGTCTTGACCCGCGCGAACTGTGCCGGATCGGGATTGAGCTTGCCCTTTTTCTGCGCTTCGGCCATCAGCTGGCTGTACTGCTTGTTCGCGCTCTGCTCCAGCGCCTGCGCGGAAATCGCCATCCGCTGCTCGCGCTCGATGCCGACCACGCCGGCCTGCGTGGTTTTTACGCTCTGGCACGCGCTGATCGACAGGCTCGCAAAGACGGCGGCCAGCGCGCCGCGCACCAGGTTCAGCATTCTCTTACCTCCCAGTAAATGCGACAGCAGAGCCAGCACCGCCCGATTGCCAGCGATAGCTCAGTGCCGCGGCAATCCAGCCAAGCCCGCACATCGCGGCGGCCAGCAGATAGACAACCCGCGCGCCAAATGTATCCCAGCAGGCCGACAGCAGCAATCCGCCCAGCGTGCCGCCCAGCCCGTAGGAGATGCTGATGAACAGCGCCTGTCCGCGCGCCTGCAGCGGGCCGGAGAACCAGCGCTGCAACGTCGCGACCGAAGCCGAATGATGGACGCCGAAGGTGGCCGCATGCAGCACCTGCGCGACCAGCAGCAGCAGCAGCGAGCCGGCGCCAAAGCCGATCATCAGGAAGCGCAGCACGCCGATAGCGAGGCTGGCCAGCATCAGCCAGCGCACGCCGTAGCGGCGGAACAGGGGCGCCTGCCAGTAGAAGAACGCGATCTCGGCCACCACGCCAAGCGACCACATGAGGCCGATCACGGTCTTGCTGTAGCCAATGCCGGCCAGGTACAGCGAGTAGAAGACGTATAGCGAAGAATGGGCGGCGACCATCAGGAAGGTGGACGCGAAAAAGGCCAGCACCTCGCGCTGTCGCAGCAATTGCCGGACCGACGGCGTCGCGGCGTCGGCATGGTTGGCACCCTCCTCCCGCATATTGAGCGTGACCGCCGCCACCATCGCCAGCAGCGCCAGCGCGATCCACGGCACCAGGCCGACCCCGTACCAGTCCAGCAGCTGCCCGGACAGCATCACCGACGCGATGAAGCCGACCGAGCCCCACAGCCGCAGGCGGCCGTAATGCGTGAGGTCGCCGCGCATCGCCGACAGCATCAGCGCCTCGGACAACGGACCCTGCGCGCTGGTGAACAGGTTCAGCAGCAGCAGCACGCCGAAGTAGAACAGAAAGCTTTGTCCCCAGAAGATGCCGCAGAAGGCAACGGCGGCGGCGATCGAGGTCATGCGCAGCACCAGCACGCGTCGGCTGGTGTGATCGGCCACCCAGCCCCAGAGGTTGGGACCGAAGATGCGCATCACCTGCATCAGCGACATCAGCACGCCGATCTGCGCCGCGCCGATTCCCTGGTCCGCAAAGTACAGGCTGGCATAGGGCGAAAACACGCCGATGTAGCCGTAGTACGCGAAGAAGAAGAGCGCGAAGTTCAGCGATTGGAGGGGCTTGCTTGTCGGGGTCATCGGTGGGCACCCATGGGTTCCGGCTTGCGCTGGAACGACGATGGAAAAGCCGGCAGCCACAAAACATCGTCCCAGCGCAAGCTGGGACCCATTGCACTCGACCAGCGAAATGTGGGGTCAGCCACGGCCCGGTTCGACACCCCCGCACTGCGCCCGATGCCGCAGCGCATGGTCCATCAACACCAACGCCAGCATCGCCTCGGCGATCGGTGTGGCCCGGATGCCGACGCAGGGATCGTGGCGGCCGAAGGTCTCGACCGTCACCGGATTGCCATCGCGGTCGATCGACTGCTTCGGCGAGCGGATGCTGGAGGTCGGCTTGATCGCGATGGACACCGTGATGTCCTGTCCCGAAGAAATGCCGCCCAGCACGCCGCCGGCGTTATTGGTGAGGAAGCCCTGCGGTGTGATCTCGTCGCCGTGCTCGGTGCCCTTCTGCGTAACCGAGCGGAAGCCTGCGCCGATCTCGACGCCCTTGACGGCGTTGATGCCCATCATCGCGTACGCGATGTCTGCGTCGAGCTTGTCGAACAGCGGCTCGCCGAGGCCGACCGGCACGCGCTGCGCGACCACGTCGATGCGCGCGCCGCAGGAATCGCCGGCCTTGCGCAGCTCGTCCATGTAGTCTTCGAGCTGCGGCACGATGTCGGCGTTGGCCGAAAAGAACGGATTGTTCGGCACATGGTCCCAGGCCTGGAACGGGATCGCGATCTCGCCGAGCTGGCTCATGCACCCCTTGAACTCGGTGCCGAACTGCTGTTTCAGCCACTTCTTCGCAACGGCGGCCGCGCCCACCACCGGAGCCGTGAGGCGCGCCGACGAGCGGCCGCCGCCGCGCGGGTCGCGGATGCCGTACTTGTGCCAGTAGGTGTAGTCCGCGTGGCCGGGACGGAAGCGGTCGGTGATGTTGCCGTAATCCTTGCTGCGCTGGTCCTGGTTGCGGATCAGCAGCGCGATCGGGGTGCCGGTAGTCTTGCCCTCGTAGAGGCCGGACAGGATCTCGACCGTGTCGGGCTCGTTGCGTTGCGTGACATGGCGCGAGGTGCCCGGGCGGCGGCGGTCGAGTTCCGGCTGGATGTCGGCCTCCGACAGTTCTAGGCCCGGCGGGCAGCCGTCGATCACGCAGCCGATCGCGGGGCCGTGGGATTCGCCGAAGGTGGTGACGGTGAACAGGGTGCCGAGGGTATTGCCGGACATGGAAGGACGCGCGGGTGAATGGCGGAAGCCGTCATTCTACCAGCCGGCGCGCGCCGAACCGCGCCAACAGCCAGCCCAGCGTCGCGCGCGGATACTCGGGCCGGACCACGCACAGGAGCGCCAGCAGAGCGGCATTGGCCAGCGCGGTGAAGAGGAAGATGCCCGGCACCGGCACACCCGAACCCAGCAGTACCATCGCCACCAGCGCGGCGACCACCATGAACAGCGCATTCAGGATGTTCATTCCGCCGATGGTGCGCGACAGGTGGCTGCGCTCCGCGCGGGTCTGGATCAGCGCGAACAACGGTACGACGTAAATGCCGCCGAAGGCGCCGAGCAGGAAGCAGTCGAGCAGGATGCGCCACTGCGGTCCGGCCAGCAGCGAGCCGGCGGTGGCGGTTGCCGGCATCGGCGCGCTGGCGGCAAGGAAGAGGTCGATGCCGAAGGCCGTCAGACCCAGCGCGCCCAGCGGCACCAGCCCCAGATGGATGGTGCGGCCCGACAGCCGCTCGCACATCAGCGAGCCGGCGCCGATGCCGACCGAGAACGCGGTCAGCAGGACGGCGAACACCTCGGGCGACCCGCGCAGCACATCGCGCGCGAAGACCGGAAACTGCGCGAGGATCATCGCGCCGAAGAACCAGAACCAGGAATTGGCGAGCATGGCGACGAACACGTCGCGGTTCGCTGCCGAGAAACGGAGGTTGCGCGCCATCTCCGCAAACGGATTGCGGCTGACCGCCAGGTCGGGCACGGCGGCCGGCGTAGTCGGCACGAACAGCGTGCACAGCAGGCCGAGCGCGGCCACCGCGAGCGTCGCGCCGGCGATCAGGCCCAGCTGCAGGTCGCCGCAGCAGCCGACCAGCGCCGCGCCGGACAGCTGCCCGGTCAGGATGCCGACGAAGGTGCCCATCTGCACCATGCCGTTGCCGCCGATGAGTTCGCGCTCCGACAGGTGCTGCGGCAGGTACGAGTGCTTGACCGGGCCGAACAGTGTCGAGTGCAGTCCCATGCCGACGATGGCCGCGATCAGCAGCCACAGGCTGTGCGTGAACCAGCCGACGGCGGCCACGCCCATGATCGCAATTTCCATCCACTTCACGGTCCGCATCAGCGCAGCCTTGTCGAACTTTTCGGCGACCTGTCCGGCCGTGGCCGAGGCCAGCATGAACGGCAGGATGAACAGGCCGGCGATCAGGTTGTTCAGCAGCCCGACATCGATGTCGGTCCATGAGCGCGCGTCGAAGGTGACCACGGTCACCAGCGCGGTCTTGAACAGGTTGTCGTTGAAGGCGCCGAGGAATTGCGCGCCGAAGAAGGGGGCAAAGCGGCGTTGCGCGAGCAGTGAGAACTGGCTGGAGGGGGATGGGATCATGTCGTTTGGATGAAGTCGTCAAAAACCTGGGTCCCGGCGCAAGCTGGGACCCATCGCCGATCAACCGCACAACCGAGAAAGCGGAGGCTCGCGACGAACCCTTACTCCTCCGTCTCCGCCGGCCAGTCGCGAATATACGCCTTGAGCATCTTGTTCTCGAAGGTCTGCGCCTCGAACACCGCCTTGGCGACATCGTAGAACGACATCACGCCCATCAGCGTGCCGTCATGGTCGAGCACCGGCACATAGCGCGCGTGACGCTCGAGCATCAGGCGGCGGATGTCGTTGATCTCGGTGTCCGGTGAAATCGTCATGATGTTGGTTGCCATGTGCTCGCCCACCGTGCCGCCGGCCACCGAGCCGGTCTGGCGGTCGATCGCGTTCATGACTTCGCGGAAGCTCAGCATGCCCTGCATCTTGCCGTCCTTCATGACGACCAGCGAACCGATGTCGCGCCCGGACATAATGTTGATCGCCTCGAGCAGCGACATCTCGGGCGGCGCGGTGTACAGGATGTTGCCCTTGACTTTGAGAATTTCGGAAACCTTCATGTGTCTCCTCCTGTTTTTGGTGTCCCCTGCGACCCAATGTAGCCGACTCTTGCCAAAAAAGCCAGCCGCGCGCCGCCTGCCCGGTTGGTCGCGCCATGAGCCACGCTGTCGGCCACGCTGTCGGCCACGCGGTTGGCCACGTGGTTGGCCATCCTATAATCGCCGGACACTGCCGTTCCGGCCCAACAACACCGCTGCCAAGGAGACTTTACCGCATGAGCGAACCCAGACCCCCGGGATTCGACACCCTGTCGCTGCACGCCGGCGGCGCGCCCGACCCTGCGACCGGCGCGCGCGCCACGCCGATCTACCTGTCGACCTCCTTCGTCTTCCGCGATTCCGACCATGCGGCCGCGCTGTTCAACATGGAACGCTCGGGCCATGTGTATTCGCGCATCTCGAACCCGACCAATGCGGTGCTCGAGGAGCGCATCGCCGCGCTCGAAGGCGGCGTGGCCGGCCTGGCCGTGGCCAGCGGACAGGCGGCGCTGCATCTGGGGCTGGCGACGATTGCCGGCGCCGGCTCGCATGTGCTGGCCTCGCGCGCGCTGTACGGCGGCTCGCAGAACCTGCTCGGCTACACGATGAAGCGTTTCGGCATCGAGACCACGTTCATTGATCCGCGTGACCTCGACGCCTGGCGCGCCGGCATCCGCCCGAACACCAAGGTCCTGTTTGCCGAGACGCTGGGAAATCCGGGGCTCGACGTGCTCGACATCGAGCGGGTCGCTGCCATCGCGCACGAGCATCACCTGCCGCTGATGGTGGACTCGACCTTCACCACGCCGTGGCTGCTGAGGCCGCTCGATCACGGCGCCGACCTGGTCTTCCATTCGGCCACCAAGTTCCTGTGCGGGCATGGCACGGCCGTCGGCGGGCTGCTGGTCGACGGCGGCACTTTCGACTGGCAGGCCGCCCATGAAAAAACCGGCCGCTTCGCCGAACTGTGCGAACCCTACGACGGCTTCCACGGCATGGTGTTCGCCGAGGAGTCGACCGTCGGCGCGTTTGCGCTGCGCGCGCGCCGCGAAGGCCTGCGCGACTTCGGCGCCGTGATGAGCCCGCACAACGCCTTCACCATCTTGCAGGGGATCGAGACGCTGAGCCTGCGGATGGAGCGGCACGTGGCCAATGCGCGGTGCGTGGTCGAGTTCCTTGCCGCGCATCCGGCGGTCGAGTCGGTCTCTTACCCGGAGCTGCCGTCGCATCCCGACTACGCGCTGGCGCGGCGCCTGCTGCCGCGCGGCTGCGGCGCCGTGTTCTCGTTCGCGCTCAAGGGCGACCGGGCGGCCGGCCGTCGTTTCGTCGAAGCGCTGCAAGTGTTCTCGCATCTGGCCAATGTCGGCGATGCGAAGTCGCTGGTGATCCATCCGGCGTCGACCACGCATTTCCGGGTGCCGGTTGAGCAGCTTGCCGCCGCCGGCATCACCGAGGGCACGATGCGGCTATCGGTCGGCCTCGAGGATGCGGACGACCTGATCGACGATCTGAAGCGCGGGCTGAAAGCCGCGCAGAAAGGGGCCTGAGATGGACTTCGATCTCCACGGCCGGCGCGCCTATGCCTACACCGGCGGCAAGCGCTTCGATCCGGCGCTGCCGGTCGCCGTCTTCATCCACGGCGCGCAGAACGACCACTCGGTCTGGGGCCTGCAGTCGCGCTACTTCGCCCACCACGGCTTCGCGGTGCTGGCAGTCGACCTGCCCGGCCACGGCCGCAGCGCCGCACCGGCGCTGGCCAGCGTCGAGCAGATGGCCGACTGGCTCAATGCTCTGCTCGACGCGGCCGGCGCAGGCAAGGCGGTCCTGATCGGGCACAGCATGGGCTCGCTGATTGCGCTCGAGGCAGCCGCGCGCCGTCCGCAACGCGTGGCGGGCATCGCGCTGGTCGGCACCGCCTATCCGATGAAAGTGTCGCCCGCGCTGCTCGAGACGGCGCGCGAGCGCGAGCCGGCGGCCATCGAGATGGTGAACCAGTGGTCGCATTCGTCGATCGCGCAAAAGCCGTCGGCGCCCGGCCCCGGCTTCTATGTGCCCGGCGGCAGCCGGCGGCTGATGCAGCGTATTGCGCAGCGCAATCCCGAGCAGGTGTTCTTCACCGATTTCACAGCCTGTAACGACTACGTGCATGGCGAACAGGCCGCCGCCGCGCTGGCCTGCCCGGCGCTGTTCCTGCTCGGCCGCAAGGATGTGATGACGCCGCCGAAGGCCGCCGCGGCGCTGGCAGCAGCCATGCCGGGCGCGCGCGTGGTGACGCTGGAGGGAAGCGGCCATGCGCTGATGGCCGAGCAGCCGGATCAGGTGCTAGAGACGCTGTTCCGCTTCGCTTCCGAGGCCGCGAAGTAATCGGCCAGCGTCAGCGACAGGTCGCGCTCGACCATGCGGTCGACGCGCGCCGCCAGCGGCGACTGCGGCGCCGGCGTGAATGCGAAGCGGCGGTAGATCTCGGCCAGCGTCAGCCGCTCCGGGCTGGCCAGCAGCGTCCAGCGCTCCTGCCGCAGCCACGAGCGGCGCCGCCAGCGCAGCCCGATCTTGCCGTCGGAGCGCAGGCGAGCGACCCAGCCGGCCTCCAGCATCCGCTGCAGCAGGGCGTCCGATTCCTCGAAGCCGAGACGGGTCAGCTCGCGCAGCTTCAGCACATCGACCGCCGCCTGTCCGGCGCGCGCATCGATCAGCACCTTCAGCACCGCCATTGCGTCGAGGAACTCGCCGCCCGGCGCCGCGCTGTGCCACCAGCGCTCGTAGCGGACGACCGGCAGCGCTGCGGCCACCACCGCGCCCAGCAGGGTGATCAGCCAGAACAGATAGACCCAGATCAGGAAAATCGGCACGGCCGCCAGCGCGCCATAGATAGCGCGATAGCCGCCGCCGAGGTTGATCGCGAACGCGAATAGGCGGCGCGTGATCTCGAACGCGATGGCCGCGACCAGGCCGCCGATCACGGCCTCGCGCCAATCCACCTGCCGGTTCGGCACGGTCTGGTAAAGCAGCGCGAAGGCAAGCGTCGACAAGCCGAGCGACAGCAGCAGGGTCAGCGCGCCGAGCAGCAGCGAGCCCTTGCGCGAGCCGGCGCCGAGCAGCGGCAGGAATTCGGACGCGGCCGTCAGCGAGGCGCCCAGCAGTAGCGGCCCCATCGTCATCACCGACCAGTAGACGACCATCCGCTGCAGGAAGGGCCGCGTCTCGCGCACGCGCCACAAGCGGTTCAGCGTGCGGTCGACCGTGCCGAACATGAAGATGGCGGTCACGATCAGAAACACGGCGCCGGCGGCCGACAGCCGGCTGGCCTTGGCCGAGAACTGCGTCAGGTAGTCGAGTATGGTGTTAGCCACGCCGCGCGGCATCACCGACTGCACGAAATAAGCCTCGAGCGAATCGCGGAAGGTCGTGAACAACGGGAAGGTCGTGAAGATCGCGAATGCAATCGTCAACACCGGCACCAGCGCCAGCACGGTCGTGTAGGTCAGGCTGCCGGCGACCTCTGGCAGCCGCTCCTCGCGCAGCCGGCGCAGCACGAAGCGCAGCAGGTCGCGGGTCTGCACGCGCGTCCAGCGCGCTTCGGGATCGGGGGAACGTGGCGTCATGCGCGTGGATGAAAACTCGGGCCGAGCAGCCGGACCGAAAACCCGGGCCGGAATTTTGGGTTGCGAAAGGGGCATGTAAAGCGGCCTATAATAACAAGTCATGAGCCCGCCCCTGCTGAAGATCCTCGTCCTTTACTACTCGCGCAACGGCGCCACGCGCAAGCTGGCCGAACTGATCGCGCAGGGCGTCGAGGGCGTTCCCGGCTGCGAGGCGGTGCTGCGCACCGTGCCGCCGGTATCGACGGTGGCCGAAGCGACCGAACCGGCGGTGCCGGCCGCCGGCGCGCCCTACGTCGAGCCGGACGACCTCGCGCAATGCGCCGCGCTCGCGCTCGGCTCGCCCACCCGCTTCGGCAACATGGCCGCGCCGCTGAAGTACTTCCTCGACGGCACCAGCGCGCAATGGCTGTCCGGCGCGCTGGCCGGCAAGCCGGCCTGCGTATTTACCTCCACCGGCAGCCTGCACGGCGGGCAGGAGACGACGCTGCTGTCGATGATGCTGCCGCTGCTGCATCACGGCATGCTGATCACCGGCCTGCCCTACACCGAGCCGGCGCTGATGACGACTGCCTCCGGCGGCTCGCCCTACGGCGCCACGCACTGGAGCGGCGTGCAGGGCGAGCGCGCCCTCGGCGACGAGTCGCGCCGACTCGCCATCGCGCTCGGCCGGCGGCTGGCCGGCATCGCAATACAACTGCAACCCCGATAAGCCATGGAACTCACGCCCTCCCTGCTGCGCCTGCACCGCATCGCCTCCGCCAGCCTCGTGCTGCTGATCGTGCTGTGCGTGCTGTGGGAGCTGGTGCTCGCACCGCTGCGTCCGGGTGGCTCGTGGATGGTGATCAAGGCGCTGCCGCTGCTGGCGCCGCTGCCCGGTACGCTGCGCCGCAACGTCTACACGATGCAGTGGGCGTCGATGATGATCCTGCTGTACTTTACCGAGGGCGTGGTGCGCGCATGGAGCGAGAGCGGGCCGTCGCAATGGCTGGCTTTCGGTGAGATCCTGCTGTCGAGCGCCTACTTCTTCTGCGCAATCTTCTTCCTGCGCCCGTACAAGCAGCAAGCGAAACGGCTGGCGCGCGAGGCCATCGAGAAGGCCGCCGAAGGACACGAGCAGCAGCGATGAGCGCCGCCTTCCTCGCGCAGTGCCGTGCCACGATCGGGGATGCGCAGGTCCTGACCGGCGACGACATGGCGCGCTTCCTGACCGACTGGCGCGGCCGCTTCACCGGTCGTGCGCTCGCGGTGCTGCGCCCGGCCGACACCGCCGAAGTGGCCGCGCTGGCGCGCCACTGCGCTCAGCATCGTGTGCCTGTCGTCCCGCAGGGCGGCAACACCGGGCTGGTGCTGGGCAGCGTGCCCGACGCCAGTGGCGAGGCCGTCGTGCTGTCGCTGGCGCGCCTGAACCGCATCCGCAACGTCGATCCTGTCAACGACACGCTGACCGCCGAGGCCGGCTGTCTGCTGCAGCAAGTCCAGCAGGCAGCGGCTGATGCGGGACGGCTGTTCCCGCTATCGCTCGCCTCCGAGGGCAGCTGCACGATCGGCGGCAACCTGTCGACGAATGCCGGCGGCACGGCTGTGCTCCGCTACGGGAACATGCGCGAGCTGACGCTGGGGCTCGAAGTCGTCACCGCGCAGGGCGAGGTCTGGAACGGACTACGCGGCCTGCGGAAGGACAACACCGGCTATGACCTGCGCGACCTGTTCATCGGTGCCGAGGGCACGCTGGGCATCATCACCGCCGCCGTGCTGAAACTCTTCGCGCTACCGGCAGCGCGGGCTACCGCGCTGTTTGCGCTCGGCTCGCCACGCGATGCGCTGGCCCTGCTCACCGTGGCACGGCAGCGCTGCGATGCATCCCTGACCGGCTTCGAACTGTTTTCCGACGTCTGCCTGCAACTGGTGGCAAAGCATTTCAGCACGCTTCGCTCGCCGTTCGCAGGACGTCATCCGCACTATGTGCTGCTCGAGATTTCCGATGCCGAGTCGGCAGCTCATGCGGCGGCGCTGCTCGAGTCGGTCGCCGGCGTGGCGCTTGAGCGTGGCCTGGTCAGGGATGCCGCGATCGCCGCCTCGCTGTCGCAGTCGACTGCGCTGTGGGCGCTGCGCGAGCATATCTCGATGGCGCAGGCAGCCGAAGGCAAGAACATCAAGCACGACATCGCGCTGCCGATCTCACGCATTGCCGATTTCGTCGAGCAGACCGATGCCGAGCTGCAGCGCCGCTTTGTCGGCTGCCGGATGGTCATCTTCGGCCACCTCGGAGACGGCAACCTGCATTACAACGTGTCGGCGCCGGCGGGCGCCGACGACGATGAATTCCTGCGCCGGCAGCCCGAAGTCAACCTCGTCGTGCACGACAGCGTGCACCGCTTCGGCGGCTCGATCTCGGCCGAGCACGGGCTGGGCGCGCTCAAGCGCGACGAAATCAAGCGTTACAAATCCGGGACCGAGCTGGACATGATGATGGCCATCAAGCGGGCGCTAGACCCGCTGAACCTGATGAATCCGGGGAAGGTGCTGTAGAGCGGCTTTCGCCGGATTCCCACTGTCCACGGAGTCCGCATGAATGCATTTGCCCGGCGCGCGCTGCTGGCCGCGCTGCCCTTGCTGCTGGTCCCTTCCGCCGCCTCGGCGGTCCACCGCTGCGAGACCGGCGGCCAGCCCATGTATACCGACCTGCCCTGCGACGGCCGCTCGCTGGCGCCGCCACCGCCGCCGGCCGCACCGGCGACCGACGACCGGCTCAAGCGCGAACGCACGGAACTGAACCGGCTGCAGAAGCTGCGTGAGCAGCGCGAGCGGCAGGACCAGCAGATCCGCGACCTCGCTGCGCGCGGCGCGGCGGCACGAGAAAAGAAATGCCGGTCGCTGACGCAGCAGGTCAAATGGCGCGAGGAAGACCTGCGCGAGACCACGCTCGACAAGGCGGAGAAGGCGCGCGTGCGGCTGCGGCGCGCGCAGGAGAAGTTCGACTCGGAATGTCGATAGTGGTGTGTCGGGCTAGTCGTGGCGGATTTCGCTGCGCTCTATCCGCCCTACGGTCGATCCCGTTGCTTATGAATTGCGTAGGGCGGATAGAGCGCAGCGAAATCCGCCCTACGGTCGATCCCGTTGCTTATGAATTGTGTAGGGCGGATAGAGCGCAGCGAAATCCGCCATACACGACCATAGTCAGATTCATACCCTAAACGCCCGCACCGACTCCAGCAACGCCGCCGACTGCTGCGCCATGCTGTCGGCGGCGGCCGCCGCCTGCTCGACCAGCGCGGCGTTCTGCTGCGTGCCCTGATCGATGTGGGAAATCGCGCGGTTCACCTGGTCGATGCCGGCGCTCTGCTCGCTGCTGGCCGCGCTGATCTCGGCGATGATGTCCGACACCCTGGCCACGCCATCGGTCACCTGCTGCATCATCGCGCCGGCCTCGGCGGCGAGCGCGCTGCCCTCGCCGATGCGACCGGCCGAATCGCCGATCAGCGACTTGATCTCCTTGGCCGCCGCCGCGCTGCGTCCGGCCAGCGCGCGCACCTCGGCGGCAACGACGGCAAAACCGCGTCCCTGCTCGCCGGCGCGCGCCGCCTCGACCGCCGCATTCAGCGCGAGGATGTTAGTCTGGAAGGCGATGCCGTCGATCACCCCGATGATGTCGGCCATGTGCTTCGACGAGGCATCGATGTCGGCCATGGTCGTCACCACCCGCGCCACCATCCGGCCGCCATCGCGTGCCAGCTCGGCGGCCGACGCGGCCAGCTGGTTGGCCTGCGACGCATTGTCGGCGTTCTGGCGCACGGTCGACGTCAGTTCCTCCATCGACGATGCTGTCTCCTCGACGCTGGCGGCCTGCTGCTCGGTGCGGGCTGACAGATCGCGGTTGCCGCCGGCGATTTCGCCGGACGCATTGGCGATCTGGTCGCAGCCCTCGCGCACCCGGCGCACGACGGACGACAGGCCGTCGCTGATGCCGTTCATGGCGCCGATCAGTTGTCCGATCTCGTCGCGCCGCGCGGCCTCGAGCCTGCCGGTGAGGTCGCCGGTGGACATGCGCTCCGCGAGACGGCTGGCCTCGGCCAGCGGCCGGGCGACAGTGCGGCGGATGATCACGTACAGAACCGAGGCCACGACGCCCAGCGCCAGCAGCACGGCCAGCATGTACAGGTTGCGCAGCCGCGCGAACTCGCGCGTGATTTCCTCGGTATACGCGCCGCCGGCCACCAGCCAGCCCCAGTCGGCAAATTCCTGGTAGGCGACCACTTTTTCGCGCGCCGCCGTCTCGCCTTTTTCCTTGTTGATCCACGGGTAGCGGATCACGCCCTGCTTCTTGTCCAGCATCTCGCGGATGAACGCGCGGCCGTCGCTGTCTTTCGCCTCCAGCAGGCTCTGCCCCTCTTTCACCGGATGCAGCAGCAACAGGCCGCGGTCCTTGCCCTCGCGTGCGTCCAGCACATAGAAATAGCCGGTCTCGCCGACCTTCAGCGCGCGTATCCTGTCCTTGAGGGCGTTCATATCGTCGCTGATGTCGACCCCGACGTACAGCGCACCGATCACGGCGCCGCCGGCGTCGCGCACCGGACGGTACTCGGAGATGACCTGTTTGCCGAACAGCTTGGCCAGTCCCTGATAGCTGCGCCCGGCGAGCAGCCGCGCATACGCCGGGCTGGCGCGGTCGAGCGCGGTGCCGACGGCGCGTTCGCCGTTTTCCTTGCGCACCGACGTGGAGATGCGAATGAAGTCGTCGCCGCTGCGCACGAAGATGGTGGCCGGCACACCGGTGCGCTCGGTGAAGCGGTCGGGGTTGCCGAAATCGCCGTTGAGCACCGTGCCGCCGCTGCGCAGCACCGGGGTCGGGCGTCCGCCCACATCGACCGTCTTGCCTGGCTCGAGCGCGAAGCCGTCGCCAAATCCGCCGGCAAACATCTTCGAAAAGCGCTGGACCGAACTGCTGACGGCCTGGTTGAACATCTGGATCATGTTGACGACCGACCGCGCATCGTCGGCCACATGCGCAATCGCGCGCTCCTCGAGCAGCTTCGATGTCGAATAGCCTATGCCGGCAACCAGCGCCGACAGGACGAGGCCGACCAGCACGAAGGTCATCAGCGTCAGACGCGCACCGATTCCCCAGCGCGTGCGTTCGGACAACTGGTCAGGGTGGCTCATGGTCTCGGCTCCGGCGTTCATCAGGGGGACATGCTATGGCGTTGTTACGGCGACCATGGCCGGGGATTGAGGGGGTTTTCCGCGTCAGTTCGAATAACCCCAGCGGACGTCGGGAATTGGGGAGGCCCGTTCCGGCCTGCGGGTGCCAGCCGGCGGCCGATGCGCCGGCATAGGGTGTGGCTAGCTTGCCCGGGGAGGATGCCGGTTCAGGCTTCGCCGGCGGTTGCGGCACCTTGGGCCTCGGCTGCCTCGGCTGCCTCGGCTGCCTTTCTCGCAGCGTAGCCGGGGCCGAAGTGCTGGTACAGGTACTCGAACAGTTCCTCGAGCTGGCGCGCGTTAGCGATATAGACCTTGTTGTTGTCGACCGACTTCACGAACACCATCTCGAGCCCGGCCAGCGACTCGAGTTGCTTGTAGACGGCGGACGCGCCGAGATCGATGCGGGCGGCGATGTCCAGCATCTGCATCCCTTCGGGGCCGGCGTCGAGCAGGCACTTGATGATCTGCACGCGCTCCTCGATCGACATCGCGCCGAGCAGCCGGGCAATCTGTTTGGCATCCATGGTGGGCAGTCGGGGGAAAGTGGAAACACCTGCCATTAAATCACAGGTGGCCTCCCCGGCCGGCGCCGGCCCGGCGAGCGAGCCGGCGGGGCAGGCTAGCGCTTGAGCGCCGGCAGGCGGCGCAGCAGTTTCAGCCCGTCGACATCCATGATCTCGATGAATTTCTGATCGACCCGGATGAAACCGCAGCGGCTGAAGCCCGACAGCGTGCGGCTGACGGTTTCGAGCGTCAGGCCGAGGTAGCTGCCGATGTCCTCGCGCGTCATCCGCAGGTGGAAGGACTTGTCGGAAAAACCCATCGCCCGAAACTTCTGCGAGATCGACAGTAAAAACTTCGCCACGCGCGCCTCGGCCGGCAGCGTGCCCATCATGTACTCGACCTTCTGGCCTGCGATCAGCGCATTGCTCATCAACTCGAGGATGCGGCGCCGGAAGCCGTAGGCATGGCTCGAGCTGGCATGGAAAAAATCCATCGGCACGACGATCAGTTCGATGTCGGATAAGGCTACCAGCGTGTTCTTGAACTGCTTGGATTCGATGCCGTCGAACCCGACCACATCGCCCTTCATCGGGAAGTCGAGAATTTTCTCATTGCCGTACTTGTCGACCCACGAGGTCTTCAGGAAGCCGGCGTAGACGATGAACAGCGCATCGCAGCGATCGCCCGCAGAGTAGACGCGCGCGCCGGTGCGCGATTTGATGTGCTGGAATCGGTAGGCATCGCCGGCAGGCGAGTCCTCGGCATCGATGCGCAGGATCTGGCAGATCTGTTCGACCGTCGACCAGAGTCGTGGAAAATTGTCCGGCATCTTCGAGACTTTGCCGACCTCCGCATAACTGCGCGGATCGACATACTCACTGCTGATTTTTTGTAGCGTTTGCATGCGGTTCCCCCAGGTTTGAAATCGCTGCGTTGCAGCGACAACATGGGAGCGATACTAAGGGAAATCCTTATGTTTATTTTTGCAAACTGTTTGTTTCATGAGTTCGGTCAAGGAACATTAACCGCCTTACATCTTGACCTTCATCACCTCCTTCCA